>JAEZAW010000099.1 GCA_023430315.1 Pseudomonadota bacterium | reverse complement strand
GCTGAAGGATCGGCATGAGCTTCGAGGCGACTTCCGTCAGATAGTAGATATCGGCGACCGTTCCACCGGGTCCGGCCGGGCGGAAATGAAAGCCGTCGGCGCCGCTCTCGTTTGCTGTGTGCTCGATGATGTCCGCGCACTGCTCGGGCGTGCCGCAGATAGGATAGGTCTCGGACATACCTTCGTGGCGAGCGATCTCGCGCAGCGTCATGTGCTTGTTCGACTGAGTATGCTGCAGCAGCTTTCCGATCATGCCACTGACCGGAAGATCGGGAGGCAGCGGCTTGTCGAGATCGAATTTTGAGAGATCGATGTTCAGCGTGTCGGAGAGGTAGCTCAGCCCCGCCTCCACACTGGAATTCTCATAATTGCGCTGCCAGACCTCCTTCGCCATCTGCTCCGTGTCGCCCATGACGGGCTTGATGGCGAAGAATACCTTGCAGCTCGACAGATCGCGGCCGGCCTTTTCCAGGGCGCCTCTGAACTGCGCCACGTATGTCTTCATATCGGCCAGCGTGTTCTTGTGCGCGATCACCATATCCGCGTTCGCCGCAGAAAATTCCTGTCCGCGATTTGATGTTCCGGCCTGGACGATCACGGGCTGACCCTGGGGCGTCGCCGGCACGTTCAATGGCCCGCGCGACTTGTAATACTTGCCGGAGAAGTTGACGGGCTTCACCTTGGATGGATCTGCAAAGATATTCTTCTCGCGATCCTGTATGAGGGCATCCCGGTCCCAGCTCGCCCAGAGCTTGCGCACGAGATCGATGTACTCGTCCGCGATGTCATAGCGCTCGTCGTGGGGCGGGAGCGTATCCTGACCGTAGTTCTGGGCGACGGCATTGCTCACTGACGTCACGACGTTCCACGCTGTCCGCCCCGCACTGAGCTGATCCAAGGTTGCAATCTGGCGGGCAAGCAGGAAAGGTGGATACGCGCTCGTGGAAAGCGTCGCGCCGAGACCAATGTGCTTCGTCACCGCGCCCATCATCGCCAGGATCGGCGTCGGATCCATGTGGATGTCGAAGCCATGGCGGACGTAGAAATCGTTGCTGCCGCCGTAAGCGGTCGGCACCGCGGCCTTGTCGGCGACCAAGACCATGTCCATGAATGCGCGTTCCGCGATCCGGGCGACCTCCATGTAGAGATCGCCGCGACGCCAGTCGTATAAAGACCCTGCCTGGGTGTTCCACGCGTGCGCGCCAGCACAGCCGAACCACGCAAAGTGGATCATCTTCGTCTTATCGGACTTCGGCATCCTCGCCGTCCTTCGCTCAGTGTCTGCGTTGTGTCACCACTCAGCGCTGCCTGAGCTGACGCCTCTTCGCATCCGTTTCGGCAGCGGCGACCGATGTTCCATCAGATGAGAGCGCGACGCCATAGACATCATAGGCAGAGGCCGAGGACACGTAGCCGCCCTGCACGTCCTTTAGAACGGTCGCCGGATCGCGCTCGGTGGGATCGCCATAGCCACCGCCACCAGCGCAGCTGACCGAGTACACCTCGCCCGGCATCAACTGCAGCGTCCGCTTTGGATGCACCGGCTTGCTGTTGACCTGCACGGATGATGGCGTTCCGGCGGCTCCGCCTGCCACTCCCTGTGCTGGATGCTGCAGGCGGTCCAATCGCACGCCCATGGTAATGGCCTCCGAGGCCTCGGAACGGACAATGAGCTCCGCGGCAAGTCCACCGCGTTGACGCCCGGCGCCGCCCGAGTCGTTCACGAGCTCCTTCTTGAGGAAGAGCAGCGGCTTCTCGTTCTCGGTGATCTCGACGGGAATGCCCGCGATGTTTGCCGGCCAACCGATGGACGAGACGCCATCCATGTTCGGGCGCGCGCCCATGCCTCCGTTCAGGAACATGATGTCGACGTAGCGCCTTCCGCCGTTCCCCGTGCCGAGATAGGCCGTCAGATGAGGCGGCGTGCCGCTCTCGGCGATCACGCGCTCGGGAACGATTTTGCCAAGTGCCTGGAAGATCATGCCTTGAAGGTACATTGCAACGAGAGCCCGGGCGCCGAGCGCAGCCGGATACGTGGCATTGATGACCGTACCCTCTGGCACCGTATACTTGATCCGCTTCAGCATCGCACCGTTCACGGGCACTGCGGGATGCGCCACGCAGATACAGGCGTGCGCAATGTCCGCGAAGGACCAGCGCTTCGTGCAGTTGATGCCGAACTCCTGCTGTCGCGAAGTCCCCGTGCAGTCGACGTGGATCTCGTCTGCCGTCACCGTGATCGTGCAATTGAGCGTGATGGGCTCGGTGAACCCATCCGTCTCCACCGACGCGCCGTAAGTTCCCGGCGGGATTGTCGAGATGGCTTGCCGCATGGCCTGATCGGAACGGCGCCATACCTCGGCAAACAGGGCATCGGCATCGTCGAGCCCGCGCGCCTCCAAAAACTCCACCATCCGCTGCGTCATCGTGGTGTTCGACGCGAGCTGAGCCATGATGTCACCTACGACAATGTCGGGCACGCGCACGTTCATGCGGATGATGCGAAAGAGATCCTCGTTCGGCTCACCCTCATTGAAAAGCTTGATGATCGGCAGGCGGAAACCTTCCTCGAATATCTCCCTAGAGTCTGCAGAAAGAAGCCGACCGCCAACGTCGGGTGAATGCGAGACGCTCATCGCGTACGCCACGATGCGGCCTTTGTAGAAGATCGGAGATACGAGGAATATGTCGTTGATCTGACTCGCACCAATCCACGGATCCGTCGTCATAACGGCATCACCGGGCTTGAGCGTCTCCGGCGGATAGAATGCAAGAAAGTCATGCAGCGCTTGAGCCATGCATCCCAGGAAGGACGGCAGGCCATGCCGCCCCTGCGCGATCATTTCGCCGCGCGTGTCGAAGAGCGCGCAACTGAAGTCCCAGGCCTCGGTGACGATGCGCGAAAACGCGGTGCGCAACAGCGTGACCTGAGCCTCATCCACAATGGACAGAAGCTTGTTCCACGACATGGTGAGCGTCGTCGCATCGATGGCAGGAGAAGTGGGAGAGCTCATAGGCGTCATCCTTGAAGCGAGATCACGAGCATGCGGAGCGCATCGACGGTGACGCTTGCTCCAGGAGGCACCACTGTCGTGGACTCCAGATCCTCGACGATGGCCGGCCCCGACAAACGAGCGCCCGGTAGGAGGCGATCGCGCTGATACACCGGGCAATCGATTGGAGATGGCTGCCCCACAAACGACACCGGGCGGCGGGCCTTTGGCGTGATGTCTGAGGAAGCTGAGCCGTGGCTCGGCCAGCTTTCGGGCAGCTTCGGCGCCGCGCTCGATACGGTGAGTCGCCAGCTCACCGTTTCCACAGGCACCTCGCGAATATCTCGCCCATAGTGCTTACGATAGGCCGCGTAGAAGTCATCATGCAGGCGCTCGAGCAGGTCTGGGCCCAGTGGGCCGGACGGCAACGGCACACTCACTTCATAGCGTTGGCTCAGGTAGCGCATGTCGGCTGAGCGTGTGACGACGATGCCCTCAGTGATGCCGGCTTCGGCGAGATAGGCGCGCCCATCCTTCTCCTGCGCCGCGTAGCGTTCGTTGACAACGGCCCAATCGACGTCCTTCAGCTCGCGCATGTAGCCAAACACGAAGTCGAATGAGACCGGAGACGCAAGGCAACCGAGAGCGGAGAGCACCCCGGCTGCGACCGGGACACGCACCTCGCGAATGCCCAGACGCCGCGCCACATCACACACATGCGCCGGGGCGGCACCACCAAAGGCCAGCATCGTGAAGCCACGGAGATCAATGCCTTGCTCGGCGGCATATACGGACGCGGCATTGGCCATGTTGTCGTTGACGACCTCGTAGACACTGAGCGCCGCGCGTGTCGTATCGACGCCGAGGCCCTTCCCGACCGCGCCCTCGACCGCTGTCGCAGCCTTATCGACCTGCAACTTCATCTTTCCGCCGAGGAAGTAGTCGGCATTGAGATAGCCAAGGAGAAGATCCGCATCGGTCACCGTGGCCGATGTTCCGCCATTTCCGTAGCAGGCGGGCCCGGGGACAGAACTCGCGCTCTCCGGACCGACATTGAGAAGACCGAACTCGTTGACCTCGGCGATGCTCCCTCCACCGGCACCGATCTCAATGAGGTCCACGGCGGGCGCCTTCAGAAGGAGGCCACTCCCCTTCTGGAAGCGACGCACGCGCGCGACTTCAAGTTCAGTCGTCCGCGTCGGGTCACCGCCGCTGATGAGAGAAATCTTGGCGGTCGTGCCCCCCATATCGAATGCAAGGATGTTGGGAATGGAAAGCTCGCGCGCGAAGTGTGCGGCAATGGAAACACCAGCCGCCGGACCGGACTCGACGAGCCGCACCGGAAACTGCCGCGCGAGATCCAGGCTCAGCGTTCCGCCGCTCGAGCTCATGACGTAGAACGCCCCGCGCACGCCCCGTTCCTTGAGTGCCCCGGACAGCTCGCGAAGATACTTCGCCATTAATGGCTGGACATAGGCATTGGCCGCGGTCGTGGAAACGCGACCATACTCGCCTATTTCCGGCAGCACCTGAGATGAAAGCGATACGAATAACTTCGGGAACTGCGCGGCAACCGATGCCACGACCTCTTCGTTACTGGAATTGGCATAAGAATGGAGAAAACACACAGCGACGGCTTCTACGCCTTCGGCCGAAAGCCGCTCCAATACCTGCTGCACCTCCTCTTTTCGCGCGCCGACAATGACGCTGCCGTCGAAGCGCGTGCGCTCCTCCATGCCGATACGCCATTTCCGCGCTACCAGCGGCTCGGGAAATTCGATGAAAAGATCGTGGAGGTCGTAGCGCAGCTCGGTGCCGGTCTCGAGAGTGTCGCGGAAACCGCGCGTCGTCAGAAGCGCCGTACGTGCGCCCTTGCGCTCGATGATCGCGTTCGTCGCGAGTGTCGTGCCGTGTACGATCGTGCGAATAGAGGCGTGCTCAGCCTTGGCCTGATCGAGCACCTGCTCAACGGCATTCAGGACAGCCAGCGCCGGCTGGCTCGGTGTCGTCAGCACTTTCGCCGAGTAGATCGCCCCCTTTCCCTCATCGATGAGAACGATATCCGTAAACGTGCCACCGATATCCACGCCGATGGCAATATTGTTTTTCACGACGGCATTCTCCATTCGCGTAGGCTCGTTCTCGTTTCGGCAACAAAGACACGCAACCCATCTTGATGTGCGCAAGCGCACTTTCAATGCGCTATGCTCTTGCGTCAATATTCAAGAATGCCTGTTTTGCCGACACTTCTTTGCATCGCTGCCTAATCACGTTTCTTGACGCGCTTCGCGATGGAGCACTACGCTTTGTATCCATCGCCCAAGTCAGTGCCTGCGAGTTCGACGTGGCGTGCATCCATATCTGAAGGGGTCAAACGTGAGACGTTTTTGGTTCTGTGCGATGGCGAGCCTCATCGCGACGCTCCACGCGACTCCGCATGCGTCTGCGCAGACCAAGACGACGCTGCGTATAGGGCATGTTCTTTCACTCACCTCGATCTCCGGCGTCGGATCACTCAAGCTGAAGGAAGTCGCCGAGAAGCAATCCGATGGCGAGTTGGAGATCCAGATCTTTCCCAACGGACAGCTGGGCGGCGAACTCGAGATGATCTCTCAAGTCAGGCTCGGGTCGCTGGACATGGCCATGACCGGCTCGGGTCCCATCGCTAACATCGAGCCGTCGTTCTCTCTTACGGAGCTGCCGTTCATCTGGAAATCGGACGAGGCTGCGTGGAAGGTGTTGAACGGTCCAGTCGGCCAGAAGCTGCTGGCCTTGCTGGAGCCCAAGGGCATCAAGGCGCTCGGTTGGGGCGTCTGGGGAATGCGAGGCATTCTGACGAGCGGCTTCCCTGTCGCAACGCCCGATGATCTCAAAGGCAAGAAAATCCGCATTATCGAAAACCAGCTCTACGTGCGGACAATTCGCGCTTATGGCGCAAACCCCGTGCCGATGGCTTGGCCGGAGGTTTACTCGGCACTCCAGCAGAGAACCATCGACGGCGTTGAAACGAACTATCACGGCATGAGCGACAGCAAGTTGTACGAGCCCGCCAAGTTCCTTGTCGTTTCCGATCACATCTGGACCGCGACAGTCTTCACGATCAACGCGAAGAAGCTGGCGTCACTGACGCCGAAGCAGCAGAGCGCACTGGCGGCGGCGGCCAAGGAAGCGGGGCAGGCAATGTTCGTCTCTGCGGCCAAGTCGAACGCCGATGGCATCGCTCTGATGGAAAAGAATGGCGTGAAGGTCGTCCGACCTGACCGTGCTCTCTTCGAGAAGGCAGTGGAGCCCGTTCACAAGTACTTCTCGCATCTCGTGGGACCGGATCTCCTCGAGGAAGCCAAAGCAGCACAGAACTGACGCGCCAGAGCACCGCAGGCCTCTCGTAGTGGCCTGCGGCGCCAGCGTGCTCATGGTTGAATATCCAGTCATGTGATGGGGCGGAATGATTGAAGTGCCATTGGAACTGCTCGTTCTTCTCGGCGTCCTCGCAGTTCTCTCGATCTTCCTCACGATCATCATTCGCAATGACTTCCGTACCTCCGCCGGCACCTTCGATCCCTGGGCCATGATCGAGGGCTTGGTGAGTCTCTTCTTTGTGCTTGTGATGGTCGCCGCAGCAGCGCTGCAGATCTTTGTGCGCTACTTCGACGTCGTGGCGTTCGATCTGCACTGGACTGAAGAGCTCGGTCGCCTCGCTCTTGTATGGGCGGCGTTCTGGGGAGCCGCGTGCCTGCAGCGCGTCGACGATCATATCCGGATGACTGTGCTCTACGACTACATTCCAGACAAAGGCAAAGCCGTCTTCAGGATCATAGGCGACGTCATCACGTTGGCCGTGCTCGTGCTGATCGTCTGGTATGGATGGCAGACCGCGCGGGATCTCGACATCATGATGACGATCGCGCTCGGCGTACCGCTCTCGGCCTTCGCCTATCCAGTGCCGATTGCCGGAGCCCTCATGGTGATCTACACGGCAATCACGCTTGTCCGTCGGCTCTCGGGACACGAACCCGCGCCAGTCGCATCCGAGCTAAAGACGGAACTGTGAGATGAATGGACTGTGGGTCGTTCTAAGTGTCTTCGGGGCGCTGTTTTTGCTTCGCGTGCCGATCGCAATCGTTCTTATTGCATCGTCGATGGTCGGGCTGTGGCTGGCGCCCGCGCCGATTCCTCTTTCAACGCTGCCCACAACCTTGTGGCAGGGCATCAATCACTTCGTCCTGATGGCGATCCCCTTCTTCATCCTGATGGGTGATCTGGCCCTGGTCAGCGGCGTGACCCAGCGCCTCGTCGATCTGGCCAAGGCGTTCATCGGACATATCGCCGGCGGCCTCGCCCACGTCAGCGTCGTCGTCAACATGATCATGGCGGGGATGTCCGGATCGGATCTCGCCGACGCTGCGGCGACGGGGAAAATTCTCATTCCGGCAATGAAGAGCAGTGGCTATCCGACGGGCTACGCAGCATCGATCATTGCAGGTGCGGCGACGATCGGCCCTCTCATTCCACCGAGCATAGCATTCGTTATTTTTGCAGCCGCAACGGACGAGTCGGTCGGACGCCTATTTCTGGGCGGCGCAATCCCAGGAGCCATGCTTGGCCTCTTCCTGATGATACAAGCGTACTTCGTCGCAAAGCGAAATGGCTATCCGCGCGAAGTACGCGTGAGCTGGCCTGGGCGGGCGCGCGCAACGCTGGCGAGCTTACCAGCACTCGCCGTTCCAGTGATCGTTCTCGGTAGCATACTTGCCGGCTTGGCAACCCCGACGGAAGCCGCCGTTTTGGGCGTGCTCTCGGTGATCGTGATCGGAGGCTTCATATATAGGGAGCTCGACGCAGCAACCTTTGCGCGCCAGTGCCTATCGACAGTGTCGACCGTTGGGTCCGTCTTCATCATCATCGCGGCCGCCGCTGCCTTCGGTCGCGTGCTCACGCTCTATGGCGCCGCCGACGGCCTAACTGCCTGGTTCACGAGCCTGACCGACAGCCCCCTGGTATTTCTTATTCTGATCAATATCCTGTTCCTGCTCCTAGGCTGCCTTCTCGACACCGTCCCTATACTGCTTGTGCTCGTGCCGCTGCTGATGCCGACCGTCAAAGCCCTCGGCATCGATACGGTGCACTTCGGCGTGATCACGATCTTCAATCTTCTGATTGGCTTGGTGACGCCACCGTATGGTCTGACGATGTACCTTCTCTGTCGGATGACGGGGATCTCGCTCCAGGAGTTCTGGCGGTATCAGTGGCCCATTTTTGTGACCATGATGTTCGCCTTGGCACTGGTAACGTTCGTGCCTCAATTGGCAACTTGGCTGCCCAACCTGATCATGCCCGTCAAATAGGCCGCTGATAGTCGAAGCCTGGGTGCGCCTCGCACTGTGAGGTACTGGCAGCAACTTTGCTTCAACCGCTTGCACAGAGGCCCGCGCTTAAGCGGCAAACATCATGCGTAGGCGCACTCCCAATGCATTGCGCATGTTCTCGCGTGCAGCCTTCTCCGCGGCATCGGCATCTCGACGCTCGATGGCGTCGACAAGCTCGGTGTTTTCCGCGAGTTCGGACTTCCACCGGCCCTTCAGGGAGAAGGTCGTGCCCTGCAGAAGCGCCAGCGTGTCGCTGAAGTCATCCAGCGACTGGCTGAGATAGCGGTTGTGCGCAGCCTCGTGGATCGTCGCGTGGAACAGCCGATTGATGCGCGCAAGCTTGCGCGCCTCGGGCGCGGCCCTACGGAACTCGTTCAGCACGCGGCGCATGGCGATGATATCGGTGGGACCAGCGTGCTGTGCCGCCAGCCGGGCAGCGGCACCCTCCATGAGCTCGCGCATGGCATAAAGCTCGACGACCTGCTGTCGGGTCAGCGCGGCGACGAGCAGTCCACGCCCCGGCGCCTGCTCGAGCAGGCCGCGCGTCTGCAGCCGGTGCAGTGCCTGCCGGACAGGCGTACGGCTGATGCCGAGCGTGCGCGACACTTCATCCTCGCGCACGCGCTCACCCGGTTTGAGCTGCTGCTCGTGGATCGCATCGAGCAGCATTTTGTAGGCATATTCAGCCCGTGACGTGCCTTCGAATTCGCCTTCCGTTGAATATCCGCTCACCGCCACCGCCGTGCACTCTCCTCGCGAGCGACAATCCCCGCCGCATTTCGTCATCTGTCTTGTTTTGTGTACTACTGTATACAATACTGGCCAAGTGTCCATCGGCGGGAAGCGCCGGAGTTTGTCGACAAGGGATAGGAAGCATGAGCCATCTGCCGAACAGTCTGCACGCGCTCGACATTGCCAGCATCGTGCATCCCCAGTCGAACCTGCGCAAGCACCTGGAGCAGGGCCCGACGATCATCTCGAAGGGGAAGGGCATCTTCGTCTACGACGAGGATGGCAGGGAATATCTCGAGGCAGCGGCCGGCCTCTGGTGCGCATCACTCGGCTTTGGCGTCGAGCGCTTGGCCAAGGTCGCTTACGATCAGATGTGCAAGGTCGGCTACTATCATATCTACCGCTCATCCTCGAACGAGACCGCCATCGAGCTCGCCGCCAAACTGCTCGAAATGGCGCCAGTGCCGATGTCCAAGGTGTTCTTCCAGTGCTCGGGCTCGGAAGCCAACGACACGGCCGTCAAGGTCGTCTGGTATTACTGGCACGCGCACGGCAAGCCGGAGAAGCGCAAGATCATCGGCCGCAAGATGGGCTACCACGGCTCCACATGCGCCGCGGCTTCGATCTCGGGGAAGCCCGACATGCACCAGGAGTCGGGGCTTCCCTTCGACGCTTTCCGGCACACGGAATTCCCGAACTACTACCGCAATCAGCTGCCGGGAGAGAGCGAGCAGGAGTTTTCCGCGCGCATGGCGCAGGCGCTGGAAGATCTCATCATCGCCGAAGGCCCGGAGACCGTAGCTGCCTTCTGGGCAGAGCCGGTCATGGGTGCTGGCGGCGCGGTCCTGCCGCCCGAGGGATACTTCGAGAAGATTCAGGCCGTCCTGAACAAGTACGATATCCTGTTCGTCGCCGACGAGGTCATTTGCGGCTTCGGACGAACCGGCAATATGTGGGGCAGCCAGACGTTCAAGCTCAAGCCCGACATGATCTCCTGCGCGAAAGCGCTTTCTGCCGGTCTACAGCCGATCTCCGCACTGCTGATGAACGAGCGCGTGTTCCAGGCGCTGATGATGGAGAGCGACAAGGTCGGCCATTTCGCACACGGCTACACCTACGCCGGCCATCCAGTCACCACGGCTGTCGCCCTCGAGACACTGAAGATCTACGAGGAAATGGACATGATCGGCCATGTCCGCAGGGTCGAGAAGCCATTCCTCGCCGAGCTGAAAGCGTTGGAAGGCCACCCGCTGATCGGCGAGTTCCGCGGCATCGGCCTCATCGGGGCCCTTGAAGTCGTGAAGGACAAGGCAAGCCGCGAGATGTACCCGGCAGATGCGGGCGTAATGGACATTCTTGCAGGCAACGCAAAGAAGCACGGCCTCATCCTGCGGCTCGTCGGCAATCGCATTGCCTTTTCTCCGCCGCTGATCATCAGCGAGGCAGAAGTAAAGGAGATGGTGCGCCGCCTGCACAATGCGCTCGACGATACCTGGAGCACAGTGCGGGCCAATTGAGAAGCGGACACGACATCAGCAGCGAGATCGTTTGCGAATGGCGATCTCGCTGCCGGTGAGCAGTCTGTTCTATGTCTTCGACGGTATCTGCGGCTTTGCGCCCGCCGGAGTAATCAGCGGTGGAACTGCCGGATTGGTCCGCAAGGTCTCGAGATAAGCGAGAATATCCTGGATCTCATCACGCGTGAGCTGGTTGTCCGGCATCGGCACGTGGGGCAGGATAAGAACGTTTCTGATCCGCTCGGCCGACTGTCCGGGACTGTTTGCAATACCCCGGAACGTGCCGACGCCCGCAGGCACTGCGGCGTTGCCAGTAGCATCGATCACGTGACAGTTGGAACAGAGGCGAACTGCCAACGCGTGGCCGCGCGTTGCCGACGGCTCTGCCGCTTGGGCGAAGGCGCTATCGGAAACGACGGAAAGGCAGGCTGCGACGGCCATTGCTCCAGCGAGTTTGATCGCTCTCCCGCTCCACATGCTCCAAATCCCCAGTACCAAATCAGCGCACCATTTTCGCACGCCAGAACAGCACCTACGTGCCTCGTAGTCCTTGACGCAGCGCAAAGGGAACGCGATCGGGCATAGGAAATGCCTAAGTGGGTGATGAAAATGCGTTTCCGGTAAGATACGGTCGGCCCGATGCGGCGATCCAGGTGAGCCGCGTGGCACCTTCGGAGGGGAGCACTAAGTTTGCAGGACTTCGAATACCACAGGCCGAAAAGCATAGCCGCCGCGGTCGAAGCCTTATGCAGCGGCGAGGCCCGCGCCCTTGCAGGCGGCACGGATCTCATTCCGCAGTTGAGCGAGGGCCGCCGGCGTGCACGCCACCTCGTCGATCTGAAGCGGATTCCTGAGCTGACAGCCATCACAGCGCTGCCCGACGGCGGCATCTCGATCGGTGCTGCTGCGACACTCACATCTGTCGCGCAACACCCGTTGATCGCAGTTCGCTATCCGTCGATCGCGCAATCGGCGCAATTGGTCGGCAGCCTTCAGGTCCAGAATCGCGCCAGCCTCGGCGGGAATATCTGCAATGCGGCACCCTCCGCGGATGCGGTTCCGCCACTCATCTGCCATGAGGCTCGCGCCACTATCGTCGGTCGCAATGGGCAACGCGAGATGGCCGTCGGCGAGTTGTTTCGGGGGCCCGGGCGCACGTTTCTCGAAACCGATGAGCTGCTGACTGCCATCATTCTTCCACTGCCTCCTGCAAGATCAGCCGCGCGCTATTTGCGCTTCACTCCAAGACGCGAGATGGACATCGCCATTGCTGGCGCTGGAGTTTGGTTCTCCCTCGACGCGCGAGGTTCAGTTGCAGCTGCCCGAATTGTGCTGGCATCCGTCGGACCGACGCCCCTGCGAGCCCATGCCGCTGAAGCTGCGCTCGTCGGCGAGCGGCCGTCCGAGGCCTTGCTCATCGAGGCTGGTCGCATTGCCGCGGGAGAGGCACGTCCGATCTCGGATACGCGCGGCTCAGCAGACTATCGGCGCGAACTCGTGTCGGTGCTAACGAAGCGGGCGCTTTCCGACTGTTGCGCGCAGTTAAAGGCCGATGGAGCCATCGCATGAGAGTGATGATCACCTGCACGGTCAACGGCGAGGAGCGCACCGTGCTCGCCGACACGCGCGACACGCTGCTCGGATTGTTGCGGGACCGCCTCGGCCTCACCGGCACGAAGGAAGGCTGTGGCAATGGTAATTGCGGCACGTGCACTGTTTTGATGGATGGTGCTGCTGTGAACGCCTGCCTGGTGTTGGCGCAGGAGGCGTCGGAGAGCGAGATCGTCACGATCGAAGGCATTGCTGAAGGCGACAAGCTGCACCCGATCCAGGAAGCGCTCGTTGCACACGGTGGCACACAGTGCGGGTTCTGTACGCCCGGCATCGTGATCTCCGCCAAGGCGCTGCTCGATAGCAATCCGGATCCGAGTGAGGCCGAGATTCGCCACGCCGTGGCCGGCAACCTGTGCCGCTGCACCGGTTACGGCAAGATCGTCGAAGCCATCGCGGCTGCGGCCGCTCAAAGGCGCTGATCCGATGGATACTGAAGAACGCTCCTCGACGGATGAGGCGCCTCGACTCGAGGTATTGGGCAAGCGCCTCCCTCGGATCGACGCTCGAGAGCGGGTAACGGGCGAAGCCGTTTATCCAGCCGACTTAGCACGCCCGGCCATGGTGCACGCCATGATCAAGCGCAGTCCCCATGCGCACGCCATCATCAAGCGCATAGACGCGACGCGCGCTGATGCGCTTGCGGGCGTGGTCGCGACGGTCACGGCCGCTGACTTTCCCGAGCTGCCGATCGGAACCATGATCCCGATGGGCGAGACCGGCTACGACATGTGGATGGTCGCGCAGATCAACATGGCGCGTCGCAAAGTCCACTGGGTCGGGCAGCCTGTCGCCGCCGTAGCGGCCGTCGATCCGCATGTGGCCGAGGCGGCTCTAGCACTGATCGAGGTCGAGTATGAACCGCTGCCCGCCGTGCCGAATCTCGTGGCGGCTATGGCCCCGGATGCGCCCGTGCTTCACGAGCACGTTTTGACCAAAGGCGTCGAGCCGCGTCCGCGCGCACCGAGTAATGTCTGCTCGCGCACGGTGATCTCCCGTGGCGATGCTGCGGACGCACTCAAGAACGCGACGGCCACAGCATCGGTGAGTGTCACCGTCGATACAGCTCATCAGGGCTATCTCGAGCCTCAGGTAGTAATGGCTGAGGTGGATGCCAATGGCTTTGCGACGGTGTGGGCATCGACGCAAGGTCAGTTCACCACCGAACTCATGCTCGGTCGCATGCTCGACATGCCGCTTTCAAAGCTGAAAGTCGTGCCGCTCGAGATCGGCGGCGGATTTGGCGGCAAGATTGCCATTCATGGCGAAGCGGTCGCCGTTCGTCTCGCTCAGAAATGCCGTCGTCCGGTGAAGCTGGTTTTCACGCGTGAAGAGGTGCTGCAGGGCGGCTCGGGACCTGCAGCCGGCGCACTCATCGATATCGCCGTTGGCGCGGATGCCGATGGCAAGCTCACCGCGATCGAAGGCACTTATCGCATAGATGCGGGCGGACTGCCGGGGATGAGCCCCTCGCTCATGATGCAGGCCTCTGCCGCGCTCTACCAGTGCCCGAACCTCAACCTGGTCGGGTACGACATCGTCACGAACAAGCCGCGCACCGAGGCCTATCGGGGACCCGGCGGCATTCAAGTCGCGTTCGCGATGGAACAGGCCATGGATGCCTTGAGCCAGAAGCTCGGCGTCGATCCTCTGGAATTCCGCAAGCGCAACGCATCGGTCACCGGCAGCACGATGCCCATCGGGACGCCGTTTCCGTCCATTGGTCTCACGACCATTCTCGAGCGCATTGGCGAACATGCCTGCTGGCGCGATCCATTGCCTGAAGGCCGCTTTCCACGCGGGCGCGGCCTCGCCCTCGGCTACTGGCGCGGCACGTCGATGACCTCTGCCGCGCACATCACGATCGCCGGCGACGGACGCCCCATGATTACGATGGGCGCGGTTGATATTTCCGGCACGCGTACAACCATGGCGCAGGTCGTCGCGGAGGAGTTCGGCCTTCCATTGGGCGACGTGCACATTCAGACAGCCGACAGTAAATCGGCCGGCTACAGCGATCCCGCTGCGGGAAGTCGCGTCGCCCGCACCACCACCGCGGCGTTGGTCGAAGCGAGCGCGGATGCCTTGCAGCAGCTTCGCGTTCGCGCGGCAATGCGGCTTCAGTGTGCACCTGCGGACCTCGTGTATTCCGGCGGTCGCTTCAGCTCGCGTTTGGCAATCGGGACCTCCATTACACTGGCCGAACTCATGCAGGCGACACTGACCGAGGGCGCCATCGTGGGTCGCGGCACGTCGAGCAAACTGCCGCTCGGCGTCGAGATCGGCGCTCATGTGTGCGACGTGGAGGTCGATACGGATACCGGACAAGTGACCGTGCTTCGCTACACGGCCTTCCAGGATGTGGGGCTTGCGCTCAACCCAATGGCCGTCGAGGGACAGATCGAGGGGAGTGTCGTCCAAGGTCTGGGCTGGGCGCTGACGGAAGGTTTCGATTACGATGCCGACGGTCGATTGAGGAACGCGAGCCTGCTCGACTACCGTCTGCCGACCGCACTGGATGTGCCGAAGATTGACGCCGTGATCATCGAGACGCCGGTGCCGGGTGTTCCGTACGGCGTGCGCGGTGTCGGGGAAGTTCCGATCGTGCCCGTCGCTGGAGCGGTCGCTAACGCCATCGCACGTGCCACCGGTGTGCGCGTCTGGCAGATGCCGATGACGCCCGAGCGCGTGCTCAATGCATTGCGTGGTCGCGGGTAGGCGGCCGTTGCGAATGCAGCCGTCGCGGCTTGGAACTCTCAGATTTTGGTCGCGTTGAAGCTTATTGATCGCATTCGGCTCCCTGGAAGCGATCAGAGCCCGGCGAGTTGCGCTTTCGCCAGTCCCAAGTAGCTCGCCGGGCAATTTTCTCGCGACGTCCCGATCGCGCGACAGGAGATCGGAATCCGCTGCGCGCCATGCGGTTATGCCAGTGAAGCATCCGGTTGGGAGGCAAAGGTGATCACAAAATCGTACGCCCGTCTTACTCTCGCATTTCAGAGAGGGAAGGAGATTTCTGAGCGGCTCCCAATTGCCGTCTCTGTGAGCGCAGGCGTCGTCGTCGTGTTCCTGCTGGTGCTGATTGCGACAACGATCTAGTCACTCACCCCGCGAGCGCTCCACGTCTCCCTCACGCACCTTTCCCCGCAACCAGCGGCGATGATGACGCCACCCCCACCCGCCGGTTACCGATCCTCGCGTCATCGCATCGATTGTCCCACGCACCCAGAATGCCGAATACACATGGATGATGAACACGACGATGGTCATCACCGCCGCCGTCGCATGAACGATGGCGGCCCAGCGCATGGTCTCGATGGAGATGCGGAAGCCAATCGTCGCCTCGAGATAAGCGAGCCCCCTGTCCCATATACTGATACCTGACACGAGCAGGATCAGAACGAGAAAGCTCTGAGACCAGAATACGAACTTCTGCCCGGCATTGTATTTGCCGACTTCCGGCAGGTACTCCTCACCTCCTGATGAAAGTACATGGCGGATGCGTGACAGCCAGACGATATCCGTGTGCTCCGGCAGGTTCTGAGAGACAAAGCGCAAGAACAGCCCGCAGAAGGCAAACGCGAGCACGATGCCGAGCCAGGGATGTATCCAGCGCGCCATCTGCCCACCGCCGAACAGAGCCGTGAGGCCGAACAGGCTCGGATGGAAAAGCGAAAGACCACTCAATGCCAGAAGAGAGAAGCTGATCGCCACGATCCAATGGTTGATGCGCGCCGAACCGGAGTAGCGCGGCACGCGGACATGCACTTCTGGCGTCGGGTCGACGGCCTGATCGGTCATGTCTTCTCCTCCGCGAGACGCTCGGCCTCCTCCTCATCCTTCTTGGTGACGCGATTGGGGCCTTGCATGAGGTAGTGCAGTGCGCCGGCGACGACCGAGAGGGCGATGATGCCCATACCAGCGTACTTGCCCGCTCCCTTCCACGCCTTGACCAAGGGGCTGATGCGCGGGTTGTCGGGAAGGCCCGCGTAGATGTGGGGCTTGTCCGCATGATGCAGCACGTACATGACGTGCGTTCCGCCGACACCGGGCGGATCGTAGAGACCGGCCTGGTCGAAGCCGCGCGACTTCAGATCTTTGATGCGGGCATCGGCCCACGTCTTCATCTCGTCCTTGGTGCCGAAGACGATAGCCTGCGTCGGGCACGCCTTCTGGCACGCCGGTCCTTGTCCCACAGCGACACGGTCCGAGCACAGCGTGCATTTGTAGGCGGTGTTATCGACGCGCGAGATACGCGGAATGTTGAAGGGACAGCCCTTGATGCAGTAGCCGCAGCCGATGCAGTTCTCGTGGATGAAATCCACGATCCCATTCGAGTATTGAACGATCGCCCCCGGCGCCGGGCAGGCGAGCAGGCAGCCGGGCTCGGCACAGTGCATGCAGCCGTCCTTGCGGATCAGCCACTCCAGCGTATCGGTGCCGGGGTTGATCCACTCCGTGAACCGCATCACCGTCAGGCTATCGGGAGTCAGATCCTCGGGATTGTCATAGACGCCACGGTTCTCGCCGACTTGCTCGCGCAGATCGTTCCACACGAGACAGGCCGCCTGACAGGCCTTGCAACCAATGCACTTCGAGACGTCGATCAACTTGGCGACCGGCGTCAGCTGGCGCGCGGGCGGCGGCACAGTCGATGCAGAGCGCCGCACGAGGTCCTGCGGGCCGAACTGAGGCTTCTGCACCGAGACATCGGGATTGGGAATTGGGGGGAACATCCCTGCCTCCTTGTCAGGCCACCGGCCCAGTGATGGGCTCGATATTGACGAGGAACGCCTTGTACTCAGGCGTTTCGATGTTGGCGTCGCCGACGAAAGGCGTCAGTGAGTTCGGGCCGAAACCTTCCTTCGCCTCGCCCATGAAGCCCCAGTGCAGCGGAATGCCGACGATATGTACGGGCTTGCCGTCGCAGATGAGCTTGCGGATGCGCTTGGTCACGACAGCCTTGGCGCGTATGGATCCGCGTACCGAGGAAACGCGCACCCAGCCGCCAGGCTTGATGCCCTTCTCCTGCGCCAGCTCCTCGCCGATCTCGACAAAGAACTCCGGCTGGAGCGACGCGTTGATCTGGACGTGCTTGGTCCAGAAGTGGAAGTGCTCCGTCAGACGATAGGATGTGGCGGCGTACGGGAATTTCTCCGCATCGCCGAACTGCGCGGCGTCGCTCTTGAAGACGCGTGCCGCTGGATTGCCGCGAATGCGCGGCGCCAGCACATTCACGACCGGCGACTCGAAAGGCTCGTAGTGCGCCGGGAATGGTCCCTCGCGGAGACCACGCAGCGAGAACAGTCTCGCCGTGCCTTCCGCGTTCATGATGAAAGGCATGACCGCGCCGGGCCGTGCATTCGGCGCGATGTCGGGGATGTCGTAGCCCGCCCACTTCGAGCCATCCCACCACATGAGCTTGCGTGTCTCATCCCACGGCTTGCCCGCGATATCCGCTGACGCACGATTGTACAGAATGCGCCGATTGGCCGGCCACGACCATGCCCATCCGCCGAACGCACCTGTCTCATCCGGATCGCGCGTGTCACGGCGCGCCATCTGGTTGCCCGCTTCCGTGAAGCAGCCGGAATAGATCCAGCAGCCGCACGCCGTCGAGCCATCGTCGCGCAGCGCGGCAAATCCCGGGAGCTGCTTGCCGCGCTGGATCTGGACCTTCGTGGCATCAGTCGGATCGGCGAGATCCGTCATTGCGTAGCCGTTCAACTCCTTGGCGAGTTCCTCGGCCGTCGGATGCCCAGGATCCTTGTAGCGCCAGTCGAGCTTGAGGATCGGCTCGGCGACCGGGCCACCTTCCTTCTCGTACAGCGCCTTCAGACGCAGATAGATCTGCGCCATGATCCAGTTGTCGTTCTTCGCCTCGCCGGGAGGTGTTCCGCCAGGCCAGTGCCACTGCAGCCAGCGACCGGAGTTCGTGAGCGAACCTTCATCCTCCGCAAAGCAAGTGGTCGGCAGCTCGAAGACTTCGGTCTGGATAGACGACGCGTTCACGTCATTGAACTCGCCGTGGTTCTCCCAGAAGCGGGCGGTCTCCGTTTGGAGAGGATCCATGACGACGAGGAACTTCAGCCGTGACAGCGCCGTGGTGATCTTGCGTCGGTTGGGGAACGAGAGCAGCGCATTGAAGCCTTGGCAGAAGTAGCCATTCATCTGGCCCATGTGCATGAGCTCGAAGGCACGCAGAATGTCGTACGATGGCACGTCGAGCTTCGGCAGCCAGTCATAGGCGAAGCTGTTCTCGGCCGTCGCAGCGTCGCCCCACATCGCCTTCTGGAAGCTGACGAAGAACTTCTTGTAGTTCTGCCAGTAGCTCGTTTGTCCCGGCCGGAGCGGCTTGAAGCCACGCGTGGACATGTACTGATCGAGATTGGTCTCGCGCTCTGTTGGGATATTCAAATAGCCTGGAATGAGATTGGACATCAGACCGATGTCCGTAAGCCCCTGGATGTTGGAGTGTCCGCGGAGCGCGTTCATGCCGCCGCCGCGGACACCGATATTACCGAGGACGAGCTGCAGCATCGCCATGGCGCGGATGTTCTGCGCACCCTTGGAGTGCTGAGTCCATCCAAGCGCGTACATCGAGGTCATCGTCTTGGTTTTCGACGCGCACTCGGCGACCATCTCGCAGACCTTCAGGAACTTGTCCTTGGGAGATCCACAGATGCGCTCCACCATTTCAGGTGTGTAGACCGAGACGTGCTGCTTCAACAGATTCCAGACGCACCTCGGGTTCTGCAGGGTGTCGTCGACCAGCGCGAAGCCGTCAGGCCCCATCTGGTAGTCCCAGCTCGTGCGGTCGTAGTCGCGCTTTTCCTCGTCATAGCCAGTGAAGAGGCCATCGCTGTAGCCGAAGCGCTCGTCCACGAGCAGGCCAGCGTTCGTAAACGACTTGACGTAGTCCCACTGCACCTTGTCGTTTTGAATGCAGTAGTTGATCAAGCCCAGGAGGTAGGCGATGTCCGTGCCCTGCCGGATCGGGCAGTAGAGATCGGCGACAGACGCCGAGCGCGTGAAGCGCGGATCGACGACAATCAGCTTGGCGCCGCGATAGTGCTTAGCTTCGGTTACCCACTTGAAGCCACACGGGTGGGCCTCGGCGGCATTGCCGCCCATGATCACGACGAGGTCGGTGTTCTTGATGTCGGTCCAGGAGTTCGTCATTGCACCGCGACCGAACGTCGGAGCCAGACTGGCCACCGTCGGTCCGTGTCAAACGCGCGCCTGATTGTCGAACGCCACGATCCCTGTCGAGCGAACGACCTTGTAGGTCTCCCAAGCGGTCTCATTCGTCGTCGCCGACGCGGCCAAGAACCCGGTGCTCGTCCATCGATTGACCGTAACGCCGGCCGCATTGCGCTCGATGATGTTCTTGTCTCGGTCGTCCTTCATCAGGCGCGAGATGCGGTCCAGCGCGTAGTCCCACGAACATCGTTCGAATTTGTCCGAACCCGGCCGGCGCACCTGCGGATACAGCGTTCGGGTCTTGGAATGAACAAGGTCCAGGAGAGCTGCACCCTTCGGACAAAGGGTTCCGCGGTTGGTCGGGTGGTCTGAATCACCCTCGATGTGAAAGATCTTGGCTTGCTCGCCCTTATTCAGGTCGCCGCGCGAGTACATGATGATGCCGCAGGCGACGGAGCAGTAGGTGCAGGTGTTCCGTGTTTCTATTGCCTTCGCGAGCTTGAAGTTCCTCACGTGGGCGGCGACTTCAGCCTCCGCCTCGCCATAACCAAACGCAGCGATCGATGTCGTAGCCGCTACGCCGGCACCCGCCAGCTGCAAGAAGCGCCGTCGGGAGACTTGGATGTTCATTCCCAGCCTCCATAGGACAAATGTGGCTCCACCTGTGGAACCCCGGGCACACGCCCTAAGTTCCCAGATTGGACCGTCAGCCGGCGAACAAAAGCTAATCGGGGTTCACGTTATGGTGATGTCATTCAATCCGTTAGCAGTCCGACCGTGGGCGGCGGCTGTTGTAACGCTCCTCGTGGCCTCTGTGCCCTTGCAGGCCCAGACTCCACCGCCCGACGGTGCCTCGAAACAGGATTGCACAGCGGCCCAGAAAGCCGAGCCGGCTACGCCGGTGGAGAAAGGAGCAACATCGGGCTCGAAGAACATCGGCGCTACAGGCTGGTCTGGCGGCGGGCTCGGCGGCTCTCACAATCAGACCACCAACTCCGGTGCCACCCCCTCATCGCCTACGGTTCAGCCCGAGACGGCAACCGGCTTGGACCCCACGAAATCGCCCCCACAGCGCACCGCAAAGTCGACCGCGTGTTGAGCTTGGCTGAAGTTGGCCGAGGCTAGAGCGGTTCGCCGCCGCACGATAGGTAAGCACCAACTTTGGCACTCGCGGGAACCCGGCGAGATCGTCAACGATCACGGATGGCCTCGCGCCGGCATTGAAGAAGCGCGGCCTTATCCGTACAGGATATGCCCACAAGCACCTTCGCGATAATCTCCGCGAGTTCCAGGCACCCAACCATCGCTGGCTGCCGGCGCGGCTTCGTCCACTGCACGGGAGCATTTATGAGCCACCACCATGAAGTGCCTTTCTCCGTCGATACCATGGTGTGGGGCTCATTCGATGCGGCCGTGAAGCCGGTCATCGAGATTTCATCCGGCGATACGGTCTCGCTGCGGGCGCTTCCGGCCTGCTTGCCATCGCGCCTCCCCAAGGCGGAAACGCACAATATCCCGCCGCTTCTCATCGAAGCGATGCAGACATTGCCGCCTGGTCCCTCGGGCCACATCCTGACGGGACCGATAGCGGTCAAGGGCGCGATGCCGGGCGATGTCCTTCAGGTGGACATCCTAGATGTGAAGTGCTGGATGGAATGGGGCTACGTGTCGTTCGGCCCGCTGAAAGGCACCCTGCCGAACGATTTCTCCGATCCGGCGATCGTCCATCCGTTCATCGATCACGCAGCCGGGCTCATTCGCTTCGTGAAGGGGATAACGCTTCCGATTGCACCCTTCTTCGGGATCATGGGCGTGGCGCCGCCCGCGATCTGGGGCAAGCAGCCGAGCGCCGTACCCCGTGCCTTCGGTGCCAATCTCGACAACACGCAACTACGCGCCGGCACGACTCTCTATCTGCCGGTGTTCGTCCCAGG
>JAEZAW010000060.1 GCA_023430315.1 Pseudomonadota bacterium | reverse complement strand
GGGAGGGTGTCCCTCCCGATGGAGCGCGAGGCCTAGCCTCGCTCGCGCCAGAGGCGCGACCTAGCTCGCCAACACCACCAGCCCATCGACGGCCACGGCGCCATCGCCCTTCGCACGCACGATCACCGGATTGATCTCGGCTTCGGCGATCTGCGGCGCATTCGATAGCGCGAGCTGCGAAATCGCAACGACGATCTCAGCCAGCGCTTCGAGATCACCTTCGGGCAGGCCTCGGAAGCCACGCAGTGGAGCGAAACCCTTCACCTCCGCGATCATGGCACGCGCGGCGGCGAGATCGACCGGCGCCGGACGCACAGCGACATCGCCATAGACCTCCGCGAGAATGCCACCGACTCCGACAGCAACGAGCGGGCCGACACGCGGATCGCGCCTGAAGCCGACGATCGCCTCGCCGAGCCCCTTGATCATTTCCTGCACGACCACGCCGTCGATGCGCGCGTCCGGCGCCTTCCTCGGCACATCGAGGAACAGCGATGCAATAGCCGTTTTCAGCTCGCTGGCGTCCGTAAGCCCGACCCTGACGCCACCGACCTCGCTCTTGTGCGCAATGTCCGCTGAGAGAATTTTCGCGACCACAGGATAAGCGAGCTTCAGCGCGTCCACGCTGGCGGCATCGGTCACTTGCGCAATCGCGGGCACGCGCACGCCCAGCGCCTCGAACAGCTCCAGCGCCCGCTGCTCGTTGAGAGTTGCAGCACCCATCGCACGATCGAGACATGCGCGCGCGGCCGCCGGCAGCTTGATTTCCTCGCGCGCGCGTGGCGGCGTCCAGTCGAGATAGGCGGCGAGCGCATCGGCGCAGCACTCTGGCGTGCGAAAACCGGCGATACCTGCGCTCGCCAGCAGTTCCAGAGAACGCGTCGCATTCGGCAGCAGGAACGCAACGATCGGCTTTTCTGCCGTCGCCCACTTAGCAAGCGGCGCGACGGCCAGCTCCGGAAAATACTCCGCCGATGATCCGACACCGACGACCACCGCATCGACGCGCGGGTCGGCCATGAAGCTCGACATGACCGTGTCGACGACCTCCGGTTTGGTGCCGGCCATGGTGAGATCGGCAATCGGCGCGCCGGGCGCTACATCGATCTTGAATGTCGCGAGGTTCGCGCTCAACTCTTCCGCGGCCGGTACGACCTCGATGCCGCGCGATCCCAGGTGATCCACGACGAGCGCCGCCGCGCCGCCCGTCGTCGTCGTCACGGCAACCCGCTTGCCCTTCGGCGGCTTGCGCCCCTTGAGCAGCAGCGGTGCCTCGATGAGGCTTTCGAAATGATCGAGCCGCATGATGCCACAATCAGCGAGGAAGGCATCGAGCGCGCGCGTCTCGCCGACCATGGCGCCGGTGTGCGATTGCGCGAGCGCCTGCCCGAGATCCGAGCGACCGAGCACATAGGCCATGACCGGCTTGCCCTTGGCGTGGGCTCTCGCCGCCATGGCCGCAACGCCGACCGGATCGCGCATCGTCTCGAGAAAGAGCAGGATGACGTCGGTATCGGGATCGTCGACCAGCATGGAGGCGATCTCCCCGACCGTGAGATCACATTCGTTGCCGATCGAGACGAGCGTCGAGAAGCCGATGCCGCGCGCTTCGCCGCGACTGACCAGCGCGCCGATCATCGAACCCGACTGCGAGACGAGCCCGGTGCGGCCCTTGGGCAGGCGCTCGCGTTCCAATACGGCATTCGCCGATAGCGTCAGCGGCCAGTGCGTGTTGATCACGCCGAGACTGTTCGGGCCGATGAGGCGCACGCCGCCTTCGCGTGCCGCCGCGATGAGCGCCGCCTGCCGCGCCTTACCGGCCTCACCACCTTCCGCGAAACCGCCGGCGAAGATGGTCGCCGCCGCGACGCCCGCCTTGCCGCAGTCGCGGATGGCCTCGACAACCGAGTTCGTGCCGAGCATGACATAGGCGTGGTCCGGCGGCTCGGGGCAATCGGCTAGCGAGGCGTAGCAGGGCTCACCAAACAGCTCCTTGTAGCCGGGATTGATGGGATAGATCGTGCCGTTGAAGCCGTGCTTGCGCAGATAGCGCTGCGGGCGTGAGTTGTTCTTCTTCACATCACCGGATGCACCCACGATGGCAACGCGCTCCGGGCGCAGCAGGCGATCGGCAAATGATCTGGCCATAACACTCAATTCCTCCCTCTCCAGCCCGCAATTCATGTTTGCCGGCCGCTTCTTCGGTGTATGTCTAGCTGATGCTATCGCATTCCGCCATATGTCCGGACATCTAGGAGGTATGACGTGACCACAAACATCGAGCGCTACCAGCGGATCGCCCAGTTCTACGACTTCCTCGATGCCCCCTTCGAGAGGAAGCGATACCGCGCGCTGCGCCCGCTTCTATTCGAGGGCATGTCGGGTCGCCTGCTCGACGCGGGGATCGGCACGGGGCGGAACTGCGAGTTCTATCCCCCTGAGGCCGAGGTCTCAGGCATCGACACCAGCACGGCCATGCTGGAGCTAGCGCGCGAGCGCTGCCCGACGCTGGCGGAAGGGGGCCGGCTCTATCAGATGGACGTGACGGCGCTCGAATTTCCCGCCGCCGCCTTCGATGCGGCAGTTTCGAGCTTCCTGTTCTGCGTCCTGCCGGACGATCAACAGGTGCCGGCACTGCGCGAACTCGGGCGCGTGGTCAAACCCGGTGGCCTTATCCGCCTGCTCGAGTACGTTCGACCGAGGGGCCGACTGCGTCGCGCTATCACGTACATCTGGCAGCCGTGGATTTCTTGGGCGTACGGCGCGAGCTTCGACCGCAACACGGAGCAGTACATCCCCGCGGCCGGGTTGGAGCTTGTCGAGAGTCGGTTTGTCTTCGACGATCTCATGAAGATGCTGACGGTACGCGTCGTGGCATCCCCTGCCGCCTAGAACTCATGACCGACCCAACTTTCGCGCCCTATGTGGACCGCTGGCACCTGACGCCGGACGGCATGAGCGCCGACATCGACCTCGCCGTGGCGCAATCGGCCCTCTCCGAATTGGAAACCTGAACCCGTAAGCCGTCCACAGGCCGGACCCAACCTGCGACTCTCATATTGACGTGAGACAATTGTCTCATTAAATGTCTCGCGTCTAACGGCGAGAACAGGAGATTGCGTCATGGCGCTGAGCCCGGAGCAGATGGACCGGATGATGGACGAGCACTTCGCCTTCGAAGGCCGCGACGACGTCGAGGGTGTGCTCGCGACACTCACGGAAGACGTAGAGCACGACATCGTCGGCTGGCCGTTCGGGCCGGCACATAGCCGCGACGGCGCCCGACAGTTCTACGAGACGATGTTCGTCGATCTCGCCGACAGCTCGGTCAGATGCGTGAAGCGCCTTTACGGCGCGAACTTCATGGTCGACGAGTCCGTGTGGAGCGGGAAGGCACCCGGTCGCCCGTTCGGCCTCGAAGGACGCAATCGCCCGCTCGAATTCCGGCTGCTCCACGTCGTCGAGTTCGCCGACAGCGGCGCCATCAAACGCGAGAACGTGTGGATCGATCTCGCAGCCATCATGCAGCAACTGCCGCAGGACTGACGTGGCAGGCACGGAAAAAACCGGTCGCGCGAACCAGAAGACGCGCACGCGCAAAGACCTTCTGCAAGCCGCGGCCCGGCTCATGAAGGAAGGGCGCAGTGTCTCTCTTGAGGAGGTGGCCGAAGCCGCACTCGTTTCGCGCGCTACGGCCTATCGCTACTTTCCGAGCATCGAGGCGCTGCTCGTCGAGGCTGCCATCGACGTCGCCGTGCCCGGACCGAGCGAGGTCTTCGGCGATGTGACATCGCGCGAGCCGGTCGAGCGTCTGCTGCGTGCCGAAACCGCGCTCTATGACATGATCGCGGCGAACGAGCCGCTCCTGCGCACCATGCTCGCGCACACCATCCAGCAGGGCACGCGCGCTGATGAGGACGGCAAGCTGCCCAAGCGTCAGAACCGGCGCACGCCGCTCATCGAGGCCGCACTCGAGCCGGCGCGCCAGGAGTTCAAACCCGCGGCCCTGCGTGAGTTGATACGAGCGCTGGCGCTGATCATGGGCCCGGAAGCCTTCATCGTCGTCAGGGATGTACTGCAGCTCGATGATGCGGAGACGCGACGACTGAAGCTCTGGGTCATCCGCGCGCTGGTCGAGGCCGCGAAGAAACCACCTGCCCGAGATTGAGCGCGGTATTGTGAGCACTACATGTGCCGCCATGCATCCGGCTGTGTGCCGTCAAGATCCGTGAAACCGTATTCGCGAGCAAGCTCGCCTGCAGTGACCGAGCGCTGATTCCATCGGCGGCGCTCCGGATCAGCAGCCATGGCCGCAATACCGCGTCCGACGAAGCGTGGTGTCTCCGAATTCACAAAGCCCGGCGGCGCCACAGGAAGGCCGCGCTCGGAGCGCGAAGCATCCAAGGCCTTACGCCAGTTGCTTTCCGACACGCCGAAGGCCTCGAGCATCATCTCCGAGCGGAGCCAACCCGGCGTAATGGCGACGGCGGTTGCGCCGTGGGGCGCCAACTCGTGTCCCAAGGAGAATGCGAGGCGGTTCACTGAGACTTTCGCGAGATCGTAGTACGCCGAAATCCGATAGTTGGAGGCATTGTACGCGCTCGTGCCGTCGGTCACCTCGACCAACAAGCCGCCCGGCTTTGTGATGAGCAGGGGAAGGAGATATTTCGAGGTGATGAGATGAGTATCTATGGCGAGCCGCAGAATACGCAGGCCGCTCTCCAGATCGACCTCCCAGATTGGCTTATTCCACTGCGGCGGCCCGCCCTTGAGCACTTCGCCACCCCAGATATCGTTCACGAGAATATCGATCGTGCCGAACTCGGTCCGAATGCGATCGGCCAGTGCGCCGACCTGATCCGGCGCTAGATGATCGACGGGCACGGCGATCCCGCGCCCTCCAAGCTCCGTGACGAGATCAGCGGTTTCCTCGATGGTCTCGGGTCGGGCGTAGTCCGAGGGAATGGGCCTGATGCTGCTGGTGCGGCCGGTGCATACGACTGTCGCACCAGCCTCGCCCAAAGCAGCAGCAATGCCCCTCCCGGCGCCGCGCGTCGCGCCGGCGACGACTGCCACGCGGCCACGAAGGCTATGAGGATCAACGGGCGTGCTCATGCGAGAGATGTAGTCACCTCTGATGGCGAACAGTGGGCGATCTCGTTGCCGGCTTGATCATGGACCAGGCTGTGGCGCAACTTCCTGGCGTTCAACACTCTCGTCCTGGCCCGCCTCCCCTCTCTGATGCACTGCGAAGCAGCTGCCTAGCCGGCCAACGCGCCAGCCCGTACTCTGCGGCTCAATAAAGCTGTCCGTCTGAAAATTCGAGCTCAAAGGGGAGAACACGATGCGCCTTGCTATTGCTGCACTTGCCGCAATGACCTTTACGACAAGCGCCGTCGCGCAAGGTACCGCGCCGCTTTTTGCGACGACCAAGGTCGAAGGCACCGATAACGTCTATATCTTCCGCTATCAGAACCATCAGGCCATGTTCATCGTAACGCCGGCCGGTGTGATCGCGACCGACCCGATCGCGTATGGCCGGCCGCAGGCTGCCGTGACGTACGTCGATGAAATCAAGAAGATCACCAAGGCCCCGATCAAATATCTGATCTACAGCCACCACCACTACGACCACGCAGCCGGCGGCAAGCCGTTCAAGGACGCTGGCGCTACCGTCGTCGCGCACAACAACGCCAAGGCGCGCCTGACCAAGCTGAAGGGCAAGGACGTCACCATCCCTGATCAGGGCGTCGGCAACAAGCACACGATCAGGCTCGGCGGAACGGTGCTCGAGTTGCACTACACCGGGCGCAACCATTCCGACTCGTCGCTGGTGATGCTCCTGCCCAAAGAAAAGATCATCTTCGCGGTCGACTTCAATTCGCTCGGCGCGGTGCCGTCGCGGCTTGCCGTAAACGACTCCTACCCAATTGAATGGGAAGCCTCACTCAAGAAAACGCTGGCCCTGAAATGGGACCGCCAGATACCGGGACATCCGGGACCGAACGGACGGCTCGGCACGCGCCAGGATATGGAGCAGCAGCTCGCCTTCATGACCACGCTGTCCGATGAAGTGAAAAAGGCGTCCGATGCCGGCAAGTGCTTCTCGCCAGCCGACGCCGAGGTCAAGCTGCCGCAGTACTCGACCATGACGGGCTACGAGCAGAACCTCCCGTGGAACCTCCATCGCTGGTGCGGCTACTGGGGCCGCGGGATCTGAGGGAGTCGGATTGCGAGCCATCGGAAGCGGATGCTGACCCGTTCGTAGAGGCCGGCATTGGGGTCGTGCGATGAGCGGCCTCGATGTTGTCCTTGTTGCGCGCTCATTGCACATGCCCTTGGAAAAGCCCGCCCTCGCGCCAATGTGATGCCAAGAGCCACAATTCCGCTCCGGGCATCGCGCGATCGAGCGCCGCTCAACCACAAGGAGTGTGCGCCGCAATGGCCACTGATGATGATCACGATCTTGGCCTGCCGCATGATCTCGGCAAGCTTCTCTCCAGACGCACGGCTATGACGCTGCTCGGCTCGACTGCAGCTGCAGGTTTCGCTTCCTGCGACTATCTGCCCTTCATGGGACGCGCCGAGGCCGAAGTCATCGGCAAGGGAGCTGACGGGCTCGAATGCATCGCCCATCCGCGCGAGACGGCAGGCCCCTTCCCCGCCGACGGCTCCAATAATGCGCATGGCACGCTCGCCAATGTGCTCGCGGACAGCGGCATCGTGCGCACGGACCTACGCCCCAATCTTAATAACGCCGGCGCGCCAGCCCAGGGAGTTCCGCTCCACCTCACGCTCAGTCTGGTCGATGTCGGCAAGAGCTGCGCGCCGCTGAAGGATCACGCCCTTTATCTCTGGCACTGCGACGCAGCGGGCAAGTACTCGATCTACGAGCTGCGCGATGCGACCTATCTGCGCGCGGTCGGCGTGAGCGATACCCGAGGTAGGGTCACTTTCACGACGGTCATACCCGGCTGCTACATGGGGCGATACCCGCATTTCCACTTCGAGGTCTATCCAAGCCTCGCCAAGTCGACCGACTACAAAAACCGCCTACTCACGTCGCAGCTCGCCATTCCCGCAGATGTCTGCACGGCCGTCTACAACAGCGTGCCGGCCTACAAGGCGAGCATCGCCGCCTTCGCGCGCTCGCCGCTCGATCGCGACGGCATTTTCCGAGACAACACGCCGAAACAGCTCGCCGCACAAACGGTCGCCATGGCCAAAGAGCCCGACGGCAGCTATCGCGGCACGGTGACGATTGGGCTGAAGGTGGGGTGAAAACGCTCGGCGCGTATGGTGGCCAGGAAACACTCCGCGGTGCTCATCAGATCTTAATGCCTGCCGCGCAAGCTGGCCGTCTGCGTGTGGAGAGGCTCGTGTCCCTTATACTGCAAGCCGTGCTGGCATCGTTGGCCTTGGCCTGGGGGACCGGGATCCTATTGGCGCACCTGATTGCTGGCCCCGACATCGGCGCGACACCTGCCGTGCTGATCCCATTCTTGCTCATCGCCGGACTTGCCTTTTCGCTCATCCCCCTGACATCGCCGCGCATCCGACGCGACGTCATGGGTGGCGGCGCGCTGGCCGCGTGGATTGTCGTCATCCTCTTCTTCTGAGCGTTGACGCACGCCTCAATTTGACGCCTTCCCCTCCCCGTGCCAGCTTGCGCGCATCAAAATCCACATAAGCGTCAAGAGGAAAGGCACCGACGATGGCTGGCTGCTTGGAAGGTAAGGTCGTAGTCGTAACCGGCGCAGGCCGCGGCATCGGCAGAGGCATGGCCATACTCGCCGCTCAAGAGGGCGCGAAGGTCGTCGTCAACGATCTCGGCGCCACGGTCGACGGTGAGGGCGCCGCCAGCCAGCAGCCCGCCGAGGAGGTCGTCGAGGAGATCCGCAAGGCCGGCGGCCAGGCCGTCGCCAACTTCGAGAGCGTCGCGGAACCGAAGAGTGCCGAGAAGATCGTCCAGTGCGCGCTCGATAACTTCAAGCGCATCGACGGCGTGATCAACAATGCCGGCATCCTGCGCGACCGCATTTTCCATCGCATGTCGATCGTCGACTTCGACCAGGTCATCAAGGTGCACCTCTACGGCGCCTTCTATGTGAGCCGCGCGGCCGCGAACCACTTCAAGGAGCAGGAGTCGGGCGCGTTCGTGCACTTCACCTCGACTTCGGGCCTCATCGGCAACTTCGGTCAGGCGAACTATGCCGCCGCCAAGATGGGCATTGTCGGCCTCTCACGCGGCATTGCGCTGGACATGCAGCGCTACAACGTCCGCTCGAACTGCATCTCGCCCTTTGCTTGGAGCCGCATGATCGGCACCATTCCGACCGAGACGCCCGAGCAGCAGGCCCGCGTCGAGCGCATCAAGAAGATGACCCCCGACAAGATCGCGCCGCTCGCGGTCTTCCTGCTTTCGGATCTCGCCAAGGAAGTCTCGGGCCAGATCCTCGCCTCGCGCATGCACGAGATCTATCTCTTCAACCAGACGCGTCCGATCCGCAGCGTGCATCGCGCCGAAGGCTGGACGCCGCAGACCATCGCCGAGCAGGCGCTTCCCGCCATGCGCTCATCATTCACGCCGCTCGATCGCTCGGGCGATGTGTTCTCGTGGGATCCGATCTAAGATCAACACCCCGACGGGCGCGCCGCAGGGCGCGCTTCGTCGTTCATGAGCCCAACGACAGAGAGAAACAATGGCCGCCTTCCCTGCCCGCAAAGACACGAACGTCCTCTTCGCGCATGTCGCCTACGAGTTCACCGAGCCCTTCACGGCGCGCAAGACCGGCATGAACTTCGACATCGCGCGCAACTACGACGAGCTCTTAGCGAAGCTTCCGAATGCCGACGTTCTCTCGGTCTCCATGATGTGGAAGAACGAGCTCGCGGCGAAGAACCCGCGCCTCAAGCTCATCCAGTCGATCAGCGCCGGCACGGACCAGTACGATCGCGACGTACTGAAGGCGAACGGCATCCGTCTCGCGAGTGGCCACGGCGTGAACGCGAATGCCGTCGCCGAGCACGCCATCTCGCTCATGCTTTCGCTCTCGCGCCAGCTCCATTTCCTCCGCGATGCGCAACATGCGAAGTCATGGCGCGGCATGCAGGGCGATCGCTCCATCCGCGAGGACGAGATCGAGGGCAAGACGGTGCTGATCGTCGGCGCGGGTCGCATCGGCCAGCGTCTCGCCGCGCTCTGCAAGGCCTTCGGCATGAAAGTCATCGCGACGCGCAGGAACGCCGCAGCGGGTGCCGGCGCGGCCGATGAGGTCGTCGCCGACAGCGCGCTGATGTCGAAGCTGCCCGAAGCCGATTTCGTGGTGCTCACCTGCCCGCTGACACCCGAGACGACGAACCTCATCTCGGCCCCGCAGATTGCCGCCATGAAACCGACGGCCTATCTCGTCAACGTCGCACGCGGCAAGGTCGTCGACGAGCCGGCGCTTATCTCAGCCCTGCAGGCGAAAAAAATTCGCGGTGCTGGAATAGATGTGACCGTTGAGGAACCGCTGCCCGCAGCGTCCCCGCTCTGGTCCATGCCGCACGTGATCGTCACACCCCACTCGGCCGGCGAAACTGTGCGATACGAGGATCGCGTCATCGATCTGCTCATCGAGAACGCCGATCGGTTGGCGCGCGGCGAGACCAAGCTCGTCAACGAGATCGTGTAGCAGTAGCGCCAGCGGCGCGGAGGTCGGACATGTCCCAGCTTATGTACGATGCCACCGCTGCCGCTGGCTACGAGCGAGGTTTCGCGCGCATCTCATCGCACTTCGTCCCGTTCCTCCTGCAAGCGGGCCGTGTAGGCCCTGGGCAACGCATCTTGGATGTTGCTACCGGGACCGGCCTCGCCGCCGAAGCCGCGCTCGGAATCGTTGGGGCAGGAGGCCACGTCACGGCCACCGACATTTCAGAGCAAATGACGCAACGGGCTCGCGAACGATTGTCCGGCGCAACAAACGTCTCGATCAGAGTGGAGGACGGCCAGGCTTTGAGCATGCCGGACGACAGCTTTGATGCGGTTTTGTGCAGCCTGGGCCTGATGTTTTTTCCTGATCCTGCACGTGGCCTTGCTGAGTTCCACCGCGTACTTCGTCCAGGCGGGTATGCAGCGGTGTCCGTCAACACGGTGCCGGAGCGATCCTACAACACTCGGATAAATACGATCATCGCGCGCCATGTTCCGTCGCAAGCAGCAGCCGCAGACCTCCTGTTCTCGCTGGGCGAGGAGCGATTGCGGGCGTTGTTTGCCGCGGCAGGTTTTCAGAACGTGGAGATGATCACAAAAAGTCATCGCTTCGGCGTGCCGTCTTTCGACGAGTACTTCGATCATGTCGAGCGAGGGTGGGGCTCGGCAGGGCTCCTCTACGTCGCCCTTCCCGAGGATACCAAGCGTGCTGTTCGGGAGGAGGTGCGGCGCCATGTCGGCGACCATGGTGGCCCGCTCGAGATTGAAGTGGAGTTCAGATTTGCCAGCGGTCAGAAATAGCGGTTGATGCCGGATGCGCGTCTTCGACGCGACGAGGGACACCCTCCCGGACCCACCTGCTTTTTATGATCCTGCTATGCGCCGCGCCGGCAACGGATTGTCTGCGCTCGCGCGTTGACGTTCTTGGGATCGCCCTTGCAAGCGCCGGTCCCCCTCTCCTCACGGAGAGGAGGTGAGGGGCGGTCGCAAGCAATCCACTCCACAGGGCCGCCCCTCTCCCTGCCATGCCAACTTTTATTTCAGCGTAGCGCGGATCAGCGCCTTGGCCTCGGGCGTATCCCATTCGGCGGGTCCGACGAGGCGGCCCACTTCGAGGCCCTCGGCATTGATCAGCAGCGTCGTTGGCAGCCCAATGGCTTTCAACGTCGTGCCCATGCGCGCACTCGGGTCCGAAAGCACGGCAAGACGGCGGACGCCGATCTGATCGAGAAACTTCCTCGCGCCCTCGATACCCGTGCGATCGACGCTCACGGCCACCACCTCGAACTTGTCCGAGCCGAGCTCGGCCTGCAGGCGATCGAGGCCCGGCATCTCCTTGCGGCAAGGTGCGCACCACGTGGCCCAGAGATTGAGCAGCACGACCTTGCCCTTCCAGTCGGCAAGCGAGACTTCGCGTCCCTCCGCATCGACGAAGGGAGCAGCGGGCAACGCCTCGGGCGCGCTCTTGAAGACGAACGCGGCCATCTGGCCGGTGCTGAGGGCATTCCGGCCCGGACCGGCCGGAAGCGGTGCATCCGGCTTCGCCACGGGAGTCGACGGCGGCACGGACCCGGAAACCACAGCCGAGCCTTTGCGATTGTCAGGGTCCCCCAGGGTCACGTATACCGCGCCGAATCCGATCAGGGCGAAGACGGCGGCAACCGCGATATAGGCTATGAGGGGCAGCCCTCCGGCTGCGGCCTTGCCGGCCTCGCCGCTGCTCTCGTCACTGCTCATGATCGAACTTTCGACTTCCCGAAGCCCATGCCCGTGATTGAAGAGGCCCCGCCGTGACCCGTTCCGATGCCAATAAGATGTGGGGTGGCCGCTTCGCAATGTCACCCGCCGATCTGATGGTCGAGATAAATGCCTCCATCGGCTTCGACAAGGCCATGGCACCGCAGGATATCGCGGGCTCCAAGGCTCACGCGGAGATGCTGGCGCGCCAGGGCATCATCTCGAAAACCGATGCGCGGGAAATCCTGAAGGGCCTGGAGCAGGTCCGCGGCGAGATCGAGCGCGGCGAGTTCGCCTTCTCGCAGGCCCTCGAGGACATACATATGAACGGCGAGAGCCGGCTTGCCGAGCTGATCGGTCCTGCCGCCGGACGCCTGCACACGGCCCGCTCGCGCAATGATCAAGTAGCGCTCGACTTCAGGTTGTACGTGCGCGACAGCCTTGATGCCTTCGACGGCGTGCTTGCCGGCCTCCAGCAGGTTCTGGCGACGAAGGCCGAGGCGTACGCCGACGTCGTCATGCCGGGCTTCACGCATCTGCAGCCGGCGCAGCCCGTGACGTTCGGCCATCATCTCCTCGCCTATGTGGAAATGCTCGGCCGCGACCGCAGCCGCTTTGCCGATGCCAGGAAGCGCCTCAACGAGAGCCCGCTCGGCTCGGCCGCACTCGCCGGCACGTCCTTCCCCATCGACCGCGAATCGACCGCCGAGACGCTCGGCTTCGATCGCCCGACTGCGAACTCGCTCGATGGTGTCTCGGATCGCGATTTCGCGCTGGAAACCCTTGCCGCATCGGCGATTTCCGCCATGCATCTCTCGCGGCTTGCCGAGGAGATCGTGATCTGGATGACGCCGCAATTCGGCTTCGTCCGCCTCTCCGACAAGTGGACGACGGGCTCCTCCATCATGCCGCAGAAGCGCAATCCGGATGCGGCCGAGCTCTGCCGGGCCAAGGTCGGACGCATTGCCGGCGCCTTCCAGAGCCTCTTGATGGTGATGAAGGGCCTGCCGCTGACCTATTCCAAGGACATGCAGGAGGACAAGGAAGTCACCTTCGACGCCCTCCGCGCCTTCGCTGTCGCGGCAGCGGCCATGCGCGGCATGATCGAGGACATCGAGCCCGTGCCGGAGACCATGCGGGCTGCGGCCGGCCGGGGCTATTCCACCGCCACGGACCTCGCCGACTGGCTCGTGCGCACCTTGGGCCTCCCCTTCCGCGAGGCGCACCATGTCACGGGCACCATCGTTAAGCAGGCCGAGAGCAAGGGCGCGGCGCTGGAGGACCTCTCGCTGGCCGAGATGCAGACCGTCGAGCCCCGGATCACAAAAGACGTGTTCAGCGTCCTATCCGTGGACGCCTCGGTCAGGAGCCGGACGAGCTATGGGGGAACCGCGCCACAGAACGGCCGCAATATGGCGCGACGCTTGATAAAGCGTTTGGAAAAAGCCCCGGGGAAGGCCTAGATAGGTCGCTGTGCACGATTATTTCGTGCGCCGGCCCGGCCGGACCGGGCCCCAATGAACGGATGGCCATGATCGCACGAGTTGCAGGGATCGGCATGGTGCTGGGCTTGCTGGCGACTTCGCTGGTGGGTTGCGGCGTGCGCGGTGCGCTGGACGGTCCGTCGGCCAACGGCAGCAAATCGGGCGCCGCCACCACGACTGCCGCGGCCGCGAAACCCGGCGAGCCGGCGCCGAAGCCGCCGCACAAGGATTTCTTCCTCGACGGCCTGATCCGCTAGTCAGCCGCTAGCGCCCGCGCATTTCCCAATGGTATTGAGTGCTTTCGCGGTGCCGGAGCGCGTTCCGCGCTATCCTGGACCACCGTAAGCGCTGTCCCGAGCCTCAGATGCACCATTTCACCTACCGCCACGGCCGGCTCTTTGCCGAGGACGTCGATATCACGGCCCTCGCCGATACGGTGGGGACGCCCTTCTACGTCTATTCGACCGCAACGCTCGAGCGGCACTACAAGGTCTTCGCCAAGGCCGTCGGAGCACCCAAGGCGCGGGTTTTCTTCGCCATGAAGGCGAACAGCAACCTCGCCGTGCTGAGCACGCTTGCCCGTCTCGGTGCGGGGGCCGACACGGTTTCGGAAGGCGAAATCCGCAGGGCGCTCGCTGCCGGTATTCCGGCCAGCGCCATCGTTTTCTCCGGTGTCGGCAAGAGCGACGCCGAACTTGCTTTCGCGGTCGATACGGGCATTTACCAGATCAACATCGAGACCGAGGGCGAGTTGCATGCGCTCTCGCGCATCGCCGCCGCCAAGGGCAAGCGCCAGAATGCGGTCTTCCGTATCAACCCGGATATCGGCGCAGGCGGCCACGCCAAGATCACGACCGGCTCCGATGACAACAAGTTCGGCATCAGCCTGAGCGAGGCGGAGCGGCTTTACACGGTCGCTGCGAACCTGCCCGGTGTGCGCATCCTCGGCCTCGCGACGCACATCGGCAGCCAGATCCACATGCTCGACGAGTTGCAGCTCGCCTTTGGCCGTCTGCGCGAGCTGACCGATCGTCTCGCAGGGCTAGGTCACCGCGTGGAGCGCATTGATCTCGGCGGCGGGCTCGGCATTCCCTATGAGATGGCCGAGGCCGTCGAGCATGGGCCGGGCCTGATCGAGGCCTACGCCGCCATGGTGGCGAGGACCTTCGCCGGCCTCGATCTCGAGCTCGCCTATGAGCCGGGCCGCCTTATCGTCGGCAATGCCGGCATCCTCGTCACCCGCGCCCTCACGCTCAATCCGCGCGCGGGAAAGACGGTCCTCGTCGTCGATGCCGCGATGAACGATCTCATTCGGCCGGCCATGTACGATGCCTTTCACGACATCTGGCCCATTCGCGAGCCCGTGCGCGAAGGTCCAAAGCGCCTCTATGACGTGGTCGGACCGATCTGCGAGACCGGGGATACGTTCGCCACCGCCCGAACCCTGCCCGAAACGCAGCCCGGTGACCTCATCGCGCTCATGACCGCCGGGGCTTATGGCGCGGCCATGTCGTCGACCTACAACTCTCGGCTTCTGGTCCCCGAAGTCCTGGTCCGCGGTGCCGAATGGGCGGTCGTCCGCCCTCGGCCGAGCTATGAGGAGCTGATCAAGCTCGACCGGCTTCCTGCCTGGCTAAGCTGAGGCCGGCCGGCCACGATCCCGCCGCACTGGATCCGCACGCTAGTGTGCCCATTCCGAAGTTCGCCAAAGCCCGCCGAGCTGTACGAGCGAACTTCGGAATGAAAAGGCACACTAGAAACAGAGTCTTGCTAGTGTGATTCAGATCAAGAAATTCGCTCCGAGCCGAGCCGCGCATTTCGGCGAATTTCTTGATCATCACACTAGGGTTGAACGCAAATTGATCGGGATGCTGGATCGTTTTGCAGCGCGGTAAACTTGAAGCGTGCTAGGAACTAAGGTGCCGTGGCGTGGGTAGGGCCGGGTATACCGGTACTGTGCCCACGCTGAATATCGTGCACGAACGCCGAGCGCCGCGATCCCGGGCTGAATTCGCCCCGGTCCGCCGATTCGCAGTAAGGTGCGCCCTATGGCTGATTTGACGACCCCGCCGCGGTCGAGCACCGCCACGGTGTTCGAGAACAAGATCCGGTTGAGCCGCTGGGCCCAGCTCTTCGAACGGCTGTGGCCGCGGACCTGGGCGTTGCTGGCCGTCATTGCCCTCTTCGCGCTGGTTTCGCTCGCGGGCCTCTGGCCGCGCCTCCCCGAGAGCGGCCACTATGCGCTCCTCGGTCTTTTCGGCCTTGCGACCCTTGCCGCCCTCTTCTGGATGGCACGTACGCCCTTCCCGAGCCGCGAGGAAGCGCTCCGCCGCCTCGAGCAGCGCTCGTCGATCCCGCATCGGCCCGCATCATCCTACGAGGATACGCTCTCGGCACCGGGTGTCGGCGGCGCCACCGAAGCCCTCTGGCAAGCCCACCGCGCCCGCCTCGCCGCCACCCTCGCCAAGCTCCGCGTCGGCACGCCCTCGCCGCGCGCCGATCGCGCCGATCCCTGGGCGCTGCGCGCCGTGCTGCTGATCGGCGTCGGCGTGCTCGCCGCTGCGGTCGGCGATGGCTTCATGGACCGCCTCTCACAGGCCTTCCGCTTCGGCACGCCGGCAACGGCCGTCAGCACTGCACGGCTCGATGCCTGGGTGACACCGCCCGCCTACACAGCCCGGCCACCGCTCATGCTCGTCGACGGCTCGCGTGCCAGCGCGCCACCTGTGCTCGGCGAAGCCATGCCCTCTTTCGAGGTGCCGACCAAGAGCGCGCTCGCCGTACGCGCCAGCGGCGAAGGCGCGGCCTCCATGACCCTTGAGGTCACAGACGAAGCAGGCAAGGTGGAGGTCCTGTCGCCGAAGAAGGCACAACTCCCGCCCGGCCTCACGACCACGACGGAAGTCGCAGAGATTCGCGTGGAGCTGACGAGCCCCGTGACGGTCCGCGCGCGTGGCGTCTCCGGCGAGCCGCAGTGGGCATTCCGCATCATCCCCGATCACCTTCCGAAGATCAGCCTCACCAAGGATCCCGAGCGAATGCCGCGCGGCTCGCTCAAGCTCTCCTACAAGGTCGAGGACGACTACGGCATCGCGAGCGCCGAGGCGCGCATCACGCGCGTGCGCCCGAAGCCCGGCGACCCCGCAACGAGCTGGGCGCGGCCGAAGAAGCTGGGTGCACGCCCACCACTCGAAAAGCCGCCCGTGTTGACGCTGCGCCTGCCGCGCACCAACGCCAAGCAGGCGGAAGGCACGAGCTATCACGAGCTCTCCGGCCACCCGTGGGCGGGAATGCGCGTGCGCATGGTGCTCTCGGCCAAGGATCAGGCCGGCCAGATCGGCAAGAGCGAGCCCGTCGAGTTCATCCTGCCGCAGCGTCGCTTCGAAAATCCGATCGCGCGCGCCGTCGTCGAGCAGCGCCGCCATCTCATCGAGGATCCGCGCAATCGCGAGCAAGTGCTCGTCGGTATCGACGCCATCGCCGCCGAGCCCGAAGGCTTCTTCCCGGATTACAGCGCCTACATCAGTTTGCGCGGTGCCTACTGGCGGCTCATGCGCGACCGTAGCCGCGACGGCATGAAGAGCGTCGTGGATCAGCTCTGGCACGTTGCCCTGCGTCTCGAGGACGGCAATCTCTCCGAGGCCGAGCGGCGTCTGCGCCAGGCCCAGGAGGATCTCGCCAAGGCCCTGCAGGAAGGTGCGAGCGACGAAGAAATCCAGCGCCTCATGAACGAGCTGCGCCAGGCGCTCAATCAGTTCATGGAGCAGCTTGCGCGTCAGGCCGAGGGTCAGCCGCCTCAGCCCATGCCACAGGGCCAGCAGAACCAGATGCTGAGCCAGCGCGATCTCGAGCGCATGATGCGCGATATCGAAAACATGGCGCGCCAGGGCTCACGCGATAATGCGCAGCAGATGCTGAGCCAGCTCCGCGACCTGCTGGAGCGGCTGCAATCCGGACGCATGGCACGTCAGCAGGGCCAGCAGAACCAGCAGGCCATGCAGATGATGGACCAGTTCGGGGACATCATCCGCCAGCAGCAGCAGCTTCTCGACGACACGTTCAATGAGCAGCGTCAGGCGGGCGAGGACGGCCAGGAAGGTCAGCAGGGTCAACAAGGTCAGCAAGGCCAACAGGGGCAGCGCGGTCAGCGTGGTCAGCAAGGCCAGGGGCAGCAGGGACAACGCGGCCAGCGTGGGCAGCGAGGCCAACAGCAAGGCCAGGGTCAGGGAGAGGGGCGTGGCCAACAGCAGGGCGAGCTGAGCCGCCGCCAGGGCCAGTTGCGCGACCGTCTCGGCCAACTCGGCCAGGGCATGCAGCAGTTCGGCATGCAGCCGCCATCGCAGCTCGGTGGTGCTCAGCGCTCGATGGAGGAAGCCGAGGAGAGGCTGCGTAACGGCGATCTCGACGGCGCCGCCCGCGCCGAGCAGCAGGCTCTCGAACAGCTCCGTCAGGGCGCCCAGCAGATGGCCCAGCAAATGCTGCAGCAGATGCCCGGCCAGTTCGGTCGCTCGGCGGACGTGCCGCTCGATCCCATGGGGCGCCCGCAGCGCACCGAGGGTCCCGATCTCGGCACATCCGTGAAGGTGCCCGACGAGATCGACATCCAACGTGCCCGTGAGATCCTGGAGGAGCTGCGCCGCCGCCTCGGCGACCAGCAGCGCCCCCTCCTCGAACTTGACTACATCGAGCGCCTGCTCCGCCGGTTCTGATCGCCCGAGCAACACTGGCGAGGCCCCATCGCGAGAAGGGGCCGCATCGGCTGCACCGCGTGTCCAACTAGCTTGCAGAGGAAACCGTTGTGCGGATAGCGGCCATTGCTGATGTTCATGGC
>JAEZAW010000058.1 GCA_023430315.1 Pseudomonadota bacterium | reverse complement strand
CGGGGAGAGGGGATGATCGCGCGCTGAAAGCGCGACTGCCTACCCGCGACCCTTGGAAAGAAACGCGCTGGTGCCCGCGCCGAAGAGCTTGGGCAGGTGCGTATAGATGTACCGCACCCCGCTCGCGATGACCTGCTCGAGATTGTCGGCGGTCGCGGGCATTCCCGGCGTTTTCCCCGCTGCCACGATGCGCGCGAGCGTTTTGTCGATGGCATCCTTCACTGGCGGCGCCTTGGGATTTCCCGGATGTCCCATGGACTGCGAGAGATCGGACGGCCCGATGAAATAGACATCGATGTCGTCGACGGCGAGCAGCGCATCGACATTCTCGATGGCTTTGGCGTGCTCGAGCTGAATGCAGACGAGGCTCTGCGCGTTCGCCTCGCGCACGAAGTCGGGCATGGCTTTGGCGAGGCCGTAGCTATCGGGGCGTGTGCCTGCTGCAAGACCGCGATTGTCGCCGGGACCGAACTTCACGGCGGCGCGTGCGCGGCGTGCATCGTCCGCCGTATTGATGTGCGGCACCTGCACGCCGGCGGCCCCGCGATCCATAACGGATGTGATCTCAGCCGAAGCATTGTTGCGCGGACGCACGATGGGTGTGATCCCTCGTGCTTCGGCCGCCATGCACATAAGCTCGGCTGTCTCGAGGCCGATAGTGCCGTGCTCCATGTCGATGAGCACCCAGTCGAAGCCGGCGTGTGCCGCCATCTCGACCATCTGCGGAGACGGGATCATGATCGAGCAGCCGAGCGCGGGTTTGCCCGCCTGGAGCCGCGCCTTCATTTGGTTCGTACGCATGAGGGCGCGCTCCTGCAGTTGCAGCCGGCCTATTTCGCAGTCGGCGCGCTATCGTCGCCGTTCTCGCCATTCTCGCTGCCGTCGTCGGGAATGCGCTCGACGGAGGCGACGGTCTCGTCCTCGTCCGTGCGGAAGATGCGCACGCCCTGCGTATTGCGGCCGGCGACACGCACGTCGTCGACAGGGCAGCGGATGAGCTGGCCACCGCCGGTGACGAGCATGATCTGGTCGCTGTGTTCGACAGGGAAGGAGGCGACGAGCGGTCCGTTGCGATCGTTGACGACCATGGCGAGAATGCCTTTGCCGCCGCGGCCGCTGACCCGATATTCGAAGGAAGACGTGCGCTTGCCAAAACCGCGGCTCGAAACCGTCAGCACGAACTGCTCACGTGCGCCAAGCTCGGCGTAGCGCTCCGGCGTCAGCTCCTCGCCCGTGACCTCCTCGGCCTCGGCGTCGGGTGCCTCCAGCTCGGTGCCGTTCTCCGTACCCTCTCCGGTTGCCCGGCGCACTGCGCTCGCCTGCTTGAGGTAAGCGGCGCGCTCGGCAGGCGTCGCTTCGACGTGCGCGAGGATGGCCATGGAGATGACCGTATCCTCGCCATCGAGGCGGATGCCGCGCACGCCCGTCGAGTCGCGGCCCTTGAAGAGGCGCACGTCATCGGCGGGGAAGCGGATGCACTGGCCGACCGCGGTCGTCAGCAGGACGTCGTCGCTCGGCGCGCACAGTGCGACGTCGACGATCTGATCGCCCTCGTCGAGCTTCATGGCGATCTTGCCATTACGATTAATGTTCTCGAAGTCGGCGAGGCTGTTGCGGCGCACGTTGCCGGAGCGCGTCGCGAACATCAGCTCACGCTCAGCCCAGGTCTTCGTGTCCTCGGGAAGCGGCAGGATGGTCGTGATGACCTCGCCCTGCTCGAGCGGCAGAAGATTGATGAGCGCCTTGCCCGTGCCCTGTGGCGTCGCAGCAGGGAGCCGCCAGACCTTCATGCGGTAGCACATGCCGCGCGAGGAGAAGAAGAGCAGCGGTGTGTGCGTGGAGGCAATGAAGAGCTGCGTGACGATATCCTCGTCGCGCGTCGTCATACCAGAGCGGCCTTTGCCGCCGCGGCGCTGTGCGCGGTAGGTCGCGAGCGGCACGCGCTTGACGTAGCCCTTCAGTGAAACGGTGACGACGCAGTCCTCGCGCTGGATGAGATCCTCGTCCTCGAGATCGCCCTCCATGGGCACGATCTCGGTGCGGCGCGGCACGGCGAACTCGTCGCGGATCGTGGTCAGCTCGCCCTTGATGATATCGATGATGCGCGCACGCGACGAAAGGATCGCGAGGTACTCCTTGATCTCCTCGGCGATCTTGGCGAGGTCATTGCCGATCTCATCGCGGCCAAGCGCGGTGAGGCGGGCCAGGCGCAGCTCGAGGATGGCGCTCGCCTGCTCGTCGGAGAGCTTGGTCGTGCCCTCGTGCGATACGCGATGGCGCGGATCGGCGATTAGCTCGACGAGCGGCGCCACGTCCTTCGCCGGCCAGTCGCGCTCCATGAGCTGCTCCTTGGCGACGGCAGGGCTCGGCGCGCGACGGATCAGGTTCACGATGTCGTCGATGTTGGCGACGGCGATGGCGAGACCGACCAATATGTGGGCGCGGGCGCGCGCCTTGGTCAGCAGGAACTTCGTCCGGCGGCTCACGACTTCCTCGCGGAAGGCGTTGAACGCCTGGATCATGTCCTTGAGATTGAGCTGCTCGGGACGTCCGCCGTTGAGCGCGATCATGTTGGCGCCGAACGTGGTCTGCAGGTCGGAGTAGCGCCAGAGCTGGTTGAGCACGACGTCGGCGACGGCATCGCGCTTCAGCTCGATGACGATGCGCATGCCCTCGCGGCTCGACTCGTCCCAGATGTTCGAGATGCCCTCGACACGCTTGTCGCGCACGAGCTCGGCGATCTTCTCGATGAGCACGCGCTTGTTGACCTGATAGGGGATCGCCGTGACGACGAGCGCCTCGCGGTCCCGCCGCAGCTCCTCGACCTCGACACGCGCGCGCATTATGATCGAGCCGCGCCCGCGATGGTAGGCGGCCATGGCGCCGGCCTGACCGAGAATGAGCCCGCCCGTGGGGAAATCAGGCCCCGGGACGATCTGCACCAGCTCATCGATGCTGATGTCGGGATTGTCGAGGTGTGCGATCGCGGCGTCGATGATCTCGCCGAGATTGTGCGGCGGGATATTGGTTGCCATGCCGACGGCAATGCCACCGGCGCCATTGACGAGCAGGTTCGGGAACTTCGCCGGCATCACCGACGGCTCGCGGCGCGTGCCGTCGTAGTTTTCCTGGAAATCGACGGTGGCCTTGTCGAGATCGTCGAGAATGTGCTGCGAGACCTTGTGCAGGCGGCATTCGGTGTAGCGCATGGCCGCCGGCGGATCGCCGTCGACCGAGCCGAAGTTGCCCTGTCCGTCGACGAGCGGCACGCTCATCGAGAATTCCTGCGTCAGGCGCACGAGCGCGTCGTAGATCGCGCTATCGCCGTGCGGGTGGAAGTTACCCATCACCTCGCCGACGACCTTGGCCGACTTGACGTACTTCTTGTTCCAGTCGAGCCCGAGCTCGCTCATGCCATAGAGAATGCGGCGATGCACGGGCTTGAGGCCGTCGCGCACGTCCGGCAGCGCGCGCGAAACGATCACGCTCATGGCGTAGTCGAGGTAGCTGCGCCGCATCTCGTCGGAGATCATCACGGGGCGGATGTCACTCGGCTCGGAGCCGCCGCCGCCGTCAGTCTTGTTGTCGTCTGCCAAGTTCGGTCACTCGCTGCAGGTCAAGGGAAGGCGCATGAAACACGCTCCGATCCGCCGAATCGGATGCGTGATGCGCAGAATTTGGGGTGAGGTATAGCACGCTGCGGCCCTGCCGCAATGGCGCGAAAGCACCCACTTTACGGCTGGATTTTAGGCGAAAATAGTTCAATTATATCAATGCGCTATATCGACTGAGGCGCCGCGCCATTTGTGCATGAGCTGAGGCCCGGCCTGAACCAGCAGAACGGCCGCCAGAATGAGCCCCGCGCCGCACCAGCCGACGAGCGAAAGCCGCTCCCCAAGGACGAGGTAGGCGGCCAGCGCGGCGAACAGCGTTTCGCTCGAAACGATGATCGCGGCCTCGGTCGGCGGGGTGTGCCGCATGGCAATGGCGAGCAGCGTGAAGGTGAGTGCGCTCGAGAGCAGGCCGACATAGGCGATCTCGCGCCAGGCACTAGTCAGAGCCGTGAACGAGATCGTCTCGAACATGATCGCGCCGGCAAGTCCGAGCGCGCCGACCACCGCGAACTGGATGGCGCTGAATGCCACTGGCCGCGCGTGTCGCGTCGCTTGCGCAACGATCACCACGTGCGTTGCCCAAAACACGGCGGAGATGGCGACGAGGAGATCGCCCTGCGCGAAGCCGCCCACCGTGCCTCCGCCGAGCAGCCACATTCCGGCGAACGACATTGCGACTGCCGGCCAGACGATCCACGCAGGCGCGCGGCGCATGAAGAGCCACACCAGGAAGGGTGTGAAGACGACGTAGAGAGCCGTCAGAAAGCCGGTGTTCGTGACGCTGGCTGTAATGATGCCGGTCTGCTGCGCGATTGCGCCGACGAAGAATATCCCACCCGCGAGCACCGCGATCGAGAGAAGGCCCGTCGGGAACTGGTCCGGCGCACGGCGGCGTTCGTACACGGCGAGCGGCGCCAAAGCCAACGCGGCGACGATCGAGCGCGCGGCGACGAAGAGTAGCGGCCCTACATGATCCATCGCCGTCTTCTGGAAGATGAAGGCAACACCCCAGATGATGGCGGCGAGGACGAGAATAAGATCGGCATGAATGCGGCGCATGGGCAACCTGGGGAATTCCGATTTCTATGGGCCGCAGCGCCGCTGCGATGGTGATGGGCAGCCTTATATCGCGAACAGCGCGGAAGTCATCCCGCTGCGTGAGGGCAAGGCCGAAGTGGGCAGTAAGTCTTCGGCGGCCTATGGGCCGGCCACGGACATCATTGCAGGGGCTGAGGCAATCGAGGAACAGTTTCCCGGTAAGCAGGTCTCTCGGATATGACCGCCCACCACCTTGCGAGCCGCGGGTACGCCCGAAACAGGGCCTGTCCTTCTGGAACAAGCGCAAAATAGCCGATCATGGGGGCGAGATGAATGTCGGCGAGTGACAAGCGATCTCCGCACAGATACTGCGCCTCGCTCGCAAGAGCCTCGAGCGCTGCGAGCACCCTTGGCGCCGCCGCGAGGCCTTGTCGGATCTCATCGGCATCAGCAGAGCGGCCGTTGCGCGGACTGAAGAAGCCGTGAGAAAACACTTGTCTCACTAAGGGCCAATACGTGTAGCTATCGACGATCGACACGATCTGATTGCATCGCGCGCGCTCCTTCGGGTTCTCATGCTGAAGATGGGGCCCGTCGAAAGCTTCGTCCACGTAGCGTGTGATCGCGGTCGTCTCATAGACGGCGAACTTGTCGTGAACCAGCACCGGCACACGCTTGAACGGGTGCTTGGCAAGATAGCTTTCAGGCACGTTTGCGGCGAAGGGATTGATCTCCACCCAACTGTAAGCCACGCCCTTCTCATGCAGGGCAAGCCGCGCGACCCACGCGTAGACGCTGTAGTGGTAGCCGTGCAGCTCGACTGGCATGTTGACGCCCTTCCACGGTGAAGACAGTCAATGATGGACTGTGCATGATCTTTGGGGTGGTGCAAGTCGTCACCTGAGCACCCTCGTGCGAGACCGAACTATCGCCGCTCCGCGAGCTTGCAAAGTGCAAGGGCGCGCCTAGAGTGCAACCGGCCCAGCCATTAGTGAGAAATTCCGCATGTCCCGCCCAGGCCCTCTCTCCGCCATCACCGTGCTCGACATGAGCCAGGGCATTGCCGGCCCTTCCTGCGGCGGCTACTTCGCCGAGCACGGCGCGCGCGTGATCAAGCTCGAGCCGCCCGAGGGCGACTGGATGCGCCATCTCGGCACACGCATCGACGGCATGTCCTCGCAGACAATCGCCTACAACCGCGGCAAGGAGAGCCTCGCGATCGACATCCGCAAGCCCGAGGGCCGCGATATCGCGCTGAAGCTCGCGGAGCGCGCCGACGTCGCGATCGAAAGCGCGCGTCCCGGCGTGTTCGACCGCCTCGGCCTTGGCTTCGAGGCGCTCAAGGCACGCAATCCGGACATCATCTACGTCTCGGTCTCGGGCTGGGGGCAGAGCGGACCGAACAGAGAGCGGCCTATGGTCGACACGATCGGTCAGGCCATCTCGGGTTTCATGGCAGCGACGCGCTCGCGCGAGGGCGCGCCCGTCAAGGTGGATGTGCCGTTCATCGATGCCTTCACGGGCCTCTATGCCTTCCAGGCGGCGAGCATGGCGCTCTGGGGTAAGGTGAAGGGCAGCGGTGCAAGGCACATCGACATCTCGCTCATGCAGTCCGCGGCGCACGTGCAGTCGCCGAACATTCTCGAGTACGGTTTTGTCGGACGCCCGCCCGGTCTGCTCAATCCGCCAGCCGGCAACTACCGCACACGGGACGGCTTTATTGCCATCACGCTCGTCAATCAGGCGCAGTTCGCAGCCATCTGCCGAGCGATCGGTCGCCCTGACGTGATCACGGATGCGCGCTTCACGACCGTTGCCGGCCGCAAGGAGAATGTCGCGGCCCTGCGCACGATCCTCGATGAGGCGCTGGTCGCGCGCACCACCGCGGAGTGGACGCCGATCTTCGACAAGGAAGGCGCGCTCGCGAGCGCCATCAATACCTATGGTGACTGGCTCGACGATCCGCACATTCAGGCCGTCGAGGCCGCGCCTGCTTACGCACTCTCGGAAGGTGGCAAGGTGCCGCTGCCGCATTTACCTGGTCAGGTGCCGAATGATGCACCAGTGCCGGCCATCGGCCAGCACACGCGCGCGCTGCTCAGCGAGGCCGGCATGGGCACCGCTGCGATCGACAAGCTGCTTGCCGCCAAGCTCGCGCGGCAGGCCGGCGAGGAGCGCTGAGCCATGACGCCGGAAGAGCATCATAAGCTTGCGTCGAAGAACTTCGGCCCGCAGCGCTACTTCGAGGATTTCGAGATCGGCGAGACCTTCTACATCCCCTCGCGCACCATGACGGAGGCGTTGTTCGCGGCCTTCCAGCTTGCGTCCGGAGACAATCACCCCATCCACTACGACCGCGAGTTCTGCAAGTCGCATGGCCATCGCGATCTCTTTGCGCACGGCTTCCAGATGCTCATCCAGACGGCTGCCGGCGCGGGTGTCTTTCCGTTCCTCGTGCAGGAGAGCCTGCGCGCCTTCATCGAACAGTCTTCACGCTTTCTCGAGCCCGTCTATGTCGGCGACACGCTCTATCCGCTGCTGACCGTCGCCGAGCTTAAGCCGCAGCGTACGACTGGCGTGCTCAGTCTCGCCTCGACCATCCACAACCAGGATGGCGTGCTCGTCATGGGCGGGATGCAGCGCTATCTCATTCGCAAGCGCGCGGTGTGACGAAATCGCGCCTGCGGCGCGACGGGGCTTTCGCCCCTGGCCCCAACCGGGAGGGACACCCTCCCGGACCCACCCGCCTTTATTGACTTTCCTCCGAAAGCCCGCCACTCGAACTCGCCCCACATTGTGTGCGGTCCAAACCGAAGGTTTGCGCCTCGGCGCGGCGCGCATTCGCG
>JAEZAW010000009.1 GCA_023430315.1 Pseudomonadota bacterium | reverse complement strand
CACGCGCAACCACGACACCGGTGGCCTCATCGCCATGGACGCAGAGCGTGTCGATCTTCGCCTTGATCACCTTGCCTGTAACCGAAACGACCTCGCCCTGCTCGACGAAACGCAAGGCCTGCGCCGTCGCCTTGGCGGGGTCCTTGAACACCGTGCCGGGAAACGAGCGCGAGGCCAGCATTCCGTCATCGGCATAGGCGCGGTCGCAGAAGCCTTCGCGCGCGATGGGCAACTCGAGCTTCTGCCCAGCCTTCTCGAGCTCGGAGCCAAACAGCACGACGAAGATCATGCCCGGATCGATCGTCTTGATGGCGCGGCCGATAGCCATGGCATAGTCCGCTTCCACGCACGCCATATTGCTCAGTGCGCCGTGCGTCTTGAGGTGCGTGACCTTGAGGCCGCCATAGGCCGCGATGGCCTGGAGCGCACCGATCTGGTAGGCGACGAGATATTCGAGCTCCGTCGGCGACATGCGGATCTGACGACGGCCGAAACCCCAGAGATCATTGAAGCCCGGATGGGCGCCGATGCTCACGCCTTTGTCGCGGGCCAGCATGACGAGCCGGTGCATGGTGTTAGCGTCGCCCGCGTGCAGACCACATGCGACGTTCGCCGACTTGACGATATCCATCATTGCGGCATCGTTGCCGATATCGTAGGCGCCCCAGCCTTCGGCAATGTCGGCATTGAGGTTGACTTTGGTGGCCATTGTTCGCTTCCTCAAGGGCTTCGGGGAATCGGGGCGCAGGACCGTGCAACGCGAGATCCTGCGGGGGAGTTGGATTGGTAGCAGCGACGGGCTGGCCCGCCAAGCTTCCATGGCAGCATGGGAGCCATGGAGAGTGTTGGTGCCTCCGCCGGTGCTGAGAGAGAGTTCGTGATGTCGAAGTCAGGACTTGTGGTCGCGCCGCGCTTCCTGCCGAGCGGCGATACCGCGCTCGTCGTGGAATTCGGTGACCGCTTGGACCGCCACATCTCGGCGCTGGTGCTCAATCTGCGCCGCCGCGTGCAGGAGGCCGATATCGCCGGCGTCAGCGAGGCCGTGCCGACATTCCGGTCGCTGATGGTGCACTACGACCCGCTGGTCGTGCGCGCGCGCGAGCTCGAAGCGCGCCTGATGCCGCTCATCGATGGCCTCGAGGCCGAGGCGCTGGTCGGCCAGCGCTGGCTTTTCCCGACCTGTTATGAGGGCGACGACTACGCGCCCGATCTCGCCGATGTCGCGTCGGCAGCCGGCCTCAGCACGGCGGAAGTCGTCGCCATGCACGCCTCTGTCGAGCATCTCGTCTATGTGATTGGCTTCCTGCCGGGACAGGCCTACATGGGCGATCTCCCGAGCGCGCTCGCTCTGCCGCGGCGCACGAGCCCACGCATCAAGGTGACGGCCGGTTCCGTCGCCATCGCCATCGGCCAGACCACCGTCTACACCTTCGACAGTCCCGGAGGCTGGCACATCATCGGCCGCTCGGCCGTACCTCTGTTCGTGCCGGATCGCGATCAACCCGCGCTTCTTTCACCGGGCGATACCGTGCAATTCGTCGCCGTCGGTCGCGCGGTCTATGACGACATGCTCGCCGCGAGTGCGGAAGGAGCTTTCGACATCGACACGCTCAGGGCCCCGGAATGAGCGCTTATCTGCGTGTCATCGCTGCCGGTCTCGGCACGTCCGTTCAAGATGCTGGCCGCTTCGGCTATCAGCGCTTCGGCGTGCCGACGGCTGGCGTGCTCGATCGCGTCGCCATGGCTGCGGCGAACACGATCGTCGGCAATGCGCCGGATACGGCCGTGCTCGAGATGCTGTACCTCGGCGCGACACTCGAGGTCGTAGCGGAGAGCGTCCGTGTGGCGTGTGTCGGCCTCGGTGCGGGCCTCGAGGTGACGGAAGAAGGCGCCACGCGGCAGGTTGCAGGCGCGGAGAGCGTTCTCCTCAAGCGAGGCGCACGCGCACGCGTGCTCGTCGGGCGCGGTGCGATGTCCTGTGTGCTCGCCATCGAGGGTGGTATCGCGCTGCCGGCCGTCATGGGCAGCCGTTCGACATTCGTGCGCGCCCGCATCGGCGGACTGGAGGGGAGGGCCCTGGCTGACGGCGATCTCCTGCCGCTCGCACGCGAAGATACCGAACAGCGCGACGAATTGCGGCTCTCGGACCTCGATCTTGCCGTACCTCAGCGCCTCCGCCTCGTGCTCGGACCGCAGGACGATTACTTCACACCCGAGGCCATCGAGACGTTCCTCTCTGGCTCATACGAAGTCACGCGTGCCGCCGACCGCATGGGGATGCGGCTCACGGGGACGCCACTCGCGCACGCCAAAGGCTTCAACATCGTCTCTGACGGGATTGCCTCCGGCTCGATCCAGGTGCCGGGCGATGGCCAGCCCATCATCCTGCTCGCCGACCGGCAGACCACGGGCGGCTATCCGAAGATCGCCACGATCGCGAGCGTCGACCTGCCGGCCCTCGGCCGTGTCGGTCCAGGCGCCAAGCTGCGCTTCGAAGCGGTCACTATCGATGTCGCGGAAGATCTGAGACGCGCTCAGGCCCGCGTCGAGGCTGGCTGGCGTGACGCGCTCGAGCCTGCAACGGCGGGCAAGGGAATACACGAGGCCTCGCTCTATGATGCGAACCTCATCAGCGGCGTCGCCGATGCGTGGATGGGCGACTAGCCGAGCAGTGCCATCAGCAGCAGTACGATGAAAATGATGCCCAGCGTGATGCCGAGTGGCCCGGTCCAGGTCGCGCGGGTCTGCTCGCGATATGGCGGGGCAGTGGAATCCACTGGTTGTTCGGACAGTGGCCGATCATAGTCGCTACTGGCCATGGCATGTCCTCCTGGTTTGCCACTCAATGACATAACCGGCGGATGCAACTTACGTTCCCTCGAGCAGGCGCTTTGCGGCCTCGTCGAGGCTCAGCCGGCCTTCCAGCAGATCGTCCGCGAGCGGCCCCAGGCGGTCGATCTCGCCGGAGCGCACACGCCGCGCCAGCATCTCGGCGGCAGCGCGGGCAATGAGCGTCCGGGCGCGGCGACGGCGTCGGGTTTCCGGCGGGACTTGCAAAGCCGCTTCGGCGAGGGGGGAGGCGGTTTCCCAGAGCCCCGCGATCCCGTCGCCCGTGGTTGCCGTGCATTTGAGGACCGGCACGCGCGAGGCGCGGATCGCCGCCACGCTCTTGAGCTGGGCGAGTGTCGCGTCGGCATCGGGTCGGTCGCCCTTGTTCACGACCAGGATATCGGCAATCTCGAGCAGACCCGATTTCATGGCCTGGATGTCGTCGCCGAGACCGGGCGCGTTGACGACGATGCGGACGTCGGCGACCTCAGCGATGTCGATCTCGCTCTGGCCGGTGCCGACCGTCTCGATCAGGATGACGTCGAAGCCCGCGGCATCGAGCGCATCCACAACCCGGACGGCTGCGGGGGAAAGGCCGCCAAGCGCGCCACGGCTTGCGACCGAGCGCACGAACACGCCGTCATCGTCCAGCGCGGCCGTCATGCGCACACGGTCGCCGAGGATAGCGCCGCCCGAGATCGGGCTCGAAGGATCGACGGCAATGACGCCGACCGTCAGGCCGAGCGCGCGCATGTGGGCGATCAGTGCATTGACGAGCGTCGACTTGCCGGCGCCTGGCGGCCCCGTGATGCCGATGAGCCGAGCCCGGCCGAGGTACGGCTGCATGGCCCGCATGAGCGCGCCAAGGCGGGCGCTCGGCCTGACGCCGGCCCGTTCGCATTCGGTCGCGGCCTCGGCGATGGCGCGGCGCTCGCCAGCACGCATCCGCGCGACGAGGTCAGCTGCTTGACCAGCCTCCCCAAAATCGGGGATGGCCGAGGAGGTCTCTACCGCGCTGCTCATGAACGACAGATACGGCTCGCAGTAGCCTCTGGCAACGCCGGTTGTGGTGCAATGCCCTGACCGACGCTACTGTTCTGACATGGCGCGGCTTCGCGAAATGAAGGCTAATGGGTAGTGACGACATTTGATCTGGTCATCTTCGACTGCGACGGCGTCCTCGTCGATACCGAAGGCATCGGAAATGAGGTGCTCTCCGCCGTCCTGGCAAACTATGGCATCGCGATGGACGCTTCCGCAGCCCGGGATCGCTACGAGGGGTTCGCCGTCGGAGATATTGCCCGTGACGTCGAAGTGGAGTTCGGAGTGCGCCTGCAGAAGGATTGGACGGAGCAATACTACGACGTGCTGATTGGCAGTTTGCGGGATCGCGCTCAACCAATCCCAGGGGTTGAGGATGCGATCCAACGCCTGGAGCGCGAGGGGATACTGGTTTGCGTGGCCTCGCAAGGTCCCTTGGCGAAAATCGAAGCCTCCCTTCGAAGTGCCGGTCTATGGGACAAGTTCAAAGGGAGGGCGTTCTCCGCGAAGTCCGTGCCAAATCCTAAGCCCGCACCCGATATCTATCTTCACATAGCTCGGTCCTTCAGGCTTCCTGAGCAAAGATGCGCCGTCATCGAAGATTCGATCCCTGGCATTTCGGCCGGACTTGCAGCAGGAATGCAGGTCTTCGCGTTCTGCTCTGAGGGGTGCAGAGACGACATGAAAAGCATCGGAGCCATTCCATTTCATGCCATGGATGAGCTGCCTGATGTGCTTTTAGCGAGATGGTAGGTCGTGCTGCCCCAGCTCAACTTCCTAGCTTCTTGAGGTCAAATCGGCTTAGTCCGACTGCCCACATATTCCATAATATATATTATGCGAATGATCTGAGGCTGGAGCCAAGCCTGGGAAATCGGTTCGAGCTGCGGTCGACCTAGACCCCTCAGCTGCCCCCAACGCTCAGCTTGTACGCCTGCCGGATGATGTCCTGGGCTCCGGGCGTCATGCGGTAGCCGTCGACCTCGCTGACCGGCACGAAGCGCGCGTCCCGTACGTCCGTCGCAGCGACCGGCTCCCCCTCCTCCGAGCGGCCCCAGAACACCGACAGGACGTAGTGCGCCCGGAGCTTACCCTCGCCATCCCGGAAGATCGCGTCGTGGACGTCGACGAGCCCCACGAGCGTCACCGCCAAACCCGTCTCCTCGAAGAGCTCCCGCGCGGCCGCATCGCGCGCTTTCTCTCCGGGCTCGATGTGGCCGCCGGGCAGGCTCCACGTGCCGGGCAGTGCCCCCTTCCCCCGCTCTACGATCAGCACGGTGGCGCCACGGAAGATGATGGCGCTCGCTGCCGGGCGCGGCCACTCCGGTCGCTTGAGGGCTTCAGGCATGGTGGCGGGTCTCAGCTTGTCGTGGCACTCGGGAAGTCATAGAGGCGCGCTGGGTTGTGCGAAAGGATCTGCGCGGTCACCTGCTCGTCCTCAGTCCAGTCCGGGACGAGGCTCAGCAGTCGCCCGTAGTCGATAGGATGGTAGTCGATCGGCGGCGGCTCGGCGGAAGCAATCCGGTTGTGATTGGCGAGATGCGGCCAGTCCGTGCCCCAGATCATGCGCTCGGGGTTGAGGGCGATCAGCGCTCGCGCGAGCGCCGTTACAGCCGGATTGTCGTAGTAGTCCGGCGAGACGCGATAGGTGCCCGATAGCTTGACCCAGAAGCGTCCCGTCTCGACGAGCCGCCCCAGGACCGGGAACTGTGGATGCGCCGCGCCTTTGGTTGCATCCACCTTGGCCATGTGGTCGAGCACGATGTCGACGCCGAGTCCCTGCAGCAGCGCGGCATTCTCCGCGACCACGTCGAGGTCCGTGTAGATCTGGATGTGCCAGCCGAGCGGACGGATGCGCGCGGCGACCCGCGTCAGCAGCTCCGCGACCGTCGTCCCGCGCGGCCCACCGGCGCTGATCAGATTGAGGCGGACGCCCCGCGCGCCCTTCCCGTGCATCGCAAGTAGCGCCGTATCGCTCTCCGTGCCATCGATGACGACGACGGCACGCAGCCGGTCCAGATATGCCGCCACGGCGTCGAGCGTTCGGCGGTTGTCGGTGCCATAGCCGCTGGGCTGTACGATCACGGCGCGGGCGAGGCCTGTCGTATCGAGCCGCGCGATGAGATCCTCGACCGGTGCCGGCGGCGGCGTGTAGCTCCGCTCACGCGCGAGCGGATAACGGTCGAAGGGGCCGAAGACGTGCGTGTGGCAGTCGCAGCCCCCGGCGGGCGGCCTGAAGCTTGCCGGCGTTGGATCCAGATACATGAGCAGTGCCCTCCCAAAGTTTCTTCTGCTCAGGATACACCACTATGCGACGAGGCACGCCTGCAGCAGGAACAGGGCTGCGTCTCCCCCTCCGGAGAGCGGGCGGGAGCCTGCGTAGCGTTTGTCGCAAGCGCCAAATCTCAAAAAGGCGGGGGCTCCGGGGGTGTCCCCCGGGCGGAGCGCGAGGCGAACTGCACACCACAATTGCCCCTCCTGGGGTGCGCGAACCCTCGGCTTCTGCTATGTGAGCGCCTCCCAGAGGATCTGAAGCCCGTGCCATGCCCGCCGCCCGGAAAGAGACATCGACTGCCGCCGTCCGGCCCGAGTGGCGCGATGCCCGCCGCATCGTGGTCAAGATCGGCTCGGCCCTGCTCGTGGAGCGGACGACCGGCAAGCTGAGATCGGCCTGGCTCGAATCCATCGCGGATGACGTCAAGGCGCTTGCCGCCGAGGGCCGCGAGGTGATCCTGGTTTCCTCGGGCGCGATCGCGCTTGGCCGGCATGTGCTCAAGCTGCCGAAGGGCACGCTGGCGCTCGAACAGTCGCAGGCGGCAGCAGCGGTTGGCCAGATCAGCCTGTCGAGCGCCTACCAGGATGTGTTCAAGGCGCGCGAAATGACGGCCGCGCAGGTGCTGCTGACGCTTCAGGATACCGAGGAGCGGCGCCGCTATCTCAACGCACGCCAGACCATGGCGACGCTGCTCGGCTGCGGCGCGATCCCCGTCGTCAACGAGAACGACACGGTCGCGACGGCGGAGATCCGCTACGGCGACAATGACCGTCTCTCCGCGCGTGTTGCGTCGATGATGAGCGCCGATTGCCTCGTGCTGCTCTCGGACATCGACGGGCTCTATACGGCGCCGCCCGCAAAAGACCCCAAGGCGAAGCGCCTCGACGTCGTGCGCGAGATTACGCACGAGATCCTGGCCATGGCCGGCGACGCCGGAACCGAGCTCTCCAAGGGCGGCATGGTGACCAAACTTGAGGCCGCCCGCATAGCCATGGGCTCGGGCACCGACATGGTGATCACCGAAGGCGCGGCGCTCAATCCCCTGCGCCGGCTCGCCGACGGCGCGCCCTGCACATGGTTCCTCGCGCCATCCGATCCGGTCGCGGCGCGCAAGCGCTGGATTGCCGGCAATCTCGAGCCGCGCGGGTCGATCGTCGTCGATGCCGGCGCCGAGAAAGCGCTGGGCCAAGGCAAGAGCCTGCTCCCAGCCGGCGTGGTCCGCGTCGAAGGCACCTTCGACCGCGGCGATGCGGTGACGATCCGCGCGCTCGACGGTCGCGATCTGGGGCGCGGCCTCATTGCCTATCCTCATGACCAGGCAGCGGCTATTCTGGGCAAGCGGTCGAGCGAGATCGCGGCGATCCTCGGCCACGCCGGACGTACGGAGCTCATTCACCGCGACGACATGGCCCTGAGCAAGGCCCTGTCCAAGGCAGGGCCTGAGAAGGAGCGGACATGAACCGTCTCGAACGCGTTGATCAGCCGAAGGCGGCCGACATCGAGCGTCTCATGCTTGACCTCGGCGCCCGCGCACGCGCTGCGGCGGCCGATCTCGCACTTGCCCCGACCGATCAGAAGAACAAGGCGCTGCACGCCATGGCAGCGGCGCTCCGTCGCTCGGCCAATGCCATTCTCGACGTGAATGCGCTCGATGTCGCCGACGTCAAAGCCGCCGGCCAGGCGTCGTCATTCGTGGATCGCCTGACGCTCACGCCCGATCGCATCGAAGGCATTGCCAAGGGTCTCGAAGATATCGCCGCGCTCGACGATCCCGTCGGTGCCGTGATCGCAGACTGGAAACAGCCGAACGGTCTCCGCTTCGAGCGCGTGCGCGTGCCAATCGGCGTCATCGGCATCATCTACGAGAGCCGGCCGAACGTGACGGCCGATGCCGGTGGCCTCACGCTCAAGTCGGGCAATGCCGCAATCCTGCGCACGGGCTCCGATGCCCAGCGCTCGGCGACAGCGATCCATGAATGCCTCGTCACCGGTCTCGTTGAGGCAGGACTACCCGAAGCGGCCATCACGCTCGTGCCGACGACGGATCGCGCTGCTGTCGGTCACATGCTGGCAGGGCTCAATGGCGCCATCGACGTCATCGTACCGCGCGGCGGCAAGGGCCTCGTCGGCCGCGTGCAACAGGAAGCGCGCGTGCCGGTCTTCGCTCATCTCGAAGGCATCTGCCACACGTTCATCGATCGCGATGCCGATCTCGGCATCGCGATCCCTCTTGTGATCAACGGCAAGCTGCGGCGCACGGGCGTCTGCGGCGCGACGGAGTGCCTGCTCGTCGATCGCAATGCCAAGGCCGATCATCTATCGCCACTCGTGAGGGCACTCCTCGATGCGGGCTGCGAAGTGCGCGGTGATCCAGCGACGCAGAAGGTCGATGCGCGTGTCGTGTCGGCGAAACCCGACGACTACGGCCGTGAATTCCTCGACGCAATCATCGCCGTAAAAGTTGTAGACGGCATCGACGAGGCCATCGCGCACATCGCGCGCTACGGCTCGCAGCACACCGACAGCATCATCACTAGGGATAGCGGCACGGCCGAGAAATTCCTCAATCGCGTCGACAGCGCCATCGTGCTGCACAATGCCTCGACGCAATTCGCGGACGGCGGTGAATTCGGTTTCGGCGCCGAGATCGGCATTGCCACCGGACGCCTGCACGCACGCGGCCCCGTCGGTGTCGAGCAGCTTACGACCTTCAAATACAAAGTGCGCGGGAGCGGTCAGATCCGGCCGAAATAGCCGCGCTTTCACAGGGAGAGCGCCATGCGTGTCATCGATCTTTCCATGCCCATTGCGGGTGGTCATCCGCGCTGGCCAACCGAGGTCACCGCCACAGGCGATCTCACCAAGGGCGATCTCGCGCAGGTGACGTGGCTCAAGGTTTCCTGCCACGCTTTCACGCACGTCGATGCGCGCCGCCACATGTTCATCGACGGCGCAACCATCGACGCGACGAAGCTCGATGATCTCGTCGGACGCTGTGCCGTCGTCGATCTCATGGACGTGCAGCCAAACGAGGCCATTAGCGCGGAGAAGCTCGCGGCGCGCGGAAAGCACATCAAGCGCGGCGGCATGGTGCTGCTGAAATCGAACTGGGATCGCCAGCGCTCACCCACGACCAAGGAATTCTGGCTCGACAGCCCCTACATCACGCGCGACGGCGCCGAGTGGCTGCTCGCGACCGGCATCCGCACGATCGGATACTCATTCCCGCAGGACTATCCGATCCGCCTCATGTTGAAAGGCGAGGTACGTCCCCTCGCCGAGCAGGTCACGCACGATGTGCTGCTCCGCGCCGGCGTGCACATGGTCGAGTACGTGGCGAATACCGCGGACATTCGTGAGTCGGAGGTTTTCTTGTCGGCAGCGCCGCTGAACATCCCCGGCGGCGACGGTGCCCCCGCGCGCGTGTACTGCATCGAGGGGTTGTAGAAGCGGCCGGTCGTCCGCAAGCCTTAGAATGAGCCATCTATTGCGCGGAGGCGCGCGTGAAGTTTCGATTGTTCTACGAAGGCAGTTTCAAAGCCTCTAGCGGGGAGCCTCGAGACGGTCAAATCGACAAAAGAGCCCCGCACAAGCACGCACTGCGTAGAGCCTTTCACTATCAGCTGCGAGACCTCTGGCATGAGCGTCGGTTCTTACGAGAGGTCACCACTGATGGCACAATACTAGGGCTCGAGCGAAGTGAACCAAAACTACTGCGCGACAAGCTCGCTGATGCGAGTCCTGTAATAAATGGATATCGCTTTGTTCCTTTGGTGCACGAGAAGCTCGATCTCATGTGCTCGCTTCACGTGCTAATCATGCGCCGCGACCGTCCTGGTGATCGCCCAGGTCGTATTTTCAATGCGAGAGATATCGATAATCGGCTCAAGACGCTTTTCGATGCTCTCAAGATGCCGACCGCTCCCGAACTTGGCGCCGAGCTACCGATCGACGACGACAATCCAATGTTCGTCCTTCTTCAGAAGGATGAACTCATATCTCACGTATCTGTGGAGACGGATGACCTATTAGCCTCGCCCCCTAGCGCCGGACGAGATGACTCGTACGCAAGGCTACTAATTGACGTCAGCATTCAGCCTTATGATGTCAATATGTTCAACCTGAGCTTCGCGGGCTGACCGCGCCACGTTCCTTTAAGGCGCGCTAAACCGCCTCTGCCGATCGCTCCATCTTCTTGCGGACGTTCGGGTCGAGCCAGCGCTTGCGCAAGCGGATCGACTTCGGCGTCACTTCTACAAGCTCGTCGTCGGTGATGTAGCTCATCGCGCGCTCGAGCGTCATGCGCAGCGGCGGCGTGAGCGTGAGCGCTTCGTCCTTGCCGGCCGCACGAACGTTCGAAAGCTTCTTGCCCTGGATGATATTGACGATGAGATCGTTCTCGCGACTATGTTCGCCGACGATCATGCCCTCGTACACGCGCGTTTGAGGATCAATCATCATCGCGCCGCGCTCTTGCAGATAGAAGAGCGAGTAGGCCGTTGCTTCGCCCGATGCGTTCGAGATCAGCACGCCCTGGCGGCGGCCGGCCACGTCACCCTTGAATGGCGCATAGGCGTGGAACAGCCGGTTCATGACCGCCGTGCCGCGCGTGTCGGTCAGCAGCTCACCCTGGTAGCCGATGAGACCGCGCGTCGGCACGAAGAACACGAGCCGCGTGCGACCGCCACCCGAAGGCCGCATCTCGCGCAACTCGCCTTTCCTCTCGGAAAGCTTCTGCACGACGACACCCGAGTGCTGCTCATCGACGTCGATGATCACTTCCTCGATCGGCTCCAGGCGCTGGCCTGTGGTCTCATCCGAGTTGTAGACCACACGAGGACGCGAGACGGTCAGCTCGAAACCCTCGCGACGCATGTTCTCGATGAGCACGCCGAGCTGCAGCTCGCCGCGGCCGGAGACGTCATAGGAATCCTTGTCGGGATTCTCCGCGATTCGGATCGCGACGTTGCGCTCGGCTTCCTTCATGAGGCGATCGCGAATGACGCGGCTCTGGACCTTGTCGCCTTCCTGGCCGGCGAACGGACCATCGTTGATGCGAAAGGTCATGGTCAGCGTCGGCGGATCGATCGGCTGCGCGGGCAGCGGCGTATCGACGGACGGATCGCAGAGCGTGTCGGCAACGGTCGCCTCGGTCACGCCGGCAATCGCGACGATGTCGCCGGCTTCGCCGATATCGACGGCCGTGCGCTCGAGCCCGCGGAAGGCGAGCACTTTCGTCACGCGCGTCGTCTCGATGAGCTTGCCTTCGCGTGAAAGCGCCTTGATGGTCTGGTTCGGCTTGATGCTGCCCGAGAGAATGCGCCCCGTGAGAATGCGGCCGAGATAGGCGTCGGCTTCGAGCGTCGTCGCGAGCAGACGGAAAGGCCCCTCCTCCGCAACGGGCGGCGGCACATGCTGCAGGATCAAATCGAAGAGCGGCTTCAGATCCTCCTTTGGGCCGGCGGGATCAGCAGCCATCCAGCCGTCGCGTCCTGAGCCATAGAGCACCGGGAAGTCGAGCTGCTCGTCGGTTGCATCGAGACCGGCGAAGAGGTCGAAGATCTCGTTGAGCACTTCGTTGTGTCGCTCGTCCGGGCGGTCGATCTTGTTGATCACCACGATCGGGCGGATGCCCTGGCGCAGCGCCTTCGAGACGACGAACTTCGTCTGCGGCAGCGGGCCCTCAGATGCATCGACGAGCAGCACTGCGCCATCGACCATGTTGAGAATGCGCTCGACCTCGCCGCCGAAGTCGGCGTGGCCCGGCGTGTCGACGATGTTGATGCGCGTGCCGTTCCAAACGATGGACGTGTTCTTGGCGAGGATCGTGATGCCGCGCTCGCGCTCCAGGTCATTGGAATCCATGACCATCTCGGCGACCTTCTGGTTTTCGCGGAAGGCGCCGGACTGCTTCAGGAGCGCATCGACGAGCGTCGTCTTGCCATGGTCGACGTGGGCGATGATCGCAATATTGCGGATATTCATTTTGGGGTCCGGGTGCGGGCCGCATTGTGCGGCGCAAAAAAGGGTTGCGGGTGCCTAGCACAGCCGGGGCCAGATGTCATGCTGCGCTCGGGTGCGGCATCTCCATGCAAGGGATTAACGCAGCGCAACAAACGCGCTAGGGAATATCAGAACACGACACAGGATTGCCGGGTGATGACAGAATTGGCCTTGATGGAAGGGTTTTCCGTCCCCGAGCGGGCGCAATGGCTGGCTCTGGTCGAAAAGGCGCTCAAGGGAGCCGATTTCGACCGCCGGCTGGTTGCGCGGACCGCCGACGGCCTCCGCATTGCCCCGCTCTACGGGCGCGCCGAGGCGCCGGACGGCCTTGCCGGGCAGCAGCCGGGTGCAGCCCCCTACCTGCGCGGGGCCAGCGCGGCGACCATCTCTCCTCCCTGGGGCATTCGCCAAATACATGCGGGGCCTGATGCGCCAACGGCCAACGCCGCTATCCTGGAGGACCTCGAAGGCGGGGCGACCTCGCTTAAGCTCCTGATTTCCGCACCGGGCAGGCTCGGCCTCGCGCCGGACCTTGAGACACTCGCCACGGCCCTGAAGGGCGTCATGCTCGACGTGTGCCCGCTCTCGCTGGAGACCGGCGAGGATGTTGGGGTTGCAGCTGAGAGCCTTGGTGAGCTGTGGCGTGCCGCCGGCATTAGCGACAAAGCACGGCTCGGCGCGTTCAATGCCGATCCGCTCGCTGCGCTGGCTTTGACGGGCTCTTTGCGTCAGCCGATCGATGCGGCGTTGAGTGAAGCCGCGGTGCTGGCCAAGAGCGCGCTGGGCGCGCCCCACCTGACGGCATTGGTCGCCGACGGCCACCCCTATCATGCGGCGGGCGCCAGCGAGGCGCAGGAACTCGCCATCGTACTGGCGACACTCGCCGCATACCTTCGCGCACTCGAAGCGGCAGGGATTGTACCCGAGCAGGCGCTTCCGAAGATCGCCATCAACCTCGCCGTCGATGCCGACCAGATCCTTGGCCTTGCCAAGCTGCGCGCTGCGCGCCGGTTGGTCTGGCAGGTTGCAGATGCCTGTGGCGCGGGCGATGCCGTCGCGCAGATGACGTTCGGCGCGGAGACATCGCTGCGCATGATGGCCAAGCATGATCCGTGGGTGAACATGCTGCGCACCACGATCGCGTGTGCGACGGCAGCCATGGGCGGCGCGCAGTCGATCACCGTTCTCCCCTTCACTTGGGCGCTGGGACAGCCGGATGGCTTCGCGCGGCGCATGGCGCGTAATACGCACCTCGTGTTGCAGGAGGAAAGCGGGCTCGGCCGCGTTCTCGATCCCGCCGGGGGCAGCTTCGCCATCGAAACGCTCACCTCGGAGCTCGCCGCGACGGCGTGGAAGCTCTTCCAGGACATCGAAGCGGCGGGCGGGATGGCAGCAGCCCTCTCCAGCGGCCGCATTCAAGACGACATCGCAAAGGTTGCAGAGACCCGCGCCAAGCAGCTTGCTACGGGCCGCATGGAAATGACGGGTGTGTCGGCATTCCCCAAACTCGGCGATGACGGCGTGAAGGTCGTGCCATGGCCTTCGGTGACTTCCACAGCTGCCAGCGGCGCAGTGAACATCAAGGCGCTCGCCGTTCGTCGCCTCGCCGAGCCCTTCGAGGCGCTGCGCGCGGCCGCTGAAGCTCACGCGCTCACCACGGAGACGCCCTCGAAGGTCTTTCTTGCGTGCATCGGCGATCTCGCCTCCTATGGCGCGCGCGCGACGTGGATCACGAACTTCCTCGCGGCGGGTGGTGTAGGCGCGATCCAGTCGGCGCCCTTGAGTGATGCTGGTGCCATCGCTGCAGCCTTCAAGGATAGTGGCGCCACGATCGCCTGCATCTGTGGTGCGGACGCGACCTACACCGACCTTGGCGCACCTGCCGCCGCGGCATTGAAGTCGGCGGGCGGCCAGCGCGTGTACCTAGCCGGTCGACCGAAGGATCTCGAAGCGGCGCTGCACGCGGCGGGTGTCGACGCCTTCATTTTCGCCGGTTGCGATGCACTCGCAACGCTCAGCGACTTGCACAAAGCGCTGGGTATGGAAAAGTCTTAAAGGACGGGGGTTCCGGGGGTGTTCCCCCGGTCGGGTTACAGGGCCGAGGCCCTGTTCGCGCCAAAGGCGCGAATTGTCTCGCTGATCGTCGGAAGAGCACATGCCCAAGATCGACATCAATGCCGTTCCTCAGCGTAAAGGCTCAGACTACCCGCCACCGTTCGACGTCCCCTGTGCCGGACGAATTCGACAGCGGCTCGGCGATGCCGGCGGACTCGCGGATTTTGGCCTCAACCTCACACATCTCCCGCCGGGCCACTGGTCGAGCCAACGCCATTGGCATTCGCATGAGGAGGAGCTCGTCTATGTGCTCGAAGGCGAGTTGGTTCTGATCGAAGACAGCGGCGAGACGGTGCTGCACGCAGGCGATTGCGCGGCATTCCCCAAGGGCTCGGGCAATGGTCATCATCTGATCAATCGCTCTGACGCGATGGCCATTTATTTGGAAATGGGCACGCGCCACTCGGACGAAGTCACGACCTACGCCGACATCGACATGAAGATCGCTGATGCCGACGGCAGGTTCGTGCACAAGGATGGCACGCCCTACCCGGAGCGTTGAAGCGGCGCCACTCGATTATATCTCGATATGGCGTGCTGCGATCTGCCGTGGATTGCAAGGAACTGCCATGCCCAAGATCGACATCAATGCCGTGCCAAAGCGCAAGGGTGCGCCCTACCCGCCGCCATTCGACGTGCCCTGTGCCGAGCGCGTGCGACAGCGGCTCGGCGATGCAGGCGGTCTCAAAGATTTCGGCGTCAATCTCATGCATCTGCCGCCGGGCAACTGGTCGAGCCAGCGCCATTGGCATTCGCATGAAGATGAGTTCGTCTATGTGCTCGCAGGCGAAGTCACGCTGATCGAAGATACCGGTGAGACCGTTTTGCGTGCGGGCGATTGCGCGGCCTTTGCGAAGGGCACCGGCAACGGCCACCACATGATCAACAGATCGAGCGCGATGGCCGTCTATCTCGAAATCGGTTCACGCCAACTCGACGATCTCACCACCTGCTCGGACATTGACGTGATGAGCTCGAATGCCGACGGCAGGTTCGTGCACAAGGATGGCACGCCCTACCCAGAGCGCTAAGCGGAGTGCCTCCCGTCAGATCTCGATCGTGCCTTCGCTGACACGAACGGCGCTGCCGCCGATCCGTACGGTCTCGAGCTTGCCGCGCGCCGCCACCTCGAACGAAAGCGCGATGATGCTCGGGCGCCCCATCTCGAAGCCCTGCTCGATGATGCGCTTGTGTGTACCCGCCGGAGTTTGATCGAAAGCGTTGACGACACCGGCGAAGGCCGCTGCTGCCGATCCTGTCGCGGGATCTTCCGCGACGCCAGCGCCCGGGCCGAACATGCGAGCGTGGAAGGACGATGTCGTGTGCGTCGTCTCGCCCGTGTAGAGGAAAACCTTACCGGCGCGCGGGCCGCCGAAGACGGTGTTCCAGTGCGTCGAGACAATCTCCGCGCGTCCGATAGCCTCCATCGACGCGACGGGCACGAAGGTGAAGGGCACACCCGCCGACCACTGAGAGGGCCGGTGATTGGCAAATCCAATCTCCGAGGGCTTCAAGCCCAGCGCGGCTGCGAGCCTATCGCTCGTCGGCGGGTCGCCTGCCGGCTCGGGCAGCTTCGGCGCATCGAACTCGGCATACGCAGCCTTGCCGGCGCGCATGCGGACACCGACGCGGACGGCGCCGATCGTCTCCTCGAGCACGACGAGGGCATCCTGATCGGTGGTGGGATCGCCGGCCCGAAGCTGGGCGAGCAGAATGCCGGTGCCGATCGTCGGATGGCCGGCAAAAGGGAGCTCCACGG
>JAEZAW010000187.1 GCA_023430315.1 Pseudomonadota bacterium | reverse complement strand
GCGGATGTAACGTACCTCGGCGGCATCGCGGCTGATCCCGCCATGAATGCCGGCATCCTCACGCCCTATAAGCCCGCTGGCTGGGAGAAGATACCTGCAGATCTCAAGGACCCGGACGGTCATTGGTTCACCATCCACTCCGGCACGCTCGGTCTCTTCATCAATACCCAGGCACTAGGGAAGGTCCCGGTGCCGCAGAGCTGGGCAGATCTGCTGAAGCCTGAGTACAAAGGGCTCGTCGGCTATCTCGATCCGACCTCGGCTGCCGTCGGCCAGCTCGGCGTCATGGCCATCAATCTCGCGCTCGGCGGCAGCTACGAAAATCTCGATCCGGCGATCAAGTTCTTCAAGGAGCTGGCCAAGAACCAGCCGATCGTGCCGAAGCAGACGTCATACGCGCGTGTGATCTCGGGCGAGATCCCGATCCTGCTCGACTACGACTTCAATGCCTATCGCGGGCAATACACGGACAAGGCACCAGTCCGCTTCGTCATTCCGAAGGAAGGCACGGTGGTGTTCCCGTATGTGATGGGCCTCGTAAAGGGCGGACCGAACGCCGACAACGGCAAGAAGATCCTGGACTATGTTCTCTCCGATGCGAGCCAGGTCATGTGGGGCAATGCGTACCTGCGGCCTGTGTTCGCCGATAAGCTTTCGGCCGAGGCCAAGACCAAGTTCCTGCCCGAAGCTGACTACGCGCGCGCCAAGCCGGTGGATCTCAAGAAGCTGGCGGGTGCGCAGAAGGCCATTGTCGAGCGCTACAAGAACGAAGTGAACTGAGCCATAAACACAGGCGAGGCAGTATCCCGCTGCCTCGCCTCAGATCCAGATGTCACGAGATCGACTGACGCTCCTCGCCCTCCTCCTGCCGGTGGGCATTTTCTTTTCCGCGTTCTTTCTGCTGCCGATGGCACAGCTGCTGCTGGTCGGTGCCAGTGGTCCGCGCGGACTTGCCGCCTATGCTGCGATCGTTACGGATCCCGGCTATTTCGCCTCGCTCCTGTCGACGCTGGCACTTTCAGTCGCAACGACGCTGATCACACTGATCGTCAGCGGGATCGCCGGCGTATTCCTGCAGCGGAACGAATTTCCCGGGCGCCCTGCGCTTATCGCGATGCTCACGCTGCCGCTCGCATTTCCCGGCGTCGTCATCGGCTTCATGGTCATCGTCCTGGCCGGCCGACAGGGGTTGATCGGCAGCCTGACGCTCGCGTTGTTCGATGAGCGGATCGTATTCGCCTACTCCATGGCAGGCCTGCTCATGGGCTACGTGTACTTCTCCATTCCCCGCACCATCCTGACCGTGATGGCCACAGCGGAGAAGCTCGATCCACGGCTGGAGGAAGCGGCGCGCTCGCTCGGCGCGACGCCTTGGCAGGTCGTGCGTGACGTCATTGTGCCTGGCCTGAAGCCCGCACTAATCTCCACCGGCGCCATATGCTTTGCGACTGCCATGGGCGCCTTCGGCACTGCCTTCACGCTTGCCACGCGTATCAATGTCCTGCCGATGGTGATCTATACCGAGTTCACGCTGCAGGCGAACATCGCCATGGCCGCGGCACTCTCCTTCGTGCTGGGCGCGGTGACCTGGCTGGCGCTTGCGCTCGCGCGAACGGCCGCCGGCGCCAGTGTCGCGGCTGCCGGCTGAGGAGAGCGCGCAATGAACCGCCGCGGTGGCCTTTTCTACGCGCAGCTCGCGTTCGCCCTCGTCGTTTGTGCGTTCCTCATTGTTCCTGTCCTGCTGTCGATCATGGCCGGTCTCACGGTCAACTATCAGGTCGGTGTCTCCAGCGGCCTCACGCTCAGATGGGTGCTGGAGGTCTGGAACGGCTATCGCGATACCATGTTCCTATCGATCGGCATCGCGCTCGCATGTCTCTGCACGACGCTGCTGCTCGGCGTGCCCGCTGCCTATGTACTCGCCAAGCGCCAGTCGCGTCTCACGCGGTTCTTCGAGGAGCTTCTTGTGATGCCGGTTGCCATTCCCGGTCTCGCGACCGCGCTGGCGCTGATTGCCACGTACGGTGCGGTTCGCGGCTTCAGAGCGTCCTGGCTCTTCATTCTCGTCGGGCATGTCCTGTTCACGCTGCCGTTCATGGTGCGGTCGGTTCTCGCCGTGATGCTCGCCATCGATCTGAAGACGCTCGAGGAAGGTGCCGCCTCTCTGGGGGCGGGCTTTCGGCAGCGCTTCTTCGATATAGTCTTGCCGAACTGCCGGAGCGGCATCATTGCTGGATCGCTGATGGTGCTGACCCTGTCGATCGGCGAGTTCAATATGACGTGGCTGCTGCACACGCCCCTGAACAAGACCTTGCCTGTCGGCCTCGCCGATGCCTATGCCTCGCTTCGCTTCGAGATAGGCAGTGCTTACACGCTGGTCTTCTTCATCATGATCGTCCCGCTGCTTCTGGCGATGCAGCGCGCCGCGCGTCCGACAACGCCCACCAGACTCAAGAAGGACGATGAATGATGGCGCAGCGGGCCGCTCCTGTATCGATCGCGCTCAGGAAATGTCGCAAAACTTTCCCCGACGGCACGCGTGCGCTCGAACCGCTGGATCTCACCATTGAGGCCGGGGAAACGATCGTGCTCCTCGGTCCCTCGGGGTGCGGCAAGACGACGACACTGCGCATGATCGCCGGACTGGAGCAACCGGATGAGGGCGGGCAGGTGCTGTTCGATGGCGTCGATGTGACGGCACAGCCGATCGAGACGCGCAACATCGGCATGGTCTTCCAGTCGTACGCGCTTTTCCCCAACATGAGCGTTGCCGGGAATATCGGCTATGGCCTTCGTATTCGCGGCAAGTCCAAGGCGGAGAGCAACGCGCGGGTCAGCGAGATGCTGGATCTCATGCGCATCTCCAAGCTGGCCGAGCGCAGGATCGATCAGCTCTCCGGTGGCCAGCGCCAGCGCGTAGCACTTGCCCGAGCTCTGGCCGTCGAGCCACGCGCCTTGCTGCTTGACGAGCCACTCACGGCGCTGGACGCCAAACTCCGGGAGGAGCTGCGGCTCGAGATCGACGAGCTGCTTCGGGGGCTTCGCATTACGACCATCTACGTCACGCACGATCAGGCAGAGGCCATGGCGCTGGGTGATCGCATTGTCGTCATGAGCGAGGGACGCGTCGCGCAGATCGGCCGGCCGCGCGAAATCTATCTGAAACCCGCATCTCCGTTTGTTGCGGAATTCATCGGGACCATGAACGTCCTCCACGGGAGCGTTGTCGATGGGGCCTTCGTGACATCTGCCGGCACGATTCCGTGGCCAGACGCGCCGGCTGGTGCCACGAGCGTGCGGTTCCGCCCCGAGGACGTGAGGCTCGAAGACAATGCGCCCCACTTGCGCGGCAAGATCGTCGCGACGGTCTTCCGAGGTGACAGGACGCGCTTGGTTGTCGACGTCGGTGATGAGAAGACGCTCGTTCTGGACACTGCCGCGCGCCGAGAGTTTCATCGCGGAGACCCGATCGGCCTATGCGTGGACAATCCCGCCTTGATCCACATGTCGGAGGCATCGTGATGCTGATTGCGCAGATCACCGACACGCACATCAGGCTGCCGGGACGGCTCGCCTATCGGCGGGTCGATACAGCGGCCATGCTGAGGACATGTGTGGCCGAGCTCCTCAAGCTCGATCCGAGACCCGACCTGATCGTTCACACAGGTGATCTCGTCGATTTCGGTGAAGATGCCGAGTACGCGCACTTGCGTGAGATCCTGGCACCGCTTCCTACCGAGATGATCGTCATTCCGGGCAACCACGACGAGCGCAACGCCATGCGCCGCGCATTCCGCGATCATGCTTATCTCCCCGCAGAAGGCTTCCTGCACTTTGCCGTGCAGCGCGGACCGCTGCGGATCATCGGTCTCGATACGCTCGTGCCGGCGCAAGGCGGCGGAGAACTCTGCGCTGAGCGACTTGCCTGGCTCGATGCGACGCTTCGCTCTGAAACCGACGTGCCGACCCTGATCTTGATGCACCATCCACCATTTCTGACGGGCATTGCTCACATGGATCGCCTCGGGCTCGCCGGCCGCGAAGCATTCACCGAAGTTGTCGCGCGCTATCCGCAGATCCAGGCGATCCTCTGCGGTCATGTGCACCGAACGGTTCACGCGCAGATCGGCGGCCGCTCGGCGATGATTTGCCCGAGTCCCGCGCATCAGGTTGCGCTCGATCTGACCGACAACGGCCCGAGCGCATTTAGGTTGGAGCCTCCCGGCTACATGCTTCACCGCTGGACGGGTGATCAACTCGTTTCACACGCCGCCGTCATCGGCGACTGGCCTGGTCCATTTCCGTTTTTCGACGCCAACGGTCAGCTCATAGATTGAGCGGACGCGGCCATTCGGCGCATCGGACTGTGCGACAGAGGCGCACAGATCGCATCACGAACTGTTGTTGATGGTGCAGTGCGGTGCGATCGCAAGACGCCTAAGTCTCTCCAGGAGATGCCCCGAGCCAAATAGGGGTTACTCCCGATGGGAGCCACAACGACCTCAACTCACAATGCTCACGCGTGGCCAAAAAGCGGCTGCTCTTATCGCACCTGCGACGATCATTCGCGACAGTCTGGTGATCTTGTCACGCTCCACCCACATCGGATCGATATCGACCACACAATACGCGGTTCCGATCTCGGAATTGGAGATGATCTAAAATGAACTTGAGCAGATATCGCAACGACCACTACGATAACGCACAACTTTGCACCACAATCAGCCAGCCACTCTCAAAATCGCATTCCATCCCGGCATGGGTCTTCCGTACGGATAGGCGATCCAGCCCCGCCACGCGCTCGTGCTCTGTGAACGACGCGATCCTGAAGTGCCTGCACCGCGACGATCCTCTGCGCCACACCTATCTGCGGAGGCGGTGGCAGACATCGTAGCTCCTAGAGAAGGCGGGCTATCGTAGACATCATGGGGTCGGACAACGCCACGCCTTCCATCTCCGACGGATCAGACGGCTCAACGGGTGCGTCGGGGGCTGAGGAGCCAAGGATCGCACCACTGCTTGATCCGCGACTTGGCGATGTCGAGGACGACGCCTCCAGTACGAAGCGACGCTCGCTTTTCGCGATGGCGGGCAGCCTGCTGGCGGAAATCAGTCTTCCGAAGCTCGTCCTGGCTTGGCTGCTTCTGATCGCGCTGCCGGGAATCCTGCTCGGTCTCGCGCCGCTGATCCTCTCAGGCTGGATCGCAACTCTGACCAGGAAGATTGCGGCACCGCTGAACGAGGCTTGGCCCCTTCTCCTGCTCATCCTGGTCGTCGTCGCCGGATACTTTGGCGGGCGGCCGCTGTATCGAGTGGCCGAGCAAGGTTTCTGGTCGCTGAACTCCGTGGCCGTGCAGCCAGGCTATGCGCTCTGTCGCGAGAGCCTTCGCCATCTTGTGGAGCGTGTGCTGCGCAGAAGGAGCGACGCTCTTAGCCGCGCACGTCTGCGTGCGGCGACTGCCGCTGGTGCGGGATTTATCCTCTTTGGGATTGCGTTGGGCGTCGCCATGCTGGTGTGGCCAGCAACGCGCTGGATTGGCTCAGTCGCAGATCTCGGATCGCCACAACGGTTGATCGTTCCGGCTCTCGCCAATGCCGTCGTCATCGTGAGCGGATATCTGGCCGCGGCTTCTCTTGTATGGGGGCTGGCCGATGCCACCATGGATCAACCGCGCGATCTCCCGGAGTTCGATCGTGCTCCGCCCGGTGTCCGGACGTGGCGTGTCGCGCATCTCTCGGATCTCCACGTCGTTGGCGAGCGTTATGGTTTTCGCATCGAGAGCGGGCGCTCTGGGCCGCGCGGCAATGGGAAGCTCGAGCGCGTGCTGGCTCGGTTAGATCAGGTTCATCGCGATCAGCCACTCGACTTCCTGCTCGTTACCGGAGACGTGACGGATGCTGGTCGCTCCGCAGAATGGGCCGAGTTCCTATCTGCTCTTGCAAGATATCCGCGACTGGCAGCGCGGATGCTGATTCTTCCGGGTAATCACGATGTGAATGTCGTCGATCGGGCAAACCCGGCGCGGTTAGATCTCCCGACCAGTCCCGGCCGACTCCTGCGCCAGATGCGCGTGCTCTCGGCCATGGCCGCGGTGCAGGGCGCGAACGTCAAGGTCGTCGACCAGACTACAAAGCAGGTCGGCGAGACGCTCTCCAGCGCGCTGGCCCCGCACCGCTCTCATATCGCGGCCTTCGCCGATACAGGAACCGTGCGTTTGTCCATGGGATTGGCTTCCCTCTGGGACGAGCTCTTTCCCATGGTGCTGCCGCCCGATAGCGAGGATGGGTTAGGCATCCTGCTCGTCAACTCGACGGCCGAGACACACTTCTCCTTCACCAATGCGCTCGGTCTCGTATCGAGCACGCAAGCGCACCGGATGCTGGCTATCATCGAGCAGTTCCCGCGCGCCCATTGGATTCTTGCCGTCCATCATCATCTCGTCGAATATCCGAAGCTCGCCACCGCGCTCTCAGAGCGCATCGGAACGGCGCTGATCAATGGCAGTTGGTTCGTCCGACAAC
>JAEZAW010000129.1 GCA_023430315.1 Pseudomonadota bacterium | reverse complement strand
TATATGTCAAAACCGTGTCAACTTCCACCCCCAACACGCAGGCCTTCCACGCGATATTGCCGCGGCCTGCCGATGAGCAGTTACATGATGTCGCGGGGCGCTTGTCAGGCGCTCCCGGAAGCTCCGCGAATCACCGAGTGTCCAGCGTATTCTGCCACATCGCCGAGCTGCTCTTCGATGCGAATGAGCTGGTTGTACTTGGCGAGGCGATCCGAGCGGGAGAGCGATCCGGTTTTGATCTGGCCGGCGTTCGTTGCGACGGCGAGATCGGCGATCGTCGAATCCTCGGTCTCGCCCGAGCGGTGGGAAATGACGGCCGTGTAGCGGGCGCGCTGGGCCATATCGACGGCATCGAGGGTTTCCGTCAGTGAGCCGATCTGATTCACTTTGACGAGAATTGAGTTGCCGACACCCTTGGCGATGCCTTCGGCAAGGCGGCGCGTGTTGGTTACGAAAAGGTCATCGCCGACGAGCTGGCAGCGGTTGCCGATCGCCTGGGTGAGGGCCTTCCAGCCGTCCCAATCATCCTCGGACATGCCATCCTCGATGGAGACGATGGGATAACGCGCGACGAGGTCGGCGAGGTACTTGGCCATGCCAGCACCGTCGAGCGATTTTCCTTCGCCTTCGAGCGCATACTTGCCGCCCTTGTAGAACTCCGTCGCCGCGCAATCGAGCGCCAGCACGATGTCGTCTTCGGGCTTGTAACCCGCCTGCTCGATGGACTTCATGATGAAGCCGAGGGCCTCGTCGGCGCTCTTGAGGTTCGGCGCGAAGCCGCCCTCGTCGCCGACGTTGGTGCTGTGGCCGGCGTCTTGGAGGCCTTTGCGAAGTGTGTGGAAGACCTCGGCGCCCATGCGGATCGCGTCGGCGCAGGTTTCCGCGCCGACCGGCATAATCATGAATTCCTGGATGTCGATCGGGTTGTCGGCATGCGCGCCGCCATTGATGATGTTCATCATCGGCACGGGGAGGATGCGGGCGTTGGTGCCGCCGATGTAACGGTAGAGGGGCAGGTTGCTGGCGAGCGCCGCCGCCTTGGCCGTCGCGAGCGATACGCCGAGAATGGCGTTGGCGCCGAGGCGCGACTTGTTCGGCGTGCCGTCGAGCGTGATGAGGGCTGCGTCGATGCGGCGCTGATCTTCGGCATCCATGCCGGAGAGCGCGTCGAACACCTCGCCGTTGACGGCATCGACGGCCTTCAGCACGCCCTTGCCGAGGAAGCGGGATTTGTCGCCGTCGCGGAGCTCATTGGCCTCATGCGCGCCAGTGGAAGCGCCCGAGGGCACGGCAGCGCGGCCGACCGAGCCATCCTCCAGGGTCACGTCGACCTCGACGGTCGGGTTCCCGCGGCTGTCGAGGATCTCGCGGCCAATGATGTCGACGATAGCGGTCATGGAGGGCTCCGGTCGGCGAGGGATGTTTGCGCGGGGTATAGCCCGCGCACGCCGGAACGGAAAGCCGATCGGAAGAAGAACAGCTAAAGCGCCGCGGTCGCTGCAGCGGCAACTAGAGCTTCAGCTCAGAGCCGCGAGCCGACCACCAGCGTCCAGAAGGTCTTGAACTCGGTCTTGGGATCGTGGACCAGCGCGAGGCCAATGTGCTGGGCCTCGGGCTGAAGGAGATTCTTGTTGTGCCCCGGGCTGTTCTGCCAGCCCTTCAGCACTTCGTCGAAGCTGGCCTGGCCGGTGCCGACGTTCTCAGCCGCGAGCTTGGCGTTGTAGCCCGCGCGCTTGACGCGATCCCAGGGGTTCGAGCCGTCCGAGCCGTAATGCGAGATGCGATCCCACTTGGCGAGATCCTGCGCGTGGGCGCGGGCTGCGGCGGTCAGCTCGGCATCGAGCTTGAGGGGCTTCAGGCCCTTGGTGCGGCGGTAGCTATTGATGGCGTCGCGTGCGGATTCGGGATTGAGGCCGGCGCGGGAGTAGTCGCGGTCCGAGAGGGCGCCCTTGGGCGCGCGCTCGGAGGGGGCGGATGTGGTCGGCGGTGCGAGGCTCGCCATGCGCTGGCTGCTCTCGACACGGGTCGGTGTGCGGGCTGTGAGGTCGCTGCCGAGTGAGGCCTGACGGGTGGACCTGGCCGACATTGTCGGGCTTTCGGCAAAGCCTGAGCTGAGCGTGCTCGAACTCATGCCGCAACCGGTCGTCAGAAGAACGACCGAAACCCCCACCAGCACGCGATACATGGTTACAACTCCTGCCGGCCTACGCGCAACAAACCCAGCGTTAACTATGGAGCCGGGTGGTAAACATGCCGTTAATGATGCGCGCACGGAACTAGCTTCCCTCGGGACAAGGGGCGGTTGCCGGTCCGCGCTGTCATCGTTGCAGATCCCCTGGACGAACCCGGAGTATCCGGGCGCGTCGCCTTCTGCGTCGAGCGCGGGAGAAACCGTCCTGTCAGCACATAAGAGAAGGAATCTTCGTGACTTTAATTTGGCCGCGGGGCTGATGGCGGCAAATATATTCGGTCCGGACGTGGCCCGATGCGCGCACCGTGGGCGGGACGGCACGGGGTGGGGCGATTTTACTTGGCGGATTTGTTGCAGTCTTCCAGAATGCCGTTGATTCTACGGTGATTCGTCCGGGTTAAGGGGCCCCGGCGGCAGGTATTTCGCGAGGGAAACACGAAATCCTGCCCGATTGTCCGGCCGCGCTCAGGGGGCGCCAGTGCTGGAATTCCCCACGTGAGGTGCAGCGTGTTCGTGTGAGGCCGGGTCGTATGTGACCGCGGCCGTGAGCGCATTGTCGCCTGTGTTGAAAGGGCTCGGAGGCAGACACCGGTTTGCTAGGGGGCAAAGACATGGCCGTGGCGGTACTGGATGCGCCTCGCGCAGCGCCGGCGCGAGTGGATGCGCTCCGGGTTGGCGCGCTCGTGCTCCTGCGGCTGTCGGTCAGCGAGAGCGGGGTCGGCGAAGCTGAGCTGGCGCGGGATCTGCAACCCTTGGTGGCGCCCGCGGTCGAAGCTGGCGAGTGGCGACTTCTGCTTGGGCGCCTCGTCGCGGCGCATATCAAGGACCAACTCGTGGTGAGGCGGAGCAACCGGCTCCATGCCACGGCCGGCGGTCGCCGCCAGGCGCAGCATTTTCTTGGCTCAGCACCCGCGAGTGGGGACGACTGGCCGAAAATACGTGATGGGGCGTTGATCGCCCGTGCGCTGGGTACGCCCGGCTTGCCGGTGCGGCGACTCAAGGCCCTCGGCAAGATCGACGGGCTCAGAAGCGCGATCGTCATCGCAGCCCATGGGCTCAAGCAGCGCTCCGCAGCGAGCGCCTCGCGCCTTCGGAACGATCTCGCGCTTCTCGCGCTGGATCGCGCCTTCGGCAACCGCCTGCAGCGGGACCTCGGCGCCAAGTCCGGGCTCTCGGCGAAGGCCGCGCGGCTGCTGGCCGGTCAGCTTTCGACGCGGCCGCGCGATTTCGGCTCGGACAGCCGGCTCGTTGCCAGACTTGCCGCCGAAGCGGTCGGCGTCACGAGCAGCACATTGCCGGCACTGCGGCTCGCGCTGCTGCGACGGTTCGTTGCGGGCGATCTGGAATGGCCGATCGCCGTGTCGCGCGGTCAAGAGGCGCCGGCCAAGCCGGCAGCGTCGCCCGTCGCGAGTGCACCGGCTGTCGTGCAGCGTCTGAGACCGACACCGGCTCAAACGGGGCGCCCCGATCCCGAGGCGTTCGCGCACGCGGTGAAGAGAATGGCGCGGCCACTCGCGACCGGTGGGTGGTCGGGCAGCCGCAAGGTCTACATCTCACAAGTCTGGGCCGCCGTGCAGGAACAGCACACGGGCTGGGGACTGAGCGAGATCGAGTTCAAGGCGATGCTCACGGAAGCGCATCGCACGGGGCTTCTGGTGCTCGGCACATCGGATCTGCGCAACAAGCGCGATCTGGACGAGATCCAGGCCTCAGCCACCGTTTTCAAGAACACGGTATGGCACTTCGTACGCATTGAAGAGTAGTCCCGCTGGGGCCAACACAATTTGTGTCGAGGAACAAGAAGAACATGCAGCGTGCAGTAGACAGCGCAGCCCCGGTCGAGAGTTTTGCATCGGCGTTCGAGCATTCGATCACCTGGGAAGACGATATCTGGAGTGCCGACCCGGTCGACGTCGCGGCCGTGCACAAGCAGGCGCGCGCCAAGTTCCAAAGCGCGCTCGACGCGATCGTGAAGTCCGATGGCGCCGTGACGCCGGCGCGTTTGCTGCTGTTCCATGGCCAGTCCGGCGCCGGCAAGACGCATCTCATTCGCGCGCTCAGGACGAGCAGCCATCGCACCGGCACGGCCTACTTCGGTTATGCCCAGATGACGCCGGACGTCGCGAGCTATGCCGACTACTACCTGCGCCGCCTCGTAGCCTCGCTCGAAAAGCCGTACGATCCCGATGGCGAATGCGAGAGTGGCCTCGCGCGGCTGACCAACAAACTCGCCGCCGCCGCGCTCAATGACGAGCAATTGAACGAGCTGACCGAAGCGAAGCTCGACGAGGCCCAGCTCTCCAAGCTGATCATCAAGCTTGCGGACGAGATCGTCGCGAGCCCGCAGTTCGCCGGCCAGGAGCTCGACATCAATATCGTGCGTGCGCTGCTCTATCTCCAGCGTGCCGATCCGCGCATTGACCAGCGCGTGCGCCAATACCTCCACGGCCGCCCGCTCAACGAGCTGTCGCAGTCGTCCGTTGCCGCGCTCGATTCGAGCAGCGGCGAGGGCCGCGCTTTCGAGATCATCGAGAGCCTCGGCAAGCTCATGTGGACGGTCGATCGCGCCGCGCTCGTCTTCTGCATCGACCAGGTCGAAGATTTGCGCTTCTTCCCCGATTCCGATGAGCGCTTCCATAAGGCCGTGCGCGATCTCATCCAGATCGCCAACCGCGTGCCGACCGCGCTGATCATCATCTCATGTCTCGGCGACTTCTATGACCACGTTCGCGGTGTTCTCGCGCAGTCCTACATCGATCGCGTGGAGAAATCCGGCCCCGTCGCGCTGCTTGAGAACCGGACCGCGGATGAGGCGCGGCTCATTCTCTCGCGCCGCGTCGAGCAGCACGCGGTCGCGCGCGGCGTCGATCCTTCTGCTGCCGATCTGACGAAGCTCTTCGGCGCCGATTTCATGGCCGAGCTTGGTGGTCTCTCGACGCGACGGTTGCTGGAGGATGCGCAGGCGCGCCTCAAGAGCCGCGCGGCGAATGATGAGACGCCGGCCGACGAGCCCGAGGAGTCGGATGGCGCCGGCTTTATCTCGACGCTTGCCGCAGCGCTTGGCTTCGGCCTTGGCGGCAGCACCGAGAGCCACCCTGCGGCTGCAGGGCAGATCGACTTCCGCGCGAGCTGGGAGCGCTTCGCAAGTCTCTCTGAGGCCGAGATGCCCTCGGACGACCAGGAGCTGCTTGGCGTGCTGACGTCCGCGCTCGAGCTGGCGCGCGCCGAGTGGGGTTCTGGCGTCACACTATCCGTGCGCCGCGCCGATCTCGGAGATGACCTGCCGGCGGCAGACGTCACGGTCACGCACGCCTCCGGCATCATGCAGAAGACGCGCGTCTTCATCTGCAATCGTCCCACGCAGGGTGGTGGTCTAAAACGTCAGCTCGACAAGGTGCTTTCGAGCCTCTCCTCGGCGAGCGCGGTCATGCTGCGCGCGAGCGACTATCCGCCGCCGCGCAAGAACCAGACCGCGCAGGCCTTCCGCAAATTCCGCGAGAGTGGTGGTCGCACGCTCGTCGTGCCCATGACGGAGTGGGAGCGCATGATGACCGTGCGCGAGTTCCACGCGCGTCATCGCACCGATCCGGGCTTCGGTGGCTGGCTCGAACAGGCGAAGCTCCTTTCTGCGCTCTCCGTGCTCGCGCAGCTTCTGCGCCTCGATCTGCTCGGTGCGCCGATGCCCATGGGCGAAACACCCGCGCGGCGGCGTGCGGAGGTCCCCGTCGAGACGGCCGAGCAGAGCAATCTCGTGACGTTGCCCTGGGCTAAAGGCCCGCCGGACGCTGCTCCGCGTGATGGCCATAGCCTGCCGAGCTTGCAGAGCCGCCTCGCTGACTGGACCGGCTGGACTTCAGGAAGTGCTGCGCCGCAGCCGGCCGCTGCGTCGGCGGAGGATGAGCAGGATCTGCCGCTCAGCGTCATCCTCGACGAGCATGGCTCGCACGCGTCGAGCATTCTCGCGGGGCGCGAGGTCGGCGGACGCGGCAAGACCATCACGCTCAACAAGGACGTGCTCAAGCGGCACACGGCCGTGCTTGGTGGCTCCGGCTCGGGCAAGACGACGCTCGCGCTCTGTCTCATCGAGCAGCTGCTGATGAATGGCACGCCGGTCATCCTGCTCGACCGCAAGGGCGATCTCTGCTCGTATGCCAATCCCGAAGTCTGGCGTGGTCGCGATGACGAAACCGGCGAAACGAGCAGCCTGCGCGAGCGCCTGGGCGATCAGATCGATGTGGCTGTTTACACGCCGGGACGAGCGTCGGGCCGGCCGATCTCGATCACGCTGCTGCCGACGGGCATCAACGAGCTTCCCGAGCACGAGCAGCAGCTTCTCGCCAATCTCTCGGCGGCGGCGCTCGGCGACATGCTGCATCTCAAGAACTCGGCGACGCATCAGAAGCAGTCGGGCACGCTGTCGGTCGCGCTGCGTATTCTCGGCTCGCGCTTCAGCACCGAGGTCGGTCTCGCCGATTTGATTTCCCTGCTCGAGGACGAGGACCCCGAGCTCACCGAGCTCACACAGCGGATGGATCCTTCGGGTAAGATCCGCCGCGATCTCGTCGCGCAGCTTGATAGCTTGCGTCATCGCAACTCGTCGCTCTTCGAGACGGGCGGCGAACCGCTGCGCATGGAGTCGCTGCTCGGCATCGGTCCGCACGCGCGTCCGGATGGCCGCACGCGCCTGTCGATCATCTACACGGGCTTCCTCGGCGACAACGAGAACATCCTTTTCTGGGTCTCGCAGTTCCTGTCGGAGGCGCTGCGCTTCTGTCAGCGCAATCCGAACGACGAGTTGCAGGCCGTCGTCATGCTCGATGAGGCCGATCTCTACATTCCGGCGAACGCGAAACCCGCGACCGCCGAACCACTGCAGAGCCTCTTGAAGCGCGCCCGTTCGGCGGGCCTCGGGCTCATGCTCGCGACGCAGTCGCCGGGCGATCTCGACTACAAGTCGCGCGATCAGATCACGAGCTGGTTCATCGGCCGCGTGCGTGAGGACACCGCACTTCGCAAGCTCAAGGCCGCCTTCCAGAGCGAATCGGGCCTCGATCCAGCGGCCGTGCTACCGCACCAGACAGTCGGCGAGTTCCATCTCGTGCAGGAAGGGCTCGTGCGCGCACTCAAGGCGCAGCGCTCGCTCATCACGGCCGAGCAGGTGCCCTTCGATCGCATCGAGCAGCTCGGCTTCGAGACCAAAGGTCAGGGCGAACGGCAGCTCAGATTGTTTGGATAGGTTTCTCGGTTTGTCCCACGTCCATGGGGCGTAACCGGAGTGAGGGGCGACCACAGGCGCTGGCACGGCATTTGATGCCGCTCCTCACTCCGGCGGAATGCAGAGCCGAACTCGCTAATGCTGCGCGAGCGCCAGGCTGAGCTGCTCCGAAATCACTTCATCACGCGCGCCGAAGCTCGACAGCGTGACGCCGACGAGCCGGATGCCTTTGCTCAGCGGATAGACCGAGCGAACGAGCTGAACGCTCGCGCCGTGCAGTGCCTCTCGCGTGCTGACCGGCGCGTCGAACGTCCGGCTGCGCGTCGCAATCTGGAAATCTGCATACTTGATCTTCACCGTAACCGTTCGCCCGAGCGATTGCGTCTTCTCGCACCACGTCCAGACATCATCGGCCATCTCGCAGATTGCGGCTTCGATCTCGGCGGGCTCGATGAGATCGCGCGAGAAGGTCGTCTCCGAGCCCGAGGATTTACGCGGCCTGTCGGGCACGACGGCGCGATGATCCTCACCGCGCGCAAGGCCGTAGTACCACGGCCCCGACTTGCCGAAGTGCTGCTGCAGGAAGCCGAGCGACTGCTGCTTGAGATCGGCGCCCGTGAAAATGCCGAGCCGGTTCATCTTCTCGGCGGTGACCGGGCCGACGCCGTGGAACTTGCCGACAGGCAGATCGGCGACGAAGGCCTCGCCCGCACCCGGCGGGATCACGAACTGCCCATTGGGCTTGCGGTGATCCGAGGCGAGCTTTGCCAGGAACTTGTTGTAAGAGACGCCGGCCGAGGCCGTGAGCTGGGTCTCCGTGAGTATGCGTGCGCGGATCTCGTTCGCGGTCGCGGAGGCCGTCGGGATGCCGCGCAGGTTCTCGCTCACATCGAGATAGGCTTCGTCGAGCGAAAGCGGCTCTATGAGCGGCGTGTACTCGGCGAAGATCGCGCGGATCTGCTGGGAGACGGCGCGATAGACCTCGAAGCGCGGCTTCACGAACACGAGCTCGGGACATTTCCTGAGCGCCGTGCTCGATGGCATCGCCGAGCGCACGCCGAACTTGCGCGCCTCGTAGCTCGCTGCCGCGACGACACCGCGTGCGGCCCCATGCCCGACAGCGACCGGCCGGCCGCGCAGTGCCGCATCGTCGCGCTGCTCGACGGACGCATAGAAAGCGTCCATGTCGATGTGGATGATCTTGCGGACGGGCTCATCGCTCATGGCGTCGATACATCTAGCACGCTCGGAACGGATGGTGAACTCTCCGCCGCACTTGTGCAGTGGATTGCAGCTTTGCAGACCCGTTGCGCGGCAATGAGGCGCTGATCGCCGACGCAAGCTCGCGCTATCATTGCAGCATCATGAGAGGGAGCATCCGTTGAGCATTCTGATCATCGGCGCGGGGCACGCGGGCGGGGCCGTCGCGGCGAACCTGCGCCAGCACGCTCCCGACTTGCCCATCACGATCATCGGCGATGAGCCTTATCTGCCTTACCAGCGTCCGCCGCTTTCCAAGGCTTGGCTCAAGAGCGATGCCGCTTTCTCGGTCGTCGGCCTTCGACCACAGAGCTACTACGAGCAGCGCAGCATCAACTTGCGCCTCGAGACGCGCGTCACGGCCATCGACTGCGGGTCGCGCACGATCACGCTCGCGAGTGGCGAAATCCTTCCCTATGGCACGCTGATTCTCGCGACGGGTGCCCGCGCGCGCCGTCTCGGGCTTGCCGGCGAGGATCTGCCGGGCGTACACGTGCTGCGCACGCTCGTCGATGCCGATCGTATCAAGGCGGGCCTCGTCGCCGGGCAGCGACTCGTCGTGATCGGCGGCGGCTACATCGGCCTCGAGGTCGCGGCTTCGGCCCGGCTCAAGGGCATGGACGTGATTGTCATCGAGCGCGAGCAGCGCTTGCTGGCGCGCGTCGCCTCACCGCCCATCTCGGCTTTCATGCAGAGCTTTCACGAGCGCCAGGGTGTCGTTTTCCGGCTCGAGACGGGCGTTGCCGGCTTCGACGTGCGCGAGGGACGTGTGACCGGCGTGAAGCTCAGCGATGGCCAGATCGCAGCAGCCGATATGGTGCTGGTCGGCGTCGGAGCAGTGCCCAATACGGAACTTGCCGAGGCGGCAGGCATCGCCTGCAACAACGGCATTTCCGTCGATCTCGAAGCGCGCACCAGTGACGCGAACGTCTTCGCGATCGGCGACTGCACCGAGCGGCCGTTGCCGCACTATGGCTGCCGCGCGCGTCTCGAAAGCGTTGCGAGCGCGCTCGAACAAGCGCGGCAAGCAGCGGCCGCGATCTGCGGTACTAAAGCTCCTGCTCCGGAAGTGCCGTGGTTCTGGTCCGACCAGTACGACGTGAAGCTCCAGTTCGCCGGTCTGCCGATCGGCGCGACGCGTTTCGAGGTGCGCGGCGATGTGGATCAGGGCAAGTTCGCCGTAGCGCATCTTGATGACAGCGGCCGCCTGTACGCGGTTGAAGCCGTGAATTTCCCGAAGGAATACATGGCGGGACGCGCGGCGATCGGAAATCAACACTCCGCCTGATCGCTTGCCGCTCATCAAAGAAACGACATCGGCCTCGTCTTGGCGCGGGTGCGCGCGAGTGCCCAGAGCTTGGCGCCGTCGAGTGGCACGGGGCGGCGGAACTCCGCTTCGGCCGCCGCAACATCAGGCAGGCTGCGTGCGATGATGTCGTCGAGTCGCTCCGTCATCATGTCGCTGTGCAGCGCGCGCCAGAAGGCGACGCTTTCCTCGCGATAGGCGCGCACGAGCTTTTCGATCACGCGGCGATCCTCGTACGAGCGCGGGTTGAAGAGCTGGAAGGCGATGGCGAGCTTGTCTTCGAGCGTCGGCCGATGCGTGTGCCACGTCGCGCGGCCATCGCGGAACAGCGAGGCGCGCATCGTCGTGAAATTGTTGCCCGTGAAGATAATGGGCATGCCGCTGTCGTCGAAATTGCGCGGCTCCTGCGTATCGGCGAGCTGGTGGAGCTGATGCGTCACGAGTAGGCTGTTGATGGTCTTGCCCGTCTGGTTGTCGGCGGCGGAGATCGAGAGATCGAAATCGTCGGCGACGATGGCGATACGCATTTTGCGCGTGCGGGAAGTCTCAGCCACGAAGCTCATGAACGCATCAAGCACGGCACTGGCACCGCCTTCGTGCTCGCTTGCCAGCATTGAGGCCGGCAGCAGCGCCACCGCGAATCCGTATCGTAGCGAGGCGTCGGCCGCCGACACGGTCTTGCCGGTGCCGCGGGCGCCCTGAACGATCAGATAGCGCTCCACGCGGCCCTTGAGCGAAGGGAGAACCTGCTTGAAGAGGTGCCGGCGGATGGCGCGCTCCAACTCGTCGAAGACGACACCGTCCGGGCAGAGGTACTGCCCCGGCATCCGGATCAGGCCGGCGAAGGGTGTCGGCGTAGATGGCGGGGTGCTGGTGCTGGGCGCCAGGTTCGTGGTCCGGGACATGCATCGATTCTCCAGGGCGTCCGAGGCAGGACGCGGGGCAACCGTCGAATACGGCGCCAGATTCGACGTACAGCGACAAGATTCAACTATGGGTTGATCCACAGCGCAGTATATAAAATCAGTGATTGCAGCGAGGCACTCGCCGTTGGGCGATATTGCAACTGAAGCGTGTGGCGCCTCTCATAACGATTTGAGGGCCAATTATACACGCAGTGCGTGTGCCGCAGAGGACGTGGTCGACGCCTCGAAACGCTCCGAACGCCAAGTGTGGCCGGATATCCTCACATTATGACGAAGCTGCGGCTGCACGTAGACCGCGATGTGGCGAATCGTTACGCTACTTAGGCGTGTGTGCCTTGGGGCGGGCTAGAGCCCCATATCTCCGATCGGATGAGAGATCAAATGAAGAAAGTACTACTCGTGGTTGCTGCCTGCGTGGCAGCGACGCCAGCATTTGCGCAATATGCTTCTCGGGGCGGTTCGGCCACCAACAATTCCTCGTCGACGTATGCTTCGCGCGGCAGCGTAGCCAACTCGGCCAGGGTCGAGCAGTCGGCCGGTGCGCTGGCCTTCAGCCTCCTCGCCCAGGGTGAGCGCGCCGAGATCGAAGCACCGCGTAGCGATCCCTATCTGCGGGTCGAGAGCGGCGCGTTCATCATGCCGTACATCAGCGAGTCCTTTAACGCGTCTCGCGGTGGCGACGTGCGGGTCTACGACCCCGTCGGCACGTTCACCGACGACCGCTCCTTCACGGTCAACAACGACTATCTCACGCCTCCGTGAGCCTGGTCCGGGCGACGAGGCGCGCAGCTCCAGCGCCTCGTCGTCCGATTTCGCCGCGGACGTGAGTGTCACCAACAGATTCCGATCGCATGAGGATTTCGATGCGAGTTGCTGCATCCAGCGGCGTCGCCCTGACGCTGCTCGCCACAGGTACCTGCGCACAGACCGTGGAGATCAATCAGAACGCCTGGTTGAACTACACCGTCATCGTCAATTCGAAGAAGGAAGGGTCAAGCCTCACGATCAACCAGCGCGGCCACATCAATGGCATCTCTTCGGTGCAGATCGCCGGCGAGAAGGACGCGGAAATAATCGCACATCAGCGCGGTCGGAAAAACTCGCTCGTGCTCTATCAGCAGGGCTGGATCACCTCTTCGGTCGCCGTGCAGGAGGGACCGCATGGGCCTGGCGGATACAAAGATCTGCCGATGAGCCAGGTCGTCCAGTCAACCGACGAGGGTTACCTCTCGTACTTCCAGAGCGGCGGCTTCAGTCTCGTGACGCTGTCCGACCCCAATCACACATGGATCAGCCGGTTCGGCCGCTCGCGCTAAGGGAAGTGCAGCGTGCGGGGCGCGGGATCGACGGATTGAATGAAGACGAGAAGCGGTGTGATGCGGGGCCGGGGGGCAGCATGAAATCGTTGGCGCACACTTTGGCGCGCTTTGTCAGACTGGCCATTACAATCGCTCTTTTCCTGATTTTTGCAGCTGTCGGGCTTGCTGCGCACGCCGCCGAGGGCAGCGAGACTGCCGCGACGCCGCCCGCTGCTATGGTCAAGGACCACGCGGACAAGGTGTGCCAGGCATTTGGTCCTGACTACGTCGCCGTTGGGAATACCGGCCTTTGCACGAAGTTCGGCGCCGGCATTCTCGTTTCCGTATCGCAGGAATTCACGGACCGCGACATCGTCATGGTCGGCCAGCGCATACCCACGCTCTTCAATAACGGCGCCGGCGCGCCGATCGTCTTCTATCACGAGGACGATGTCAGCAAGCAGACCAAGAACCCGTCGGGCGGCGGCTAATCCTGGGCGCAGATGATGGTTGAGACGAAAAACGATTGGGGCGTGCTGCGCGGCTTTGTGCGAGTCGCTGCAGATGCTCGGACGCGTTACGACCATAATGGCGATGCCGTGGTGGACCTGCGGAAGATCGAGGACTCCTACTACTACGGAGCGCTCGATGAAGCCTGGGTGCAGTGGAACGGACTAAAGGTCGGCATACAGCCCTCGATGTTCGGCTTCAATCGTCTGCCGACCGTCGTCACGCCGGGATATTCCTCGATCGTGAACACGCTTGGTGCCTCCTACACCCTGGGCATCTCGCGCAATGCCTCTCTCAGCCTGGCGTTCGAAGATCCTGAGCGTCGCATCATGGCCGACGGCATTCTTGCGCGGCCCGCGCGGTCCGATATGCCTGACATCGTCGCCATGGCGCGCATCGCCACGCCTTCGACGCTCTACCATTTCTCGGGTGCTCTTCATCACGTCGAGGATCACGTGCTCAGCGACTTCGTCGGCGGACGCGAGACGAGCGTCTGGGGTTGGGCGCTGTCGGCCGGATTGCAGTCGCGCGTGGCGTGGCAGGATATCGTTGGCCCTGCGGGTGAGGGTACGTTCGGCCGCTTCAGCTTCACTGCAGCCTATTCTTCGGGCGCGCCGGCCTATCTCGGCATTCCGTTCTTCGCGCCCGACTACATCGCGGCCGGTGATGGCGCGAGATACAATTCCAAGGGTTGGTCGGCGGTGACATCCTACGAGCACATGCTGACTCCGCGCGTGAAGCTCAGCCTCAGTGCATCGTACTTCAATGTCTGGATGCACTCGGACGGCGAGCCGGTCGTCCCGGAGGATGGGCCTGATCCCCTCGTGCCGGATCTGAACTTCGAGGTCGATGTGCACGGCACTGTCCTGCAGGCCGGCCTCGAGTTCATGCCGAGAGCGGGCATGGTCATCGGCGTGGAGGCCGGCTACACGACGACATCCGCCAAGGGGCGCTACGTCGATTTCCCGGGCGAAAGGGCGACCGTCGGCTTCCCTCATATCGGTGCCTATCTGCGCCAGACGTTCTGACGCGCCGGCGCTCGCTCTCATCGCCTCGCAATGCAACCTTATGTTGCATTTCTGCCCTGTCTTCTCGGATTTCTGGCTGCCTAGGGCCACCCAGTGCGGAATCTTATACAATCATAAGTTGTGTTATGGCATGCAATGCTCGTGCTGGTTCTTGAGTCTCGGGCTCTCTCGACGCGGTGGATGCAACCCGCAAGTGCGGCTGCGTGAGCGTCGTTGTGCCGGCCGATCCGTTGTGTGCGTCAGTTGAGGTTTTCATGGACTGCTGAGAGGGAACGGAGATGCGGAGATATTTTTGGGGCGGCGGATGCGCCGCCGTACTGGCGGTGACGGGCGCGCTCTTGGGTGGCGTTAGCGGAGCGCAAGCGCAGATAAGCCTTGGCGGCACCAACACGGCGAGCGGTACCTGGAGTACCGCAGTGGGTGAAGGGTCGACGGCCTCCGGCGATAATTCCGTGGTGGTGGGCTGGTTTGCGACGGCGTCGGGCACGAGCTCCATAGCGGTTGGCATCGGTTCTCAGGCCACGCAAGCAGGCAGCATCGCGATCGGTGGCGGCGCGGCAAGCACGCACGAGAGCAGCATCGCGATCGGCGGTGGTTCGGCGACGACGCGCGGCGCGCAGACCGGCTACACGGCAGCCTATCTGACGGCACCGCAGACTTCCGTCGGAGAAGTGTCGTTCGGGACCGAGACAGGCGCGCGCCAGGTTACGGGCGTCGCCGCGGGCTCGGAAGCCACCGACGCCGTCAACGTCGCCCAGCTGCAAGGCGCGATCGAACCCCTTCGGACCGATCTCGATGCGCTCACTGGCCGCGTCGGAAGGCTCGAGAACCGGATCGAAGACGTACGCGATATTGCGATCTCGGCTGGCGCGCTCACCATGGCGGCAGCCCAGCTTCGCTTCGACGACCGGCCCGGCAAGATCTCCATCGCAGCGGGCGGCGGCGGCTTTCACGGTCGAGGCGCCGGCGCAATCGGCATCGGCTACACGTCACCCGACCGTCTCTGGCGCGCAAATGTGTCAGGGAGCTTCACAGAGGGCGAAGCGGCATTCGGTGGCGGCGTGAGCTTCACACTGAACTGATCGAGGTTTTCAGGGGGAGAAGCGGAGGGCGCGCTTCGGCGTGCTCTCCGCCTTTCGCTTCGTCCGATCGAGAAATCGAGACGTGCATATGTTCAGGATACGAGTTTTCAGAGTGCTGCTGGCAGTTGGCTTATCTATCGCCGCCACCGGCGCGCGTGCGGAAGTGATTGAAACACGGCCCGCAGCGACATGGCGCGTGGCTCAGGTCGTCGAGCCGAAGAAGCGAATGGAGAATTGGGCCTCGTCCGTGAAGGCGCCCGACGCGAAGAAGAAGCAGGGGGCCGAGGCGCCGACGCCGGCTGAGCAGAAGGAAACGGGGGCACTTGCGGACCGCGGCGTGCCGGCCGGGCAGATTCAGCCGCAGGTGCATGCGAGCAATGGCGGCATCACGACCTGTTTCGATTCGCTCGCGCGCGCCTCGAGTCAGGCTATCGACGGCGAGCATCAGGCCTTCTCGTTCTGGGATCGACAACGGCCGAACGAAAGCACGTTTCGCTCGATCGTTTCGCTCAGATACCCGCAGGCGACGGCGCCGCGTGGTGCCGCCATCATCATCAACAGTCCGGTTGCCGGTTCGGCCTGCGATGCCACGACCCTGCAGATCGTGCCGACGCTCCGCCCGTGCAGCACGATCCAGGGCGATCTCATCAAGAATGGCCGCGCTATCGCCAACCTGGCGGGCCTCGCGCTGATCCAGGCGCCGCAGGATCTAAGTTATCTGCTGCTGCCGACGGCGGGAGATGGCTGCACGATCGTCGCCATGCGCGTGATGCGCTCGCAGTAGCGTGCTGATGTCTTAGTCATAAAGGCGGGTGGGTCCGGGAGGGTGTTCCCTCCCGGCAGGGGTGCGGGGACTGGTCCCCGCCTCGCTTGCTCGACGTCCGATCAGCTGTTCGGCCCGCGCTCCATCGAGACCGGCTGCCAGCGCCGCAGCCCGCTCGTCGGCAGTACCGTCGGATTGACGCACGACATGGGCCAGCGACCCGTGAGCACGAGCGCCAGCTCCTGCCCGACGCGACGCTTGCGTGCGGGATCGAAGCGTGCCGACGCCGAGGCATTATGCGGCGAGAGGATGACGTTGCTCATCTTCAGCAGCGGATTGTCCGGCTTCGGCGGCTCGATCTCGAAGACGTCGAGGCCGGCGCCGGCAATCCAGCCTTCCTGCAGCGCCTTGATGAGGGCGCTTTCGACCACCGTCGGACCGCGCCCCGTGTTGATGAAGACCGCCGTCTTCTTCATCTGCTTGAAGTGGTGCTCCTTGAGGAAGCCGATGGCCTCGGGCGTCGCCGGCAGATGCATGGAGATGTAGTCTGACTTGGCGAGCAACTCGGAGAGGCTCGCCGGCTCGACGCCATGCGCCGAGATCGAGAGCTCATCGAGGAAGGGATCGTGCGCCATCAGATGCAGGCCGAAGGCTTTGGCGCGCGCAGCCGTCGCCCGCGCGACGCGGCCGAAGGCGATGAAGCCGAGCGTCTGGCCCTGGAGGCGGGGAATCTTGAGGACTTGCGGGCGGCCCTCCGACCAGCGGCCTTCGCGCACGATGCGGTCCTGCTCCAGCGCCCGGCGATGGGTGGCAAGCAGCAGCATCATGGCGTGATCCGCCACCTCTTCGATGAAGGTATCCGGGCAGTTCGTGACCGGAATGCCCTTCTCGGTCGCCGCAGCAACATCGACGTAGTCGACGCCGACCGTGCCGAGCGCGATGAGCTTGCACTTGTCGAGCGCCTGGATCATGGGGCGCGTGAACTTCATGGCCTTGGCATAGACGGCATCGACGCCCTTGGCAGCGGCGATGAAGCCCTCTTCGGTCGCCGGACACTCGACGATCTCGGCGCCCATTCCCTCAAGCGCTTCCATCTCATAGCCATAGCCGCCGCCGGCGACCGTGAAGGAGGCGCCCGCGGGCGTGAGGATCTTGAATTTGGGCATGTCGTGCTCCCTGGTGGCGCCGTTTGGTGTCGGCAGCAGATTATTCTGACGGCGGACCCTGCCATGCCGGGCTGGCTCAAGGCAACGGGCGCTACGGCGGTGCACGCCTGTGTTTCGCTCGGCGCGTGACGCCCCTTGCTGACAAGACGCGCGGAGGCGCTACTGTAGCGATCACAAAAATAGGCCACGTCGTAACGGCGCGGCGAAACCAGGAGGACACGCGATGAAGGGTGCTGTTTTTGCCGGTGATCGCCGGGTGGAGTTCCGTGATTTTGCCGATCCGACGCCGGGGCCGGGCGAGGTCGTTCTGGAGATGAAGGCCTCGGGCATGTGCGGCAGCGACCTGAAGTTCTATCGGGCGGCACCGGGCGAGGCTGCGAAGCTGCTCGGTCTTGGCAACACGGGTGCCGTGATTGCCGGGCATGAGCCCTGTGGTGTCGTTGCGGCCGTCGGCAAGGGCGTGAGCGAGAAGGAGGCGCGCGTCGGCCAGCGCGTGATGGTCCATCACTATCGCGGCTGCGGCGTGTGCCCGCACTGCTCGACGGGCTGGATGCAGCTCTGCAATGAAGGCGTTGCCGAGGTCTACGGCGCCACGGGACACGGCGGCCATGCGCCGTATATGAAAGTGCCGGCGCGCACGCTGGTGACGTTACCTGACGAGCTTTCGTTCGAGACAGGCGCCGCTATTTCCTGCGGCACGGGAACGGCCTGGGGGGCACTCAAGCGCCTAGAGCTCAGCGGCGACCAGACCATTGCCATTTTCGGCCAGGGTCCGGTCGGTCTTTCGGGCACCCAGCTCGCAGCCGCCATGGGCGCGCGCGTGATCGCGCTCGATGTCAGCGATGAACGCCTCGCGCGTGCCAAGGAGCTCGGCGCGGACGTGACCATAAATCCGTCCAAGACGAACGATATCGTCGGTGCCATCAAGCAACTCACGCACGGTCTCGGCGCGCATGCCACGCTCGATGCATCCTCGTCATCCGAGGCGCGGCGTCAGGCCGTGCAGAGCGTGCGCACGTGGGGCAAGGCGTGCTTCGTCGGCGAGGGCGGGCAAGTGACGCTCGACGTGAGCCCCGACATGCTGCGCCGCCAGGTCACGCTGATCGGCTCGTGGACGTTCTCGACCGTCGGTCAGGCGGAGTGCGCCACGTTCGTCGCTGACCGCAAGATCAAGGTCGATGATCTCTTCACACATCGCTGGAAGCTCGAGCAGGCGGACGAGGCCTACAAACTCTTCGACAAGCAGACCAGCGGCAAGGGCGTGTTCCTGATGTGAGGACGCGCGCGGGCCCGGCGCGGGGCGGGCGGCTGAGCCGCAGATTGCTCGCCTTGCGGGGGCCTGCCCCGGCGCCTAGTGTGTCGGCCGCCGCCTCTCGAAGAATTCGACGGCAACAATCACGCACGACGGCCACTCACGACGGGACTCTCGGTATCATGGCGCAGGAACTCACCCATTTCATCGGCGGCAAGAAGGTCAAGGGCACGAGCGGTCGCTTCGGCAATGTGTTCTGGCCCATGACGGGCGAGGTCGCAGCGCGTGTGCCGCTAGCGTCCACGGCGGAGGTCGATGCTGCCGTACAGAACGCTCGCGCCGCGCAGCCCGCTTGGGCAGCGGTGAACCCGCAGCGCCGCGCCCGCGTACTCGCGAAGTTCGTCGATCTCCTCAACCGCGACATGGACAAGCTCGCCGACGCCCTGGCGCGCGAGCACGGCAAGACCGTTCCCGATGCCAAAGGCGACATCCAGCGCGGGCTCGAAGTGTGCGAGTTCGCGACGGGCATCCCGAACCTCATGAAGGGCGAGTACACGGACGGCGCCGGCCCCGGCATCGACATCTACTCGATCCGCCAGCCGCTTGGTGTGGTCGCCGGCATCACGCCGTTCAACTTCCCGGCCATGATCCCCATGTGGAAGTTCGCGCCGGCCATCGCGTGCGGCAATGCCTTCATCCTCAAGCCGTCGGAGCGTGATCCCTCGGTGCCGCTCATGCTCGCCGAGCTGATGATGGAGGCGGGTCTGCCGGCCGGCATTCTCAATGTCGTCAACGGCGACAAGGAAGCGGTCGATGCCATTCTCGATCATCCGCAGATCGAGGCCGTGGGCTTCGTCGGCTCGACGCCGATCGCGGCATACGTGTATTCGCGCGGCACGGCTTCAGGGAAGCGCGTGCAGTGCTTCGGCGGCGCCAAGAACCACATGCTGATCATGCCCGATGCCGATATGGATCAGGCCGTCGATGCACTGATCGGCGCGGGCTATGGCTCGGCGGGCGAGCGCTGCATGGCCGTGTCGGTCGCGGTTCCGGTCGGCAAGAAGACGGCGGATGCGCTCATGGACAAGCTCATTCCGCGCGTCGAGAACCTGAAGATTGGGCCTTCTACCTCGCAGGAAGCGGACTTCGGCCCGGTGGTCACGGCCGCGCACCTCCAGAAGGTCAAGGATTACGTCGATATCGGCATCAAGGAAGGCGCCAAGCTCCGCGTCGACGGCCGGAACTTCAAGCTGCAGGGCTACGAGGGCGGCTTCTACATGGGCGGCTGTCTCTTCGACGAGGTGACACGCGACATGCGCATCTACAAGGAAGAGATATTCGGACCGGTGCTCTCGGTCGTGCGCGCGAAGGACTACGGCGAGGCGCTCGGTCTCGCCATGGATCACGAGTACGGCAATGGCGTCGCGATTTTCACGCGTGATGGCGATACCGCGCGCGACTTCGCCTCGAAGATCAACATCGGCATGGTCGGCATCAACGTGCCGATCCCCGTGCCGCTCGCCTACTACACCTTCGGCGGCTGGAAGAAGAGTGCGTTCGGCGATCTGAATCAGCACGGCCCCGACTCGATCCGCTTCTACACGCGCACGAAGACCGTGACGCAGCGCTGGCCGTCGGGCGTCAAGGAAGGCGCCGAGTTCTCCATCCCCGTGATGAAGTAGCGGGCTCTCATAAGAAACCAGGCAGCGCCTTGGTGAACAGAGGCGAGCCAGCAAAGGAAACGCCCATATGTCATCACGCCTCACGCTCTACGGCAGCTTCACGTCGAGCTCGAGCTACAAGCCGATGCTCTTCCTCGCGCTCGCGCGGCTGCCGTTCTCCTTCCGCACGGTCAATCTGAAGAAGGGCGTCCAGAACGAGCCCGAGCATCTTGCCCGCAATCGCTATGGCAAGGTGCCGGTGCTTCAACATGCGGGCCTGACGATCGTCAACTCGAACATCATTCTGGACTACATGGCGCGCACGACCGGCCACTTCGAAGGCGCGACCGAGCAGGAGCGCTGGACGGCGCGCGAGTGGTGCGCCTGGGAGGCCGATGCGATCAGCAATGTCGCGAAAGTGCGCCACTACAGCCGCTTTCGCGAAGTGCACCCCGAAGTCATGGCCTACTTCCGCCCCGAGGCCGAGGCGGCGCTCACCTTCATCGACAAGTCGCTCAAGGGGCGTGAATGGCTCGTCGGCGACAAATGCACGATCGCGGACATCGCGTGTTGGGGGCGCATGGTGTTCATGGCCGAGGGTGGTCTCGACATCAATCGCTGGCCGAGCCTGCTCGCGTGGTCCGAGCGCCTGAAGGCCAAACCGGGCTTCGCGCTTCCCTACGATCTCATCCCGAAGAAGGATCAGGAGTTCGATCCCGCGTGATCGTGCTCGCCTGAAAGCCGAGGACGCCGATGACCCGCATTCCCTTTCCCGATCTCGAGAAGTCGCCGCCCGAAGTGCGCGAGATGCTGGCGCGGCTGCCGGGGACTGTCGGCATCTTCAACATGATGGCGCACGCGGAGACTGTGCTGAAGCCGCTGATGAAGCTCGGCGGTGCGTTTCTCGGGAAGCTGCAACTCGATCCGCTGCTGCGCGAGCTTGTCATCCTGCACGCCGTGAACCTCGAAGGCGGCGAGTACGAGTGGGTGCAGCATGTACCGGTCGCGCTCACGCTCGGTGGTAATCAGGCGCAGATCGACGCGCTGCGCGCCGGCGATGATCAGGCGGCCTGCTTCAGTGAGGCACAAAAGGCGGCGCTGAGGTTTACGCGCGAGGTCGTGGTCGATGTCGGAGCGTCGGAAGCGTCGCTCGCGGCAGCGCGCAAGCATCTTTCGGAGCGGGAGATCGTGGAGCTGATCCTGGTGGCCGGCTTCTACATCATGCTCGCGCGCCTCACGGAGACGCTCGACATCCCGAATGATCCGCCGATCGGCGACAAGCTGGTCAATCAGATCGCGGCGCGGGTCGCCAGCAAGAAGCAGTGAGGGGAGTGGGCGATGAAGCGCGCGGTTTACGTCAACTGTGACGGCCTCTGCACGGACTGGATCAGTCCAGAGCGGACGCCCGCACTCACCGCGCTTTCGGCGCGCAGCCTGCGCTGTGCCGAGCATCGCGCGATCTTTCCGTCGGTGACGCGCGCTTCGGCGTCGGCCGTCGCAACGGGCTGCCGGCCGATCAAGCATGGTCTCCACGGCAATCGCATGGCGTTCATCGAGGATGGACGCCGCCTCGTCGTGCGCGACGCCGGTCCGCCGGATTTTCGCGGCCACATGCGCAAGGCGCTTGGGCGCACCTTGCGTGTGCCGACCATGTCGCAGCGTGTCGCGAAGCATGGCGGTTTCGTCGGTTACTCGAATGTCTCGCCAGGTGCGGCCTACTTTCTCGATCCCGAGGAGCACGGCGAGGTGCGCCATCGCGCCGGCTCCTATGGGCCGGGTGGTTCCGCCGTGCCGCCGCTGCCAGTCAAGGCGGGACTCGAAGGCGACATCGCAATGGCCGGCCTCTTCTGCGAGGAAGTGCTACGCGGCAGGAAGCCCGCGATCTCCGTCATGTGGTTCGGCGATCCCGATCTCACTATGCACAATGCGCCAATCGGTTCGCCGACGCATATGGCGGCGCTCGAGCAGATCGATACGCTCGTCGGCGACGTCGCCGCGACGATCGATGAGCTGCGCGCGAAGGGCGAGGACATTCTGCTCATGGTCGGTTCGGATCATGGGCACGAGACGATCAGCAAGGGCATCAACGTCACGGCGTGGCTCGACGAGAACGGTTTCGGTGCCCTGCGCGAGGCAGGAAAGATCGCCTTTGCGACGCAAGGAACGGCGACTTTGCTCTACGCCATCGACGAAGCCGAGCGCGTCGTGCCGGACGTGCTCGCGAAGTTGAAAGCTTCGCCCTGGGTGGGCGAGATCGCGACGGGCGCGGAGCTGGAGCGGCTGGGCATCGCGATCGAAGGCGGACTCGTCGCCGGCATCAGCCACGCGCGCGATCCGGCGCCGAACGAGTTCGGTGTTGCCGGTCAACGCTGGGGCGCCTTCAACGGATCCGAGTTCAAGGGTCTCGGCAATGGTCAGCATGGCGGCTGGGGGCCGGATGAGACGCGTCCGTTCCTGATCGTCGATCATCCCGGCGCCAAGCCAGCGCGGCGCACGGAGCAGACCTCGCTCATCGACATCGCGCCGACGATCCTGACCTTCCTCGGCGTGCCGACCGAGGGCATGGAAGGCAAGGCGATCGGCTGGCGCTGAGGCTGCCGCGAATCTCTGCGACTTCTTGGCGAACGCCAGCCATCTTCGGGGATCCCCTCGCCTTTTGAGGGGGCGAAGGAGCTTGCCGAGAAATGGCCGCATATTCCAGTTGAAAGCGTGTGACGACAGCAGTGGCGTGGAGGTTCGCGTATGTCGAAAGCACAAGTCGACGTCATCCAAGGCGATATCACGCGCATTCCTGCTGATGCGATCGTCAATGCTGCAAATAGTGCGCTTGCCATGGGTGGCGGCGTGTGTGGCGCGATCTTTCGCGCGGCTGGCGTGTCGGAACTGACGGCGGCGTGTCGGGCGCTTGGCGGATGTCCGACAGGCCACGCCGTCATCACGCCTGCTTTCGGCATCTGCTCGGCAAAGTTCATCGTGCACGCCGTCGGGCCGGTTTATGCGGAATACGCGCCGGAGAAGGCGGCGGAGCTGCTGCGCGGCGCCTATGCTTCAGCGCTCAAGGTCGCAGCCGAGAAAGGCTGCCGAAGCATCGCATTCCCCGCGATCAGCACCGGCATTTACGGCTATCCGCTCGAAGAAGCTTGTGAACAGGCCGTCGCGGTATGCGCCATCGATGGCGCGCGCCATGCTCTGGCGATCAAACTCGTCGCGTTCGATGGCATGACAGCGAACGCGCTGAGAGAGGCGGTCGCCCGCCTCTCTTGAGCTGTGCCTCATGCAGTGGCCAAGCCCGAGCGCTGAAGCGCACTGTGCTCTAGCAGCGCGAGCACGGCGACGACGATTGCCTGCGCGATAATGAAGATGGTGCCGAGTGCATTCGGCGCGATGAACGCAAACACGGCGACACTTGCGACGACCCATCCGATATTGCCGAGCACGATCAGCCACACGACGGGCCGCGGCGGCACCGCCTGCAAACCGGCATAGGCCATGAGCGCGGCGCAGGGGAACAGGATGAGGCCTGCCCAGTACAGCAGCGGCACCGGAATGGCCGTGAGGCCGGCAACGAAACTCGATCCGAAAGCCATGAGGGCACCAGCGGCGACGCACGTGGCTGCATCGAGCAGCAGGACGTTCTGGAGGGTATTGTTCGACTGAATGGGGCTCATGATCGATCTCCTTGGGCTTTGTGGGGAAGCCTTCGATCGGCTTCATGCCCCGGAAGATGGCGACAGCGGTGCGGCAGGTCGATTACGCTGCAGGTAATTGGATCGGAAACACGCCATCGCTAGTTTCGCCACCATGCCGAACACACAACCCACTGCCGGAACCTTGCTGCGGACCTGGCGCCAACGCCGCCGCATGAGCCAGCTCGAACTGGCGCTCGAGGCCGAGGTCTCGCAGCGCCATCTGAGCTTCGTCGAATCCGGTCGCTCGGTGCCGAGCCGCGACATGATCCTGCATCTGGCGGAGCGGCTCTCGATCCCGCTGCGTGAGAGGAACATCTTGCTCGTCGCGGCCGGTTTTGCGCCAATCTACCAGGAGCGCAATCTCGATGATCCGGCACTTGCCGCGCAGCGAGAGGCCATCGACCTCGTGCTCAAGAGCCACGAGCCCTTCCCGGCGCTTGCCGTCGATCGCTACTGGACGCTCAAAGCGGCGAATGCAGCCATTGGCCCACTTATTGCGGGCATTGATGCGGCCCTGCTGGAGCCGCCGATCAACGTGCTGCGTCTGAGCCTGCATCCCGAGGGCATGGCGCCGCGCATCGTGAACTATGACGAGTGGCGCGCGCTCATTATCGCGAGTGTCGCGCAGCAGGTGGATGCTTCGGCTGATGCCAAGCTCAATGACCTGTTGGCGGAGCTAAAGGCATATCCGCGTCCACGGAAGAGCGCGATCACGATTCCTCCACCGCGGCGTGATTACGGCAACGTGGTCGTGCCGTTGCAGCTGGCTACGCCGGACGGCGTGCTCTCCTTCTTCAGTACGATCACTGTATTCGGCACGCCTGTCGACATCACGATCGCCGAGATCGCGATCGAAGCCTTCTACCCCGCAGACAAGGCGACTGCCGAAGTTGTGCGCAAGGCCGCAGCCGGCGCGAAGAAGCCGCCGATTGCCAGTGCTAAACCACCTAAACGCCGTAGCGGCCGATAATCGAGATCGAGCAGACATTCTGGTGTGGGAAGCCGCCCAGATTGTGCGTGAGGCCGAGGCGCGGCTCGTCCTGACGTTGGCGCGGACCGGCGCGGCCGAGCATCTGCAGATAAATCTCGTAGATCATGCGCAGGCCCGAGGCGCCGATCGGATGGCCGAAGCATTTGAGGCCGCCGTCGATCTGGCAGGGCACGCCGCCGTCCGAATTATAGAAGCCGTCGAGTACGTCCTTCACCGCCGCCTTCCTTGGAGATGTAGAGATCCTCCATGGTGACGAGCTCGGTGATCGAGAAGCAGTCGTGGACTTCGATGAGCGACAGCTCTTTCCGCGGGTCGTCGATGCCGGCTTCGGTGTAGGCGCGCTTCGAGGCTGTACGCGTCGTTACGAAGTGGCTGCCGTCCCAGGAATTGTGGCTCGCTTCCTGTCCGTTCGAGACCGAGAGCTGAAGCGCTTTCACCGACACGATGTCGTGCTTGCCGAGGCTCTTCGCGATCTCGGGTGTCGTCACGATGGCACAAGCCGCACCATCTGAAACACCGCAGCAGTCGTAGAGCCCGAGCGGCTCGGCGACGGTGGGTGCGCCGAGCACGGTGTCGATGTTGATCTTATTCCTGAGGTGCGCCTTGGGGTTCTTGGCGCCATTGTCGTGGCTCTTGACGGAGATTTGCGCCATCGCGCGCTTGATGTCCTCCTGCGGAACGCTGTTCTTTGCGCGGTAGGCGGTGGCAAGCTGCGCAAAGGCGCCGGGTGCCGAGAAGTTCGCCCAGGACATGGAATTGAGCACGCCGCGCGAGCGCTGCGGCAGGCCGCCGTAGCCTGTGTCCTTGAGCTTTTCGACGCCCATGGCGAGCGCGATGTCGGCGGCACCCGAAGCGACGGCGTAGACGGCACCGCGGAAGGCTTCCGTGCCTGAAGCGCAGTAATTCTCGACGCGTGTTACGGGGATGTACGGAAGGCGCAACGCGATTGCGAGCGGCACGCCCGATTTGCCGACATGCTGGTCCTCGATCGCCGTCGAGAGCCACGCGGCATTGATCTGCTTGGTCTCGATGCCGGCATCCGCGAGAGCTTCCTCGTAGGCCTCGACCATGAGGTCGTCGGCTTCCTTGTCCCACCGCTCGCCGAATTTCGAGCAGCCCATGCCGAGGATCGCGACCTTGTCCTTGATGCCCGAAGCCATGGCTCAGCTCTCCTTTGCGGATGTCGGGGCGGGTGCGGCCTTCCAGAAATAGCGGGTGAAGCCGCGCTGCGCGTCGTGGTCCTTGATGCGGAACATCATGCGCATGGGCTGGCCGACTTCGAGCGCTTCGGGATCGACGTCCGTGAAGTCGAGCATCATGCGGCCGCCGCCCTCGAACTGCACCATGCCGTAGCAGGCGGGCGGTGATGGCGAGTAGGTGAGGCGATCGGCGGTAAAGGAGTTGATGCGGCCGGTCTTATCGGCGAAGGCGTGCGGCACCTGCGTGTGCATGGCATTGCAGTTCGGATTGACGCAGATGTTGGACTTCGGAATCTGGATCGTGCCGCACTTCGTGCACTCGCCACCGAGGAAGCTCGTCAGCAGCGCGCGGTTGCGCCAGAGCGAGGAAAGCGGCGTCTGCTTGTCCACTTCCGAGCGCATGCCGCGCTCGATCTCGACGAGGTCGTTGATCGCGAGATAGCGATTGTACGAGGTCTCTTCCTTGCGCCGCGCGAGATGGCCGCTGACGCCGGCCCGTGCGGGGAGCGTCGCGAGCTCGGGCGTGACCTCGAGGATGATCGCGTCGGCACCCTGACCGAAGCCGACGACGAGGATGCGGTCGCCCGCCTTGGCGGACTCGAGCGTGTGCCCGAGCAACATGAGCGGATGCGCGACGCCTGTTTCGCCGAGCGCGGCCTGGAGGTTATCGCGAATGCTCGACTCGGGAAGCCCCGCGGCTTTGGCGATGGTGGCGGCGATGCGCGGCAGCGTGCCCGGCATGATGAAGTGCGTGATGTCGCCCGGCTGGAGGCCCGCACGCGACAGCGCCTCGGCAATGACCGGCGGCACGAGCTTCATGTAGCCCTCGTCGCGGATCCAGCGCTCTTCCCACTGGTAGTCGAAGGGTTGGTCGTCCGAGCGGTAGTGATCAACGAAGTCAGCCGTCCCGCTTGCCGATCCGAGGAGGCGCGCCACGGCTCGGCCATCGCCGACGAGCACGGCTGCGGCGCCGTCGCCGTTCGTCATCTCGTAGGGGCTCGCGGTCTTGGCCCGCCGCTTCTCGGAGGCGATGAGCAGCGTCGGCCCGCCGCCGATGAGCGCATTGAGCAGCGCCGAGGTCGCCGCGCGCTGGCTTGCCGTGACGTCGAGAGCTGCGACGTGGCTCGCAATGTCGAGGGCTTCGGCGACGATGCCGGCATTGAGGCGGTCGCGGAACGGAAAGGATGTCGAGGCGAACTGCAGACCGCGCACGCTTTTGCGGTCGATCCCGGTAAGGCAGTCGCGGGCCGCTTAGACGGCCATGGTCACGGCGTCCTCATCCCAATTGCAGATGGCGCGCTCGCCCTTGGCGAGGCCCTTGAGGGCGGGATTGAACCAGGTGTTGGCGGCGGCGATCGCCTGGCGTTGCAGACGCAGGCGTGGGATATAGGCGCCGAACGCGAGGATGCCAGCGGACATTGGACGCTCCTAAGTGTTTCCTCGGGCGCGAGGGCGCGCTTTCTGCGT
>JAEZAW010000126.1 GCA_023430315.1 Pseudomonadota bacterium | reverse complement strand
GCGATCGCAGCCCCGTCTACGCGCGCGATATCAAGGCCAATGGCGCCATGACCGTGCTGCTCGCGCAGGCCATGCAGCCGAACCTCGTGCAGACGCTGGAGAACAACCCGGCGTTCATTCACGGCGGCCCCTTCGCCAACATCGCGCACGGTTGCAACTCGGTCGTCGCGACGAAGACCGCGTTGAAGCTTGCGGACTACGTCGTTACGGAAGCGGGCTTCGGCGCCGATCTCGGAGCTGAGAAGTTCTTCGATATCAAGTGCCGCAAGGCCGGGCTCACGCCGGCAGCCGCCGTGATCGTGGCGACTGTCCGCGCGCTCAAGATGAACGGCGGCGTCAAGCGCGAGGATCTCGGCACCGAGAATATCGAGGCCGTGAAGAAGGGCCTCGCCAATCTCGGCCGCCACATCGAGAATGTGAAGAGCTTCGGCGTTCCCGCCGTGGTCGCCATCAATCATTTCATCTCGGACACCGAGGCCGAGATCGCCGTCGTGCAGGAGTTTGCCAAGGCACAAGGCTCGGAAGCCTTCCTGTGCAAGCACTGGGCTCAGGGCTCGAAGGGTATCGAGGCGCTCGCCCGCCGCGTCGTCGAGATCGCCGATAGCGGCTCCACGAAGTTCGCGCCGCTCTATCCGGACGAGCTGGGCCTCTTCCAGAAGGTCGAGACGATCGCGAAGAAGATCTACCGCGCCGGCAGCGTCTCGGCGGACAAGAGCGTGCGCGATCAGCTCAAGACCTGGGAGGACATGGGTTACGGCAATCTGCCGATCTGCGTGGCCAAGACCCAGTACTCGTTCACGACGGACCCCAACCTGCGCGGCGCGCCGGTCGACCACGTCGTGCCGATCCGCGAGGTGCGACTCTCCGCCGGTGCCGGGTTCATCGTCGCAATCTGCGGTGAGATCATGACCATGCCCGGGCTGCCCAAGGTTCCAGCCTCCGAGACGATCCGTTTCAACGAGGCGGGCCAGATCGAGGGGCTTTTCTAACCCGTCGACGCTTCCAGCACTGTCACAAAAAGCGGTCAAAGTATTCGTCAGCGCACCCTCCCAAAGGAGGGTGCGCTGCAGCGTATTTGGGCTGTCTCAACCATCCGGCCAAATGTCTGGACACCGGGTTGCATTCCCTGCGAAAAGACCGCAATGTAAATTTACTTGGATCATGTGTAGGCCACATCCGCAAACGGCAGACAGCGAGCGAGTTGCCGAGGGTGTATCAGGGAGGTTCGTTTGCAGACGATGGCGGAGGGGGCGGTTAGGCCCCTGAGCGGTGAAGCCTTATCCGGCCAGACGGCTGCGAAAACAGGCAAGCCTGTTCTCGAGATCGAGAACCTGAGCGTCCAGTTCCGCTCCTCGCACGGGCTCGTGCGCGCGGTCGAGAACGTCGGGTATACGGTACACCCGGGTGAGATGGTCGCGATCGTCGGTGAATCCGGCTCCGGCAAGTCCGTTTCCGCGCTGACCATTATGCGTCTGCTCGCCCAGACGGCCGAGATCACGTCCGGCAGCATCGTCTTCGACGGCCGCGACCTGCTCAAGCTTTCCGACGACGAGATGAGGCGCATTCGCGGCCATCACGTCTCGATGATCTTCCAGGAGCCCATGACCTCGCTGAACCCGGTCCTCAAAATCGGGCTTCAGATCATGGAGCCGCTCTTCATTCACCTGAAGATGACGCCCGACGAGGCGAAGGCCCGGGCCGTCGAGCTGCTGACGCTGGTCGGCATCACTGATCCCGAGAGCCGGCTCGAGCAGTATCCGCACCAGCTTTCGGGCGGCATGCGCCAGCGCGTGATGATTGCGATCGGCCTCGCGTGCAATCCCAAGCTGCTGATCGCCGACGAGCCGACGACGGCGCTCGACGTTACCATCCAGGCGCAGATCCTCGAGCTGATGAAGGATCTCTCGCGGCGTCTGGGCATTGCCGTCGTCATCATCACGCACAATCTCGGGATCGTGGCGCGCTACGCCGATCGCGTGAACGTCATGTATGCCGCGCGCATCGTCGAGAGCGGCACGGCGGAAGAAGTATTCGGCAACGCGCGCCATCCCTACGCGCGCGGTCTCCTCTCTGCCGTCCCACGCCTCGACCGTGGCCGCGCCATGCGGCTGCAGACCATCGAAGGCGCGCCACCGAACCTGCTGAAGCCCCCCGGGGGCTGCCGCTTCCGGCCGCGCTGCCGCTTTGCGATCGACAAGTGCGAGATCAATCCGCCGCTCGTCGAGGTCGAGAAGGGCCATCGCGCGGCCTGCCATCGCTCGGGCGAGCTCGAGAAGATCGATCGGCCAGCGGCGAGCAGCCACGAGGCGATCAGCGCCGTGGCGAACGGCGCGAGCGGTCCAATTCTGCAGCTCCAGGAAGTGACGAAGTTCTTCCCGATCAGCGGCGGATTCTTCCAGCCGAAGAAGCTCGTACGCGCCGTCAACAAAGTGACGCTCGACATCGCGCCCGGCGAGACGCTGGGCCTCGTCGGTGAATCGGGCTGCGGCAAGTCCACACTCGGCCGGGTGGTGCTGCGTCTCGACGATCCGACCGATGGCAAGATCCTCTTCGAGGGCGCCGATCTCGCCAAAGCCGGCTCGGACGAGATGCTGGCCGTGCGCAAGAAGATGCAGGTCATCTTCCAGGATCCTTTCTCCTCGCTCAATCCGCGCATGACCGTCGGCGAGATCATTGCCGAGCCCATGCGTGTGCATCAGATCCTGCCGAAGGAGAAAATCCACGATCGCGTGGCCGAGCTGCTATCGCTCGTCGGGCTGCACGGGTACATGGCGGACCGCTATCCGCACCAGCTCTCCGGCGGCCAGCGCCAGCGCGTCGGCATCGCACGCGCGCTCTCAGTCAATCCGAAGTTCATCGTCTGCGACGAGGCTGTCTCGGCGCTCGATGTCTCGATCCAGGGGCAGGTGATCAATCTGCTCGAGGGCCTGCAGCAGAAGCTGGGCTTGAGCTATCTCTTCATCGCCCACGATCTCGCCGTCGTCCGCCATATCTCGCACAAGGTCGCCGTGATGTATCTCGGCAAGATCGTCGAGTACGCACCGGCCGACGAGCTGTTCGCCAATCCCAAGCATCCGTACACGCAGGCCCTGCTGGCAGCCGCACCCATTCCTGATCCGGTCATCGAGCGCACGCGCCCGCGTCGCATCATCACCGGCGAACTGCCGAGCCCCCTGCGTCCGCCGCCGGGCTGTGTGTTCAATCCGCGATGCCCGATTGCAGTCGAGAACTGCCGCAAGGAAATTCCTGCGCTGCGGGAGCTTGGCCCGAAGCACTGGGTCGCCTGCAGCGAGGTCTAGTGCGTGCGCGATGGTATGTTCGCCAGTGACGGCGTGCCCAAGCGGACGAAATGCATGACGCAAGTGAAGAAACAGAAGAATGGAAGCCTGACTTAAAGGTTTACCGAGGAGGACTGGGAATGAAGTGGAAGACAAACATTCTGGCACTCCCGCTCGCAGCGGCATTTGCTGTTGGCGGCCTGGCTGCCCCTGTCATCGCTCAGACGCCAAAGAGCGGTGGCATTCTCAAGTTCGTCGTCCCCGACGAACCGCCGAGCTTCGACGGACATCGCGAGACGACATTCGCGCTCATCCATCCGATCGCACCATTCTACAGCGTACTCATCCGTCCCGATCCGCAGGATCCTGACAATCCAGACAAGTTCCAGTGCGACATCTGCACGGAAATGCCGAAGCCGACGGACGAAGGCAAGACCTATACCTTCAAGATCCGCGATGGCCTCAAGTTCCACGACGGCTCGGCGTTGACTGCGAAGGACGTCCTGGCCACGTTCCAGCGCATCATCTTCCCGAAGGAAGGTATTTCGAGCGCCCGCGTTGCTCAGCTGGCGATGGTGGAAAGCGTCACCGCTCCGGATGACAAGACGGTCGTCTTCAAGCTCAAGCACCCCTCGGGCGCATTCATCCCGGCGCTCGCCGCACCGTTCCACTTCATCTACTCGAAGGCGAAGCTGGACGCGGACCCGCGGTGGTACGAGCAGAACGTCATGGGCTCGGGGCCCTTCATCTTCGATATTCGCGAAGCGGGAGCCCGCATCACCGGCAAGAAGAACCCCAACTATCATCACAAGGGTCAGCCCTACCTCGACGGCTTCGAGGCCATCTTCGCAAAGACCCAGACGCTGCGCGTCCAGGCCATCCGCGGTGATCAGGCCGCAGTCGAGTTCCGTGGTCTTCCGCCCAAGAGTCGCGACGATCTAGTTGCCGCACTCGGCAAGGACATCACCGTCCAGGAAAGCGACTGGAACTGCCTGCTGATCACGTCGCCCAACCATGAGCGCAAACCTTTCGAAGACGCCCGCGTGCGCCGTGCGCTGACGCTGGCCGTCGACCGCTGGGGCGGCGCTCCGGCTCTCTCCAAGATCGCCATCGTCAAGACCGTCGGCGGCATCGTCTTCCCGAACCACCCGCTCGCCGCGACGAAGGAAGAACTCCAGAAGATGGCCGGCTATGGGCCGGACATCAAGAAGTCGCGCGATGAAGCGCGGCGTCTGCTGAAGGAAGCGGGGCAGGAGAACCTCAAGTTTACGCTCGCGAACCGCGCCGTCGACCAGCCCTACACGATCGTCGGCACGTGGCTGATCGATCAGTGGAAGCAGATCGGCGTCGAGGTGACACAGAAGGCTGAGGCGACCGGACCGTTCTATGCTCAGCTCCGCTCCGGCAACTTCGATGTCGCACTCGACTTCAACTGCCAGTCGGTCGTGAACCCACTGGCAGATACGACCAAGTTCCTTGGCACGAAGGCAGGCGACCAATACGGCCGGTATACCAATACTAAGCTCGAAGCGATCCACGATAAGATGAACAAGACCGCTGACGTTGCTGAGCAGCGGAAGCTCATGCGCGAATTCGAGAAGATCGTTCTCGACGACGAGGCGCACAACTCGATCTCGCTGTGGTGGTATCGCATCATTCCGCATCGCTCTTACATGAAGGGCTGGAAGATCAGCTCGAGCCACTACATCAACAATCAGCTCGACGTGGTCTGGCTCGACAAGTGATCGTCGCTGACTGACGCGACACGAACGGGCCACGGCTTACTGCCGTGGCCCATTGGCTAAATGATCCGCTCACGAGCTACCGAGGACGACGATGCTGCGCTATGTGATCAAGCGCCTCTTGCTGATGATCCCGACGCTGTTCGGCGCGGCGGTGCTCATCTTTCTACTCATGCGCACGATCCCCGGCGACATCTGCTATCTCCGTCTGGCGGCAGGCGGCGGCTCGATCCCTCAGGATGTCCTGCTGAATTGCCGTCGCGAGCTTGGCCTCGATGAGCCAATGCTCGTCCAATTCTGGACCTTCATCAAAGGCCTGATAACGTTCGACTTCGGCAAGTCGATGTGGACCAACCGGCCCATCGTCGAAGAGATTGCTTTGCGCTTTCAGCTCTCGTTGCAGGTCGCCCTGATGGCGACGTTGACGGCGGTCCTGATCGCGATACCACTCGGCACCATCGCCGCCGTGAAACAGAATACGTGGATCGATTATTTCGTCCGCACGTTCACGATTGCGGGCATTGCCATGCCGTCATTCTGGCTTGGCATTCTCATCATTCTCGGCATCCTCGTGACCAGCAAGGCATGGTTCGGAGTAGCTTGGATGCCACCGATCCGATACGTGCCGATCTGGCAGGACCCCTGGTACAATCTTTCCATGCTGATCTGGCCCGCGCTGGCCACAGGCTATCGCTATTCGGCCGTCGCAACCCGCATGACGCGTTCGGCGCTGCTCGAGGTCCTGCGCGAGGACTATGTGCGTACCGCGCGCGCCAAGGGCCTCTACGAGAAACTCGTCATCAACCGCCACGCGCTGAGGAACGCGCTGCTGCCCGTCGTCACCGTGGTCGGCATCGAGTTTGCATTTCTCATGGGCGGTCTCGTGGTGACCGAGCAGGTCTTCAATCTCAATGGACTCGGCAAGCTCTTCGTCGAGTCCGTGCTGAATCATGACTACGCAATGACCCAGTTCCTGGTCATGATGGTGGTCGCCATCTTCGCATTCACGAATTTCGTGGTCGACATCTGCTATGCGTGGCTTGATCCGCGCATTCGCTACAATCGCTGAGTGGAGAGCACTTATGGCTACCGAAACTGCCTCTCCCGGCACAGTCGTCGAAGATATACCGCGCAAGCCGACGCCGCTTGGCACGCTTGCCGCCTTCTGTCGCGCCAATCCGCTCGGCGCCTTCGGCGGCTTCATCGTTGTCACCATGTGCGTGATGGCGGCATTCGCGCCGCTGCTCACGAGCTACGACCCAACGGACAATGACTTCGGCGCGATGCTCTCCGCGCCCGACTGGGATCATTGGCTCGGAACGGACCAGTTCGGCCGCGATCTTCTCTCGCGCATCATCTACGGCGCGCGCACCGCGCTCCTCGTCGGCTTCGTGTCGTCCTTCGCGGGCTGCTTCCTCGGCCTCATACTCGGCGTAACTTCGGCCTATTTCGGTGGCCGCTTCGACCTGCTCTTTCAGCGCGTCATGGATGTCTTCATGGCGTTCCCGCTGATCATTCTCGCCCTCGCCGTCGTTGCCATCTTCGGCACCGGCGTCTTCAACGTCATCATCGCCATCACGATCCCCGTAATCCCGCGCGCCGCACGCATCGTGCGCGCGAGTGCGCTCGCCATCCGCGAGATGCCCTACGTGGACGCGGCGCGCGCCAACGGCTTCAGCCACGCGCGCATCATCTTCCGCCACATGATGCCGAACGTGATGGCGCCGTTCCTGATCATCCTGACCGCGCAGGTCGGCCAGGCGATCCTGATCGAGGCGTCGCTCTCCTATCTCGGCCTCGGCGTGCAGGAGCCGGTGCCGGCGTGGGGCCTCATGCTGCGTGGCGGCGCACAGGAGTATGCCGAGAGCGCGCCCTGGGTCGCGATCTTCCCCGGGCTCGCCATCACGCTCGCCGTGTTCGGGTTCAATCTCTTCGGTGACTCGCTCCGCGACTGGCTCGATCCCAAGATGAAGACCTGAGGCCGCTCAGTCTCCGAGCGCCACGCCTTCGCGCCGCGGATCGGCACCGCTTTCCAGGCGACCAGGGCCGCGGCGCACGACGATCTGCATGCCGGACGTCATGAGATCGAAGTCGATGCGGTGGCCGAGGGGCTTGAGCCGCAGCGCCTGCCAGATCGTCGAGCCCCACGCCCAAGGCCGCGTCAGGACCTCGTAGGCGGATGCCGTGGTCGACTCGAGCTCGAAGGCGCGGCCTTGACTACCGAAGTTCGCGAGTGCGGCTGCGGCCTGCGCATCCATTTCCCAGTCGATCAGCGCCACCAGCGATTTCACCACGTACAGAATGATCCGGCTTCCGCCCGGCGATCCGAGAACAGCTTTGAGGTCACCGTTCCGGTCGAGGACGATGGTTGGCGCCATGGAGCTGCGGGGGCGCTTGCCGCCTTCGACGCGGTTGGCAATCGGCCGGCCCTGCGCGTCCGCCGGGCGGAATGAGAAATCGGTCAGCTGGTTGTTGAGCAGAAAGCCGGCTGCCCAGATTCGCGAGCCGAACGCCGCCTCGATGGTCGTCGTCATCGCCACAGCATTGCCGGCGCCATCGACGATCGAGATGTGACTCGTCCCCGCAGCTTCAACGGTAGCGTCCTCGCCGAAGAGCTGCGCGCCATCGGCGCTAGGTTGGCCGGCTTGTACGCGCTCGGCGGCGCGTAGCGACGTGATCAGAGAACGGCGACGCTCGAGATAGCTTGCCCCGAGCAGACCCGAAGGGATCCGCACGAAATCGGGATCTGCGATATAGCTATTGCGGTCTGCGTAGGCGAGCTTCTCCGCTTCCGCGATGATGTGCAGTGCGCGCGCATTGAGCGCGGCGCTCGGACCACGGCCAAGATCGAAGGGCTCGATCATGCGCAACGTCTGACCGACTGTATGTGCGCCGGATGACGGCGGCCCATGCCGCACACTCTGAAATCGCGATAGGGCACGCAAATGGCCTCGCGCTCGCGCGGCTGATAGCTCGCGAGGTCGGCGCGCGTGATATCTCCTGCAGGCGACGGTGCAGCCGCGACGGCGGCAACGATGCGATCGGCGATTGGCCCCTCGTGCAGGGCTCGCGCGCCATCGCGCGCGATAAGCTCCAGCGTCTCGGCAAACTCCGGATTGCGCAGCTTATGCCCTGATCCCCAAGCTTTTCCGCGCGCATCGAAGAAGTAGCGCCGCGCCGCCGGCGCGAAAGCCTCGGCACCCATCCAGTCGAGCATCAGGGAAAGTCGCGGCGACACGAGGAAGCCCTCGCGCGCGAGTGCGATCGCCGGCGCGAAGAGCCGCGACCACGGCAAGCGGCCCTGCTGACGATGGGCAAGCTCGAGCATGGCGAGCGCACCCGGTACGCCAACGGCAGCACCCGACGCGATCGCCGTCGCAAAGGGGATCTGCTTGCCGTCCGCGCCGAGAAAGCGGCTCGGCTTTGCTGCGGCAGGTGCTGTCTCGCGGCCGTCGTAAGTCTTGAGCGTTCGGGTCGCGGCATCGAAGTAGAGAAGAAAGGC
>JAEZAW010000084.1 GCA_023430315.1 Pseudomonadota bacterium | reverse complement strand
CCTTCTGATCAGGAGTTCGCAAGCGCCGCTCGCGAAATCTTAGCGTTTGATGACGCGGCGCAAGTCTCTTGGCCCAAATCACCGCGGCCAGCCCCTGCAGGGGCCGACACTGCCAATGTATGGGCTTTCTGTCCTCAGCCAACGAAGTGTTTCTCAGATGCTTATTCAATCCGGGAAATACTTGTTCGGCGGGCGCGGCAGGCCGAGGTTTTCGCGCAAGGTGCGCCCCTCGTACTCGCGACGGAAGATCCCGCGCCGCTGCAGCTCCGGGACAACCCGGTCGACAAAATCGTCGAGCCCGGCGGGCAGGTACGGGAACATGATGTTGAAACCGTCGCTGCCGTCCTCGACGAGCCACTGCTCCATTTCATCGGCGATAGTTTTGGGCGTCCCGACGAAGGACAAGCCCGCATAGCCGCCGAAGCGCTGCGCAAGCTGGCGCACGGTGAGGTTCTCGCGCCGCGCCAGCGCAATCGCCCGCTCGCGACCGCTCTTGCTCTGGTTCGTCTCGGGAATATCCGGCAGAGGGCCGTCGGGATCGAATTTCGAGGCATCATGGCCGAGCGAAATGGAAAGCGAAGCGATCGCGCTTTCGTAATGCACGAGACTGTCGAGGAGCGCCCGCTTGGCCCGCGCCTCCTCGACTGTATCCCCGACGACGACCAGTGCGCCGGGGAGGATCTTCAAGTGGTCGCGCGCGCGTCCGAGCTTGTCCATGCGGCCTTTGACGTCGGCGTAGAAGCTCTTACCGCCCGCAAGATTGCCCGGTGCCGCGAAGATGACCTCGGCGGTCTCGGCCGCGAGCTGACGGCCGGCCTCGGAGGCGCCTGCCTGAACGATCACCGGCCAGCCCTGAATCGGACGCGCCACATTGAGCGGACCGCGCACCGAGAAGTGCGGCCCCTTGTGATTGAGCACGTGCATCTTCTCAGGATCGAAGAAAATGCCACTCTCGACGTCGCGGATGAAGGCGTCATCCGCCCAGCTGTCCCAGAGTCCGGTCACCACGTCGACGAACTCGCGCCCGCGATCGTAGCGCTCGCCGTGCTCGACGTGCTCATCGAGCCCGAAATTCAGCGCCGCGTCCGGGTTCGACGTCGTAACGACATTCCAGCCGGCGCGACCGCCGCTCAGATGATCGAGCGCCGCGAAACGCCGAGCGACGTGATAGGGCTGATCGAAGGTTGTCGATGCCGTCGCGATAAGCCCGAGGTGCTCGGTGACGACAGCGAGCGCCGGCAGCAGCGTCGGAGGATCGAAGGATGTGACTGTCGCGCTGCGCTTCAGAGCCTCCATCGGCATGTTGAGCACGGCAAGGTGATCGGCCATGAAGAAGGCGTCGAACTTCCCCTGCTCGAGCTTCTGCGCAAAACGCTTCAGGTGTGTGAAGTTGAAATTCGCATCCGGCGAGCCGCCGGGATAGCGCCAGGCCGCCGTATGGATGCTGACCGGCCGCATGAACGCGCCGAGCCGCATCTGTCGCAAACTGCTCATGTTCGCCTCGTAGTTTGCATTGATTTTGGGCCGCATTGCCCACGCGACCGCATTTGTCCATTCCAACTATCTGCCGCACACTCACCGAAGCAAATCACAAAAATAGGAAGTTAAAACTGAGCGTTGCGACCCGCGAATAGGCTTTCCCAATAGCCGACTATTCATTGGAAATGCATTCAAGCGGGCGGCGCCGCCGCAGAATGCCGAACTCATTTCAATCGCTTTTACGAGTGGATCACGTTGCATTGATGCTGCCTCGCTCTGATGCGCGGACAGTAAGCCGCTGCAATGGGCAAAAAGGAGCAGCCCCATGCGCTCAATGCCATTTAACGCTTTCATAGCTTCATCACTGATCTGCGCCGCGGTGGCCTTTTTGCCAGTCCCAGCCATTGCTCGCGATACGTGCAGCGCCGCTGACATAGATATCGAGGTCTCGGCGGCGACACGGCGCGAGCGCGAGCTCGTCTGTGCTGGCGCACATCAGGCGCTGGCCCTTCTCGCGCTCTGCGGAATTCGGCCCCGTGAGACCATCGACGTTAGGATTCGTGCCGAGGTTCGCCACCCGCTCGCCGGACCGATCTTCGGCTACTACGATCTCAGAGAGAGGCACATCATCCTCACGTCCCTCGACGGCCTCCCCGACTTGATGCACGGCACACCCTATGATGAGCTGCCACCCACCGACTTCTACAAAAGTCTTGTCGTGCACGAGGTCGTCCACAGCGTCATGCATCAGTCTTTCGGGAGCGGGGTGCAAACCCAGGCTGCCTACGAGTATCCCGCATACGCGCTCCAGATCGCGTCTCTGCCGCCTCCTGCTCGTGCTCAATTTATGAAGGCGTTCGAAGCGGAACGGCTGCAAAGGCCTGTCCCGCTGAGCGACACCATTCTGGCATTCGCCCCCTACTTCTTCGCGGCCCGTGCCTACAACAACTTCATCACGTCATCGGATGGCTGCCTCCTCCTACGAGAGGCGATGAAAGGGAAGATCGATCTCATCGACGACGCAGAGCGCTTAGTGGCCCAGCGTCCTCCGAACGGTCAATGAAGCCTTCGCGGCTGCGATCGTGTGCGGTCTCCATCACGATCATTCTTGCCGCGCTCCGCCATTGGAGCTGAATGCTGCAGAAGCGAACTGCTTCCGGTCACTTGCTCGACTGGATTTTCCTGCGCGCGGCTCCACCGCACCGCACAAATTCCGCATCATACTAATGTCGAGTTAGTTCTCCTCCAGCGCGGCCCCTGAGCCTTGCATGTGGCATACCAGCGTGCCATGTTTCGCTCAACAACGAGCGTCGGCATCGACCGGCCCATTCAGGAGGAAGGCCCATGACCAAGACTACGGAGTCTACACGCGTCAATCGACGCCGCTTTCTCAAAGGCGGCGCGCTAGCCGCCGCAGCCGCGGCAGGCACCGTCGCCATGCCGAACGTCTCGCGCGCCCAGACCGCAACCCTGAAAATGCAGGGCTCCTGGGGCGCCAAGGACGTCTTCAACGAGATGGCCCAGGACTACGTCGAGCGCGTCAACAAGATGGCCGGCGGCCGCCTGAAGATCGACTATCTCGTCGGCGGCGCAGTCGTGCATCCCTTCCAGGTATTCGACGGCGTCCATGGCGGCCAGATCGACGGCGCGCACACGGTCACCGTCTACTGGTACGGCAAGCACAAGGCCGCGTCGCTGTTCGGCACAGGGCCGGTGTTCGGTTTCAATGCCAACGAGGGCCTCGGCTGGATTCACAATGGCGGCGGACGCGAGCTCTTCCATGAGCTGCAGTCGCAGATCATGAAGGTCAATATCGTCAGTTTCTTCGCCATGCCCATGCCGACGCAGCCGCTCGGATGGTTCAAGAAGCCGATCACGTCGGTGGATCAGATCAAAGGCCTCAAGTACCGCACTGTCGGCCTTGCCGCCGATCTCTTCCAGGCCATGGGCGCATCGGTAGCCCAGCTTCCAGGCGGCGAGATCGTGCCGGCCATGGAACGCGGCGTCATCGATGGCTTCGAATTCAACAACCCGACATCCGATCGCCGCTTCGGCGCCCAGGACGTCGCCAAGAACTACATGATGGGCAGCCACCATCAGGCGACCGAATACTTCGAGATCATGTTCAACAAGGGCAAGTTCGATGCCCTGCCGGCCGAGCACAAGGCCATCCTGCAGTACGCCGCCGAGGCCGTCTCCTCAGCCAACGAGTGGAAGGCCATGGACTACTACTCGAAGGACCTGCAGGAGCTGATCAGTAAGGACAAGGTCAACGTCGTGCGCACGCCGAAGGAAGTCTTCGACGCCCAGATCAAGGCGTGGGATGGCCTGATCGCCGGTCTCGAGAAAGATCCCTTCATGAAGAAGGTAATGGAGTCGCAAAAAGCCTGGGTCCGCCGCGTCGTGTACTACAACATGTACAACGCCACCGACTATCGCGGCGCCTTCGAGCATCACTTCCCGGGCGTGCTGAAGATCTAAATCTCATCGGCAATCGATGCCTGGAAGTATCGGGCGGCGCATACTCACGCCGCCCGATGTTTTGACCGGAGCAGGTCATGCGAAGCTCATCGCGGATGAATCCGACATGAAAAACTTTCTCTTCTTCATCGACTCCCTGAGCACCTGGGTCGGAAAGTCCTTCGCATGGCTGATCATGGTCCTCACGCTCGGCGTTAGCTACGAGGTGCTCGTGCGCTACGTATTCCGCGCGCCGACGACATGGGCTTTTGATTTCAGCTACATCAACTACGGCGCCATGTTCCTCATGGCCGGAGCCTACACGCTCTCGCGCGGCGGGCATGTGCGCGCCGATGTCCTCTACAGGTTCTTCTCGCCGCGCAAACAGGCGAGCTTCGATCTCGTGCTTTACATCATCTTCTTCCTGCCGGCGGTCATCGCACTGATCTACTCGGGCTGGAACTACGCCGCCACGTCGATCCGCTTCAAGGAAGTCAGCATCTTCAGCCCTGCCGGCATCCCGATCTTTCCGCTGAAAGCGCTGATCCCGGCTACCGGCGTCTTCCTGCTTCTGCAGGGCATTGCCGAAATCATCCGCTGCATAATCTGCATCCGCGAAGGTGCCTGGCCGCAGCGGCTTCATGACGTGGAAGAGACGGAGAGCATTGTCATCCGCGAGCTTCAGCACCAGGAACAACAGGGGCAAACGCCTCAAAACTCGGGCAGGGGGGCCTGAGCATGACCGACCCGCAAGTTGGCATGACGATGCTGGGATTGTTCATCTTCATCATCATGCTTGGTTTCCCGATCGCCTTCACCCTGATCGCCATGGGCGTCGGGTTCGGCTACTACGCTTACTTCGTGCCGGGGCAGGCGCTCTTCGAGAACCGCGTCTTTACTCTGCTCGTGCAGAAGACGTTCGAGGTGACGTCCAACGACACACTCATAGCCGTGCCGTTGTTCCTGTTCATGGGGTACCTCGTCGAACGCGCCAACATCCTCGATCGACTGTTCCACGCGCTGCAGATCTCGATGTCGCGCGTGCCCGGCGCGCTCGCCGTCGCCACGATGATCACCTGCGCGATGTTCGCGACCGCGACGGGCATCGTCGGCGCGGTGGTGACGTTGATGGGATTGCTCGCCCTTCCAGCCATGTTGCGCGCAGGATACGATGTCAAGCTCTCGTCGGGCGTCGTCTGCGCTGGTGGCTGCCTCGGCATTCTCATCCCGCCGAGCATTCTGCTCATCGTGTACGCAGCGACCGCGGGTGTGTCGGCGGTCAAGCTCTACGCTGCCGCGTTCATTCCTGGATTCCTGCTTGCCGGACTCTACATCGCCTACATCATCGTGCGTGCGATAATTAATCCCGCACTCGCCCCTAAGCTACCGAAAGAGCAAACGGACATTCCGCTCAGCGAAGTCATTTGGGCGCTCACGACATCATTCCTGCCTTTGGCACTGCTCATCGTCTGCGTGCTCGGTGCCATTCTGTTCGGCCTTGCCACGCCCTCGGAGGCGGCGGCCGCCGGCGCGTTGGCCAGTCTGGTGCTCGCGGCCGTCTATCGCGCACTCAACTATGAGATGCTGAAAGAATCCGTCTACCTGACGGCCCGCGCCGCGGCGATGGTGTGTTACCTCTTCATCGGCTCGTGGACGTTCTCTTCGGTCTTCGCACTGCTCGGCGGCCAGCAGGTCATCGAGAGCTTCATCCTCGGTCTCAACCTCACGCCGACGATGTTCCTCGTCCTTACTCAGGTGATCATCTTCCTTCTCGGATGGCCGCTCGAGTGGACGGAAATCATCGTGATCTTCGTGCCGATCTTCCTGCCGCTCCTGGATGACTTCGGCATCAACCCGATCTTCTTCGGCATCCTCGTGGCGCTCAATACGCAGACGGCCTTCAATACGCCGCCGGTTGCGATGGCTGCCTTCTATCTCAAGGGCGTCGCGCCGCCTCAGGTGCAGCTCACGCACATCTTCCGAGGCGCGCTGCCATTCGTCTATATGGTGTTCCTGACCATGTTCCTGGTCTACATCTTCCCCGGTCTCGCCCTCTGGCTGCCCGATTATCTCTACGGCGCACGCTAGATGGCGGCTCATGACGCTGAGGCATGACACATGAAGCACTCGGAACTCGGCGTGGCGGATGCGGCAGCGGCGATCCGCGATGGCCGCATCTCGTCTGTCGAGCTCGTCGAGGACTGCCTCAGCCGCATACGCGAGGTCGATGAGAGGATCGAGGCCTGGGCCTTTCTCGACCCTGAGCACGCGCGTCGCCAGGCACAGATGGCCGACCATCACCGTATGACCGGCCGGACACTCGGGCCTCTGCACGGCGTGCCCGTAGGTATCAAGGATATCTTCGATACGGCCGACTACCCGACCGAATTCGGCTCGGCGCTCTGGCGGGGCCGGACGCCGCGCACGGATGCGGCTGCCGTCGCACGCCTGCGCGCTGCCGGCGCGGTTATCCTCGGCAAGACGGTGACCACCGAGTACGCGTATTTCCATCCAGGCAAGACGCGCAATCCTCATGATCCGGCGCGCACGCCAGGCGGATCGTCGAGCGGATCGGCAGCCGCCGTCGCAGCCGGCATGGTACCAGCCGCCATCGGCTCGCAGACGAACGGCTCGGTCATCCGCCCCGCAGCCTTTTGCGGAGTCGTCGGCTTCAAGCCGACTCATGGGCTGATCCCGCGCACGGGCGCGATGCTGCTTTCGCGTGCCCTCGATCACGTCGGCGTCTTCGCCCGCTCGGTTGTCGACGCAGCGATCGTTGCGGATGTGCTCGCGGGTCACGACGGGGAAGACCCTGACACGCGCCCGATCGCAGCACCCCAACTCGCGGCCACCGCCGCCAGCGAGCCACCGTTGCCACCTCGCCTCGCCTTTGTGAAAGGGCCGGCGTGGAAGGCCGCCGAACCTGTGCTTGAGGAGGCGTTCTCGGAGCTCGTTGACGCGCTCGGCGACATTGTCCAACCGGTTGATATCGGCGCCTCATTCGATCGCGGCATTGACTTCCAGGGCATCATCATGGCCAGCGACATGGCGCACAACTTCCGCCGTGATCTCGCCAAGGGCGGCGACGCGCTGAGCCAGCAGCTTCGCGATCTCCTCAAGCGAGGCCAGCAGTACACCGCGCACGACTATCTCGAAGCGATCGCTGCCGCCGAGACCTACAATCGGATGCTCGACGACCTGTTCAACGAGTACGACGCCATTCTGACAGCTTCGGCGCCAGGAGAGGCCCCTGTCGGCACCGCAACCGGCAATCCGATTTTCTGCTCGCTCTGGACGTATCTCGGCACGCCGGCCATCTCGTTGCCGTTGCTTGAAGGCCCGAACGGAATGCCGATCGGCGTCCAGCTCATCGGCCGACGCGGCAACGACGCCCGCCTGCTCCGAACCGCGCGCTGGCTGTCTCGTCACCTCGCGGGAGGCGCCAAGCGTCCCAAATCGCCGTCATCAGCGAAAAGCTCTAGCCGTCCCAGCGGCCAAAGGAGGCGCAAGTGACCAACTTCATCACGGGGATCATCGGCATTGCGATGGTCATTGGATTTCTGAGCTTCATGCTCGTCTGGGTGCCCGCCCCGCCGCTGATCATTATCGTGATCTTTGTCATGGCGCTGCTGATCTACGATTTCTCGAAATCACTGCGCTCGGGTGGCAACGGTAACTGAACGACAGCGCTAAAATGCGAAGGGAGCCCTCGGCTGAACCGGGGCTCCCCTCTTTGTATCTGCGGGAACGAACTAACGGTCGCGTAGATCGCCGAGCAACGGCGTAATACGACGGAAGGCGACGCGACGGTTCAGTCGCTCAGGCGCCTCCGTCGGGACCTTCAGGTACTGCTCGCCATAGCCCTGCGTGACGAGGTTCTCGACCGGAATGCCGAACTCGGAGACGAGAATGTCGGCCACTGCCTCGGCACGCCGGTCGGACAGCGTGAGGTTATCCTCATCCGACCCGACAGCGTCCGTGTGACCCTCGATCATGAACACCTCGGCCTCATTGCGCTCCAGCATCCGCTGAACGATACGCGCGAGACGCTCGAGCTTCGGATACTGGTCTTGCGCGACCTCGAACGAGCCGAACTCGAAGTTGACCGTATCGAGGTCGATGCGGCGCATGTAGTCGCGCAGTGATGCGCTGTAGCGGATCTCGTCCAGCGAATAACCGCGCTCGAGACGGCCGACCGGCGGCGCCGACAGCGCCTCGTAGAGGTCGTCGTCCGAGGCTTCCTCGTAGTCGACGATATAGCGATTGCGCGGGATCGAGATTTGCGGCGGCGCGAGCGCGAGGCCAACACCGATGCCCAGCGCGCCGACACCAATGCCGATACCGACATCGCGATAGAAGCGACGATTGTCGATGAAGACGACCTCGCGGCCACCGCGATCGCGACGCCAGCGGCGTAGGATGCGGCCGTTACGGTCGACCTCGGTGTAGACGCGCGAGCCGTCGGGACGCTCGAACCACGTCTCGCGGCGGCCTTCACCGAGATCCCGCGACCGCGCGTTCGGACTGAAGCGCTCGAAGGCGCGGCCCTCGTCACGGCGGATGACCATGCGGCCCTGATCGCGAATGATGACCCGGTTACCCGGCTCCTCGATCACGCGACGGCCACCTTCGACACGTTCAACGCGGCCCTTCTTCACTTCATCCAAACGCTCCGGCCCGACGCGTGAGGGCCGCTGCCAACGGCCCTCACGTGGTCCATCATTACCGCCGAAGCGCGGCCCGTCAGTTGGACGACCGTCACGCGAGAACCCACGCTCGCGATCCGGCTGCTGGCCGGAGCGTTC
>JAEZAW010000055.1 GCA_023430315.1 Pseudomonadota bacterium | reverse complement strand
GGGCGAGACGTGTCTCGCCCTCGACTGCGCATTCGCCTTATGCAAGCTGAGAGCCAATCGGCAGCTCGCGGATGCGCTTTCCGGTAGCGGCGAAGATGGCGTTGCACAGCGCCGGTGCGAACGGCGGCACGCCGGGTTCACCCACGCCGCTCGGCGGCACATCAATGCCGTGCGGAACGATGTGCACCCTTGTATCGAGTGGTGACTCGTTGATCCGCGCGAGCTGGAAGTCGTGGAAGTTCGATTGCTCCACGGCTCCATTCTTGAGCGTAATCGCGCCGTACTTGGCGAGTGTCAGGCCCATCACCGCGGCGCCTTCCATCTGCGATGCTACGCGTTCGGGATGCACGCAGTAGCCGCAGTCGATCGCCGTATCGACACGTGGGATCGAGATCGTACCTTTCTCGTCGACGGCCACGTGCACGACCGTTGCGATGAAGCTGACGAAGCTGCGGTGCGCGGCGATGCCGAGGCCTTGGCCCTTCGGCAGCTTCTTGCCCCATTCGCCTTTTTCCGCAGCCAGCTCGACCACCCGCCGCAATCGTCCTGTGTCGACAGGGAACGACCCTGCCGGCTCGCCGTAGTTCCACCACGGCGTCGTCACTTGCTTGCTCGGATCGACGATCCGGGCGGGGCCGATCATCTCCAGAAGGTAGTCCTTCGGATCTTTGCCGAGCTGATGCGCCAACTCTGCGATGAACGACTGGATCGACCAGGCGTGCACAACGTTGTTGACCGACCGGAACCAGCCGACCCGCACGTGCGATTGTGCCGCGCCACTCTCCATGCGCATGTTCGGCACGTTGAATGGCGTGTCCACCCACCCCATGCCGAGCTCGATATCCGATGGATGCTTCGGATCGGGTATGAACGTGGAGAGGAATGTGGGCGCGGCACTGCGATGGCGCCAGGCAACGACTTTGTTGCTCGCATCGAGTCCCGCTTCGAAGCGCTCCGCCGTCACGGTGTGATAGAAGCCGTGCCGCAGATCGTCCTCGCGCGTCCACACGACCTTGACCGGCGCGCCGCCGAGCTCGCGCGACAGCAACGCCGCCTCGATCGCGTAATCGCACTTCGACTTGCGACCGAAGCCACCGCCGAGCAGGGTCGTATGCATGACCACTTCCGCCGGCGCCACGCCGAGCGCAGCAGCGACGTCATCGCGTGCCTGACCAGGGCTCTGCACGGGAGCCCATAGCTCCCACTTGCCGTAGCTCATGCGAGCAGCGGCAGCCGGCGGCTCCATGGTCGCGTGAGCGAGGTGCGGCGCGTAGTACTCGGCAGTGATAACGCGAGCCGCCGAGGCCAGTGCCTTGTCGACATCGCCCTCGTTGCGCTCCATCTTGCCGGGCTTCTTGACCGCCGCCTCCAGCTCGGCCCTGTAGGTTTTGGAGTCGTGGGTCTTGTTCGGGCCATCGTCCCAGGTGTTCTTCAACGCTTCCCGGCCCTGGAGTGCGGCCCAGGTATTCTTCGCGATGACGGCAACGCCGCCGAGCGGCCCGAACTTGTAGGGTGCGGGCGTCGGCTGGCGCGTCCCGACCTTCTCGACGCCCGCAACCTTCAGCGCCGCACTCGAATCCAGCGAAGCCACTTTGCCGCCCAGTACTGGTGGCCTGGCGATGACCGCGAACTTCATGCCCGGCAGCACCACATCCTGGCCGTAGAGCGCTTTGCCGGAAGTGATGTCGTCGATATCCGCGATCCGTACCGTCCCCTTTCCGATGTAGCGGAAGGCGCTCGCATCTTTGAGCTTGATCTTGTCTGCGGCAGGCACCGGCAGAGCAGCAGCATCACCGGCTAGCTCGCCATAACCGAGCTTACGCCCCGATGGCTTATGCACGACCTCGTGGAATGTGGCCTGCACCTCGCCGACGTCGACGCCCCACTTCTTGGCAGCCGCCGTCTCCAGCATCTGCCGGGCTGCGGCACCGCACTGGCGCATGGGCTGTATCCAGTGGCGCACGCTGCGTGAGCCGTCGGTGTCCTGGTTGCCGTACGTCTTCTCGTCGCCCGGCGACTGCACGACACGCACGCGCGCCCAGTCCGCCTCGAGCTCGTCAGCGACGATCATCGGGAGTGCTGTACGAGCAGCACCGTTTCCCATCTCGGCGCGAGCGGCGATGATGCTCACCTTGCCGTCGCCACCAATGGAGATGAACACTTTCGGATTGCTGACGACACCGTTCGGCATTGCATCGGCGCCTGTCGGATACGCTGCGAGCGCGCCGCGAACTGCCGGAAGCTGCGCTGCCAGGACGAATCCGCCGGTCGCTGCAATACCTTTCAACAGACCGCGTCGGCTGACATTCGTGAGGACGATTTGGGAATGTGTGTTGAGCTCTGTCATGTCACACCCCCTTCGCTGCGGCGCGCACGGCCGCATGGATGCGCTGATAACAGCCGCATCTACAGAGGTTGCCCGTCATGGATTCCGTGATCTCTGCATCGGTGGGTGCTGGCTTCTTGCTCAGCAGCGATGCCGCCTGCATGATCTGCCCAGTCTGACAGTAGCCGCATTGCGGCACGCCAAGATCCCGCCAGGCGATCTGCAGCGGGTGCTCACCCTTGGGGTGCAGCCCCTCGATGGTGACGATGTTCTTGCCCGCGACGGAGGCCATTGGCGTGACGCATGATCGTGCGGCTTCGCCGTCGATGTGCACCGTGCACGCGCCACAAAGTGCTGCCCCGCAACCGAACTTAGTACCTGTGAGGCTCAGCTCATCGCGCAGGTACCACAGAAGCGGCATCGACGGATCGCCGTCGTAGGCGCGCTCCTGCCCGTTCACCCGTAAGTTTGCCATGGTTTTCCTCCTTTGACGCAAATGCCATTACGGACACAGACGGCAACGACTCTCTTGTCGTGCCAGGCTCTACGGCCCAGCCGGCAGCGTTGTTGGTTCGCTGCGGTCGCAAATTTTTGGAGTCGTGTGCTGACTATATCGGTGATGCCGGAGGGCAGCGTGGCGGGCTTATTCACAAGCGCGTGACGCGAAGTATTCGGCCGGGAATGCCGTCGGATCGGAGAAAAATTCAGCAGGACAGCGAGCCGCGTTTCGCAAGCTAGCCCAGTTGCTTCGAAAATTGCGTTGAGGCATCGAGCTTCGCTGCGAAGCTCCCAGCCGCCAAAATGTCGATGCCATGGCCTTGGCCATGGCATCGATAACTCGTGTCGGGCTTTAGGCGATCAGCCCCACTTCGTATCGGCGCCGACGAGCATGATCGTAATGTGGCCCATGGTCGAGTCGGCCTTGGCGCCGTGCCACTGGCGCTCGCCGGCCTTGATGTGCGCGACATCGCCGACGTTGATCTCGCGCTGCTCGTTCTCCATCGCCACGATGCCGGAGCCCGACGTCACGATCAGGATCTGATCGCAGTCGTGGATATGCCATCCGGTGTTGCAGCCTTGGCTGAAGTTCACGATCGAGCAGGTGAAGTCCTTCGAGTCGCCCGCTTCGAGGATGGTCTGTCGGGTCCTTGCGACCGGCCCGGTCCAGCCTGGGGTCTGCTCGGCCGCGCCCGGGGCCGGCAGGTTCGGAATATCCTTCAGTGTTACGACTTTCACGACGCACGTCTCCTTTGTTGGCCTGAGGCCTGAACCAATACCCCTCGCCGTATCACAGCCGGGCGCGATCGCAGTAACATAGGGCGCAGGCAAACTGCGATATCGAAAGCATCTTCGACTGCGCTTAGGCAAATGTCCGATCTTGCATAGCTTTGCGGCTCGCAGACCTCTCGGCTTCCCCGCAATGGCCGGATGCTGCGTTCCGACGGCGAGAGATATCAGTAGCTCGAAGGGCCGCCGCTACCGATCTGCGCCAACCACGTGGGTGTCTGCGTTGTCGAAGGCCGGTCGCAATCGGCGAGGCCATTTATGTTGCAGGAGGTGGACCAGTAATGGGCGGCGGTATCCAGAGTGCCATCAACGAGGCGCTTTCTCTGGACTGATCGCTCCGTTATTCGGCGATCATGGCCAGCGCGGCGCGACGATCGCTGGACTTCAGCCGGAGAAACAATTTGCGGGCGTGCGCGACATCACGCACCGTGCCGGTTTCTTCTGCCACCTTGAGGGCCTTCACTGTTGGGTCATCGGCCCCACATATGAATGTGAGAGCTTTTGCGAGCCGTCCCATGGTCTCGCGGTCGATCGAGGCTTCGTCCATACGGAACTCCTGCAGGTGTTGTATCAGAGCGCGTCGCTTGCCTCTTCGGCGGACTTGTCTTCGCGGAGCCCCTTGAAGGCGGCATGACGCAGCAGACCATCCCCCGTCAAGGCGCGATATTCGACCTGCGCGACAAGTTCGGGCCGCAGCCAGATCACGCCGCGACGCTGCTCCGCATCGAGCTTGTCCGCAAAAGGCGGTGTCGTCCGACGCAGCGGCTGCGCAGTCTTCCACAACTCGGCTGCCGTTGTGCGACTGAATCCTGTCCCGACGCGACCCATGTACTGCAGATGGCCGCGGTGATACCGCCCCATGACGAGCGCGCCTACGGCTTTCTTTTGCGCTGTCGAATCGAGGTAGCCGCCGATCACGAACTCGTCCGTCAGATGGCAGGTGATCTTGATCCAGTCGCCAGTTCGTCCCGAGCGGTAGGGCTTGTCGGCGCGCTTTGAAATGATGCCTTCGAGGCCCAGTTCGCAGGCCCTGTCCAGCATTTCGTGCCCTTCGGTGGTGAAGTGCTCACTGAAGCGCAACGTACCAGCTTTGCGGCCTTTCAGGAGCTTCGCAAGCAGCGTTTTGCGTTCGATGAGCGGTGCGCCGCGAAGGTCGATACCATTGAGATAAAGAAGGTCGAAGGCATAGTAGATCATGCGCGATCCGATGCCGGCCTTGAGGTCCGCCACCAGCTCCGAAAAGCTCGTCGTACCGTCCTCGCGCATCACAACGACCTCGCCGTCGAGGAGTGCGGTCTCGACATCGAGCGCCGTCAACGACTTCGCAACGCGCGAGAAGCGCTTTGTCCAGTCCAGGTTGTTGCGCGTGAGCAGCGTGACGCTTCCGCGCTCGATTCTCGCTTCCAGGCGATAGCCATCGAACTTGATCTCATGCACCCATTGCGCGCCCTCCGGCACATTCTTCTGACGCTGCGCGAGACAAGGTGCGACGAAATCTGGGAGCGGCCCGGCTTTGCTACCGCGAATGGGCAGCTTCAGCGTGCTGTGCTTCTGCAATGCGCGCGCCATACAAAGTGGCCTATCCGATCAGCTTCTTGATGGCGACCTTCAATGATCGAGCGCTCGTGTTGTACTCACGCCAGGCAGGCGAGCGGGCGAGCAGCTTCGGCGCCGTCCAGATTGTGAAGCGCTTGGGATCGAGGCCGGGACGCACCTGTTGCCAGGTCAGCGGCATGGACACGGTCGCCCCGGGACGCGCGCGCGGCGAGAGCGGCGCCACGGCCGTCGACTTCGTGTCGTTGCGCAGGTAATCGAGGAAGATGCGCCCTCCGCGCAGTGCTTTCGTCATCTTGATGAGATAGCGATCGGGCTGTTCCTCGGCCATGCTCGCGCAGATCGTCTGCGCAAACATCTTGGCTTCATCCCAACCGATACCGTCGCGCGCCGCAACGCGCAGCGGCGTGACGACATGAATACCCTTGCCGCCCGTCGTTTTGCAGAAGGCAACGAGCCCGCAGGCCTCCACGCGCTTCTTCAGCTCACGGGCGGCTGCAACGATATCGTCGAACGGAACTTCTGGTCCGGGATCGAGATCGAAGACGAGGCGACCCGGCACATCGGGCTTGCCGGGCGCATTGTTCCAGGGATGGAATTCCAGCGTCCCCATCTGCCCCATGGCGATGAGCCCTTCGACCGTATCGATCTGGACATAGGGCTCGCGGTCGCCGGAAATCTTCACTTCCGTGATCTCGTCGAGTCCCAGCTTGGCGTGACGCTGGAAGAACGTCTGTCCATTTATGCCGTCCGGAGCGCGCAGCAGTGAGCAGGGCCTTCCCTCGATATGGGGAAGCATCCAGGCGCCGACTTCGGCAAGATAGTGGGCGAGATCGAGCTTGGTGACGGCGCGCGTATCGCCCTCCGCCGGCCAGAGCACTTTGTCCGGCTTGGAAATGGCAATGCCGAGCAAAGGATCATCGCCTTTGGGCGCTGTACGCTTGGCGCTGCTGCTCGCGCGCGCCGCGGCACGTCGCACAGGCGTCGCGGGCTTCTCGTTTGTGCTCCATACGGCGTCCGGCTTGAAGGCCCGCGCGCCTCTATTCATGAACGCGCTCGGGCTCTCGCCTTTGCCCGCTGCGATCTGCGCCATGGTTCGACCCGAGGCGACCGAACGATCCTTCTTCAGCACGTCCGCTTGTGAGTTTGTGCGAGCCCATTTGTCGCGATGCTTGATGAGCAGCCAGTTCGTCCGCTTGCCGCCGTAGCGATCGCCCGCCATGCGCACGAGCACCCAGCTCCCTTTCAGCTTCTCGCCGGCGACCACGAACTTGAGATCGCCATCGCGCAGCATCGTGTCGACGGATTTGTCGCCTTCTGGCATCCAGAAGCCGCGATCCCACAGCATGACAGTGCCACCGCCATACTCACCTTTGGGGATCGTTCCCTCGAAGTCGCCATAGTCGAGCGGATGATCCTCCACCTCAACGGCGAGGCGCTTGTCGCTCGGATCGAGTGATGGTCCGCGTGTCACGGCCCAGGATTTGAACACGCCATCGACCTCGAGGCGCAGGTCGTAGTGGAGGCGCGTCGCGTCGTGCTTCTGGATGACGAAGCGCGGGTACTCCGCCGGCTTGATCTTGCTCTTGCCGCTCGGCTCTGCAGTCTTCGTGAAGTCGCGGCGGGCCTGATATTCGGAGAGTTTTTTTGCCGCCATCGCTGCAATCCGCTATCCAGCGCGCCGACGCGCCGGCTTCGCTTTCGGCCGTCGCTTTGGCTCCTTGGACGCCGGCTCCTTGGAAGCAGCCTTTGCCGGCGCCTTCTTGCCACCGCCAACGCTCTTACGCAGGGCCTCCATGAGATCGACGACGTTCGATCCCTTCGGCCGCTCCTCCTCCGAATAGGCGACAATGCGGCGACCCTTGAGCTTGTCCTGGATGAGCGCCTTCAGCGCCGTCGCATAGTGATCCTCGAATTTCGAAGCATCGAATGCGGAGGCCTTGCGACCGATCAGCTCGGCGGCGAGATCCACCATTTCCTTGTCCGGCTTCGTCTTCGGAATTTCGTCGAAGTAGTCGCTCGCATCGCGCAGCTCGTCGGCATAGCGCAGCATGACCATGACGAGGCCATCGTCGAGCGGCGCGATCGCGACCAGCCACTCGCGCCCGCCAATCGTGACCTGAGCGAGACCGGCCTTGCCCGTCTTGCGCATGGCTTCGCGGATGACGGTATAGCCCTCGCCCGCGATCTTATCTCCCGGCACGATGTAATAGGGCCGCTCGAAGTAGCGCCAATCGATCTCGGCGACATCGACGAACTGGGCGATATCGATCGTCTTCTTGCTCTCGAGCTTGACGGCGTCGACCTCTTCGGGCTCGAGCGTGATGTACGTATCGGAGTCGACCTCGTATCCCTTCACGATGTCGCTGTTCTCGACCTTGCCGACGCCCGGCACGACCTTCTCGTAGCTGATGCGACGTCCGGACGGCTTATGGATCTGGCGGAACGAGATCTCGGATTTCGATTCCACGGCGTTGTAGATCTCGACGGGAATCGAAACGAGCGAAAGGCGGAGAAAGCCTTTCCAGTAAGCACGTGCTTGCTTCGGCATGACGCGGACACTCGCATGCAACAGCGCGCGGGGAAGCGCGCAGACCTCTGATATCAAACGATAACAGGCGCAGGATAGTTCCTGGCACGGACAAACGTAGTGCCGATGGGTGCGCTGGTCCAGAGCCGACGCACGGGAACGCGTCGGGAACACGCGGTGCGATCCGGCAGCTAGGACGCCGCCGCAACGATCGCATCCCGCGTAATGGGCAGCGTCCGAACCCGGATGCCGAGCGCCCGGTGCACGGCATTGCCGATGGCCGCTGCTGTCGGGCCTGTCGCCGTCTCGCCGACACCCAAAGGCGGCAGCTCCGGCCGGACGATCAGGCTCACCTTGATCTCCGGCACTTCCGAGAAGCGCAGAATGGGATAGGCCTCCCAGTCGCGCGTCGTGACGGCATCACCCTCGAAACTCACGCGCTTCTTGAGCGTCCAGCTTGCGGACTGAACGATCGCGCCTTCGACCTGGTTTTTGATGCCATCGGGATTGATGGCCTCGCCAGCATCGACGGCAGCCCACGCGTGGGTCAGGCGCACCCGCTCATCACACACGACACGCGCGACGACCGCGCAGTAGGCACTGCGGTTCTTGTACTGGCAGAAACCGATGCCGAGGCCTTCGCCCTGGACCTGCGGCCCGGGCCATCCCGCCATTTCCGCCGCCTTGGTGATCACCTCGACGGCGCGCACATCTGCGAGATGCTTGATCCGCAGCGCAACGGGATCAGCGCCGATCTCCGCCGCGACATCATCCATCAGCGTCTCGATGGCGAAGATGTTCGCGTAGCCGCCGAGCGCCCGCAACGCCGAGGTGCGATAGGGCAGGCCACGAAGAATGCGCTTCGATACGTGGATGTTCGGGAAGGCATAGATCGGCATCGCATTGCGATCAGCACCACCACCGCGCTCCAACGGCACATCGGGCGGCGATCGTTTTTCCAAGGGCGTTGCGAGACGCTCGGCAGCGACGAGATTGATCGTGCCCCCGCGACCGGGCCGCGATACGTGCGCCTGACTCTGGGATTGAAGGGTGAATGCCGTAATGCGTCCATCGCCATCGACCTTGGCCTCGGCCTTGACGATCGCGCCCGGCCCGAGCGGGGCAAGCGAGAAATCGGCTGCGCGCGACCACAGCACACGCACCGGACGTCCCGGTACCGCGCGCGCAAGCATAGCTGCCTCGTAGGCGACATCATCCTGGCCGGAATGGCCGTACGTGCCGGCGCCCGGCGCGTGGATCACCACGACTTTGCCGGCATCGATGCCGAGAGCCTTCGCGATGGGCGCGCGCATGTCGTGCACGGCCTGGCTATGCGAGTAGATCTCAAGTACGTCGCCACGCCAGGTCGCAATGGCGCACGAAGGCGCGATGGAAGCGTGCGCAATGTAAGGCCGCTCGACCTCGGTCTTGATGGAACGCCCACCCGCTGACGCTACATCGCCCTTCTCCACGACGAGCTCGGGCTCGGCAGAATCGACGGCGACGGCCTCCCGCATAAGCGAGGGCACGGCGAAACCTTGCGACCAAGTGGCGAGGCGCGCGGCGCGCGCGATCGCGCGTAACACCACATCCTCGCGCTCGGCGATTATGCCGATGAAAGAACCATCGCGGACCACCTGCACGCTGGGGAAGGCGCGCTTGAGCGCAGCCTCGTCGAAGCTCTCGAGGTGACGGCTCGAAGCCGGCGGATCGAGCGTGCGGCCATGCAGCATACCGGGCAGCTCGATGTCGTGAACGAAACTGGCCCCGGTTGCCTTGGCCGCCAGATCGATGCGCGGCATGGACGTGCCGACAAGCCGCCGCTCGGCCGGCGTCTTCGGCTTTGCGTGGTCGAGGACTGGCACTGCCAGCTCCACAGACGACGCGAGGGACCAGTAGCTAAGATCTGTCTCGCGTCCATTCACGAAAATGCGGCCGCCCTCGACGGAAAGACTTTCCGGCGGCGCCTGCAGGAGCTTCGCGGCTTCGGCGAGAAAGAGTGCCCGCACAGCAGACGCCGCAAGGCGCACTGCGCGACCGCCGGTCTCGATGGACAGGCTGCTCGATGTGCCCGCTTCGAGTGGCCCGAGTGCCGTATGACCTGAAATGAGCTCAACACTCTCCGGCGCCACGTCCAGCTCGTCAGCGGCAATCTGCACAAGTGCCGTGGCAATGCCCTGTCCGATCTCGACCTTACCGGATTTGAGGATGACGGTGCCGGTGCGCGAAAGATCGATCCAGTCGCTGCAGCGCGGATTCTCGGTCAGGCTCGGCGATGATGCGATCGTGCTCATGCGCGGGCACTCCCGGCAAGTGCCGCCCGCTCGATGGCGCGCAGAATGCGGACGTGCGCGCCGCATCGACAGAGATGATCATCGAGCGTCGCGGCGATGTCGGTCCGACTGGGTGTCGCGTTGTGGTCCAGCAGCGCCTTGGCACGCATGAGAATGCCGGCGAGGCAGTAACCGCACTGGCCTGCCTGCTCCTCGAGCACGCTGTCGATGAGGGGATGACTAGTACCGTTGCCGATGAGGGACTCAACGGTTTCCACGCGCTGACCGGCGATGGAACCGATGGGTACCATGCACGCTGTCTGCGGCCGGCCGTCGATCAGCACGGTGCAGCTCATGCATTGGCCTTCGACGCAGCCTGCGCGCGTTCCCTTCAGGCCGAGATCATTGCGAAGGACATAGAGAAGCGGCGTATCCGGCTCGACGCGAACGTCGAGCGCCTTGCCATTGACGTGCAGACTGATGACTTCCATTGAGCGCGCCCATCGTGGTGAATGAGATGGGACGTTAGCTCAAGTTCACGGGGTCGCGCACCAAGCAAGTTCAGCCTAGCACGGGCCCATTGCGAAGATAGACCGTTCGGATCAGTCGGCCCGTCGATGTCTCATCGATCGTATCCTCGAAACTCGGCAGGCTGATCCATTCGCCGGTGGGCAGGCGCCGCTCGGCAGTGTGGTGCCGGCCGGCCGTGCTTATATCGACGCGGATGCGAATATCACCGCGCAATGCGGACTCGATCAGCTCCACAGCCTCGCCCGCGAGCGCAAACTCGTCACGCCACTCGTCGAGGCATACCACGTAGCGCCCGCGAGCCGTCTGGATCGACATGGAGAAGCCGCCGGGCACCGTGCACCGGATGGAGATCTTGTTCTCCGTCAGAACGAGCGGGAGCTCCGGATAGTTCTCCGCGAGATGCGCGATCTCCTTGAGGACCCGCATGTGGAAGGCCCGACCGATCGTCGCCTCGAGCGCAGCGCGCGAGGCACACTCGGCAGTAGCCGCTGACTTGCTGGCTTGAGTTGTGCCGGCATCATCGGTCATCAGCCACTCTGCATCGCCTCGGCACTCATAGTCGCGGGAAACGCTGCCCATTGTTGCCTCCGATCCGCAAAACATGATCAAGGCAGAATTTAGGCGAAAGGCAACGGAGTGGTAACTGGCGCTCACGCCAGCTGTCGTATTCGACAGGTGGCTAAATCATTAACACCGCAAAATAGGATCGCGCTCTAGGGAACGAAAAGCTGCTGGGAAACGGCCTTTGCAACGGCCTGAGTGGTCGTTGCGCACTGCAGTTTCTCGCGCGCGGCATTGAGATGAAACCGCACGGTTCGCTCGCTTATGCCGAGGATGGTACTGACTTCCCACGCCGTCTTTCCGGCCGCCATCCATTTCAGGCAGTCGATTTCCCGCGCGGAAACCATAATGCCCTTCTCGTTGCCGCGGCCGAAAATACGCAACATGTGCTGATGGAAATATTGCCCGAGCGCCGTGAATTCCCGCTCGATCGTCGGCTTTCGGGCCGGCCATTCCTCCATCCCCGGCTCGGCGCGAACGATCAGGCCTGCTACCTCACCGTGATGGCTGGTCAGGGCAATCGCAAGATCGCGGGTGCCGAGCTCGGACGAGCAAGCAGGCGGATCGGAAGCCTGACATTCGTCGCCACCCGTTTCGAACAACGCCCTGAGACCGAGACGCGCCACGTTGGCACGCTCGCGGCTCGTTGCGTGGCGAGCCCAGGCATCTGCGTAATTGCAGTGGATGAAGCGCTCCGTCGTGCCGCTCGATATGGGGATGTTGACGGCGACGTAGATGACGGACGACAGCGGATAGGCTTCGCGCGCGACGCGAAGGAACGCGGCTCCCTGGTTCCGCTCCTGGGCATCGGTCGTGGCCACGCCCAAGTTCTGAAGAAGATCTTCGAACATCCGTACACGCTCCCACCACTCGCTTTTAGCGTGGGCGCGACTACGGCAAAGTTAAAACGTTCAATAAAATCCTTCCGAATGCCACTTGAAGCCACGACGTCTTGAATAAAATATTTCCAACCTCATTCGAAAATGGCGCATCCGACAGTTTAACGGATGTAGAGGCGCCCAAAATATAATTTCTGGGACGGCTATCCCTTGGGAAGCTTTCGCTGCTGCCGGGAATGCGAACAATTGTTCGTTTTCTGACAACAAAATTGAAATGCTTCCAGTTCAATATGAAAACTGAGGAGATATGCCATGGGCTATAGTCCCACCCCACCTCCTCCGGCTATCGTGCCGGAGCTTCCCGATTGCAGTTGCGAGCCGGAGGCACCGCCCGCCGGTCAACCGGTCGCGCCCCCCGAGGCGAGCCCGCCCACAGAGGCGTCGGTTACATCACTCAGCATCGACTTGACAGGCCTCCTCAGCAGGCTGTCGAATTTCTCCGTCGATGGTGACGTGGGCCTCACCGTGCCGCAGGTCAGTGTGGACCTGAGCAGCGGTGTAAGCGGCGAAGCCTGCGCGGATGACGACTCGGGCAGCACCTCAGGCGGCATCAGCATCGATGTCGGCACTTCGTCTGGTTCTGGTACTGGCGGCGGCGATGGCATGCCCATTCTCAGTCTCGACAGCGAGACGGATGGCCTCGTCCACGTGCCGGTGCTCGGCGAGAACGGCGCCCTCAGTGATGCTACCGGCGTCATCGGCGGCGGAGATGAGAGCGTGCCGCTCGTCAGCCTCGACAGCGAGACCGACGGGGTCGTTACTGCTCCCGTATTCGGCGAGGATGGCCTCATCAGCAGCAGTACGGACCTCGGCGGCACCATCGGCGGTGATGATGGGCTGGCGCTCATCAGCCTCGACGGTGAGACCGATGCGCTGATCAATGCACCGCTGCTCGGCGAGAATGGCATAGGCGGGACTGCCGACTTCGGCAGCCTGCTGAATGCGGCCATGCTCGACGTCGGAAACGTCGGCTCGATGAACTCACTCATCGGCGGCGACGTCTACGACGGCAATATCCCGCTCGCGGGCGACGATCTTTCTTCAGCACTCGGGTCAACGCTCGATCTGCTGACAACAACGTCATCGCTGTTCGACGTACCCGCCCTGGACATCCTGGGCGGTGACGGACTGGACGGCTAAACCAATTGCATCGTTGCGCGGGGCTATGGCACCGCGCGACGCGGCAAAGAAGAGGGGGAAGCGCGAGCGGAGGCGACGCGGTTGTCCTGTCGTCCTCCGTAATCTTATGGAGGAAGGCTATGCTCAGTGGAGACCGGGTTCGCGAGCTTGCTATCGACGCCGCCAGCAGAGGCGGCGCAGCCATACAGGGCCCTCACCGTGAGCGAGGTCTCTGGAGCTTTCTGACGTGGTCGTTCTTCCTCTCCCAACTCGCCGCCGGAAACGCCTTCGCAGCCGGAGCGGCACAGGCCGCTGGTGCGACTAACTTGAATGCGCCTGCTGGCGCGGACGACGCCGGGAAGGCCGGCACCACCCTCCTTGGAACGCCTGACGCCCGTCCGCTTGGCGACTCGGAAGCCCAGTCAGCGACGGCTTCGACGGCGGCAGCGCCACTACAGAATACCTCAGCGCCTGGCGACATCAAGTTGGGCGGCATCGAGCAGCTCGACATGACGAGCGACGCCGGCAGCGCCGAGGAAGCCGCAGCGATGCGCGGCCTGGCAGACTCCGAAGCGACATCGTCTGGTTTGATGAGCGGCGATGGCGCGGTCGCTCCCGATACGCTGTCGGCAGTGCTGCCGGACATCGATCTACCACAGATCGTCGAGCTGCCGCCCGTCCTGGACGGCGTGTTGCCTCCTGTACTCGAAACTGTCGGCGATGTCGTCGACGGCCTCGGCGAGACGCTGGACAACCTCTTGGCGCCGGTTGCCGAAACCGTCGAAGACCTGGCCAGCGTTCTCGAGCCGACCCTCGACAATCTCCTCGCACCGGTCGCTGATCTCACTGCCGCTCTCGGCCCGACACTGGACGGCCTCCTGGAGCCGACCGTCGAAACCGTCGAGGATCTGGCCGCCGTTCTCGGGCCGACACTCGATCTGGCACTCGCGCCCGTCGAGGCCCTCACCGAGGGTCTTACCGATGCGCTCGAAGCAGCGCTCGATCCGGCACTCGCCCCCGTAGCAGATCTGACGGAGAGCGTGGGCAATCTCATCGAGCCCGTCAGCGGCATTGCCGGGGAGATCATTCAGCTCGCCGATCCCGTCATTGATATCGCCGAGTCGGTACTGGCACCTGTTACGAACCTCGTCGAAGCCGCGGAGCCGATCCTCGATCCGGTGCTGGAGGTTGCCGCACCTGTCGTCGATCTCGTCGAGCCGGTCCTCGAGCCCTTGCTGCAGCCGCTGGCACCTGTCGCTGCGCCCGTGCTCGACCTCCTGCCTGTGAGCATCGGTAACGACGGCTTCCTCGGCGATCTCTTCGGGATTAGTGAGCCGACCGACGCCGTCGGCTCGACCGGCACACTTGAGTTTACCGTCGATGTCGATGCGAGCCCTTACGATCTCATCGAGGCAGGCGCCTACACGGAGTTCGGCATCGAGCTGAACCAGAACCCGATTGGCAACGAGGGCGGCACGGGCGATCTCGTCGAGAATATCGTCGAAACCGTCACCTCGCTCGTCGATGACAACGACGATACGGGCAACACACTGCCGACGTTGCTCGGCAGCTTGCAGCACGACATTGGCCTGCGAGGATTGGGTGAAGGGCTGATCTGATGGCGACGGGGGGGGCATCCAGCACCGGCAATACGCCGGGCACCGATACGCGCGGGCGTCCGGAGACACAAGCGATCGCGAGCCTGCGTGAGAAGCTCGCGAATGCCGCCGCATCCGATCGGGAGGGGCGCGTGGCGCGCCTCCCGCATCTGCCGCACATGGCGCAGCTTGCTGAAATCGCGCAGCGTGTTCGCTGGCCGAGTTGGCTTTCGACGTCGAACTGGCCTGCTAAGTGGCCATTCTTCCACCAAGCGGCCGACGAGGCGGCTGAGGACGCTCATACGAGCGGCGATCCGCTGACGCGCTGGCGCGAGATCGCGCGCAGCAATCTCATCGCCGTCGGCATCTTCTCGGTATTCGTCAATCTTCTGATGCTGACGATGCCGATCTATCTCTTCCAGATCTCCGATCGCGTGCTCACGAGCCACAGCCTCGACACGCTACTCATGCTCACGCTGGTCGTCATCGGGCTGATCGGCGTGCTCTCCTTGCTCGACACGCTGCGCCGGCAAGTGCTGAGCCGCCTCGCGACGCGCATGGAGACGATCCTCGGCGGCCCGATCATCGCCAGCATCATTGCGCAGGCCCCCGCGAGTGACGGCGGCAACGTCCAGCCCTTGCGGAACCTGCATCAGGTCCGCGGCTTCCTCTCCGGGCCGATAATGCTCGTGCTGTTCGATGCCCCGATGGCGCCGCTCTATTTCGCGGCGATCTTCCTGATCCATCCGCAGCTCGGCTATCTCGTTCTGATCGCGGGCCTGCTGCTGATCGGCATTGCGCTCCTCAATCAGCGCGCGACGTCGGCGCCGCTCGGGCAGGCCGGCGCGTACGGCTCGAAGGCCGACGCCCAGGCCGAGTCGCTCGCGCGCAATGCTCAGGTGGTGAACGCCATGGGCATGCTGAACGAGAGCGTCGCGCAATGGGGCCGCGAGCAGGCGGCAGCGCTGACCATGCAGTCCGATGCGCAGGACCGCAGTGTCTGGATCAGCGGCCTCTCGCGCTTCGTGCGGCTCATAACGCAGATCGCCATCCTCGGCTGGGGTGCATACCTTGCGCTCAACGGCCACCTCACAGGCGGCATGATGATCGCCGCATCGATCATCGCTGGCCGCGCGCTGCAGCCGCTCGAAGGCATGATCGAAGGCTGGCGCAGCGTGCTGCAGGCGTGGACTGCCTATGGCCGTATGTGTGCCGCGGTGCAGGCCCTGCGCAATGAGCCGCCGCGCCTGAAGCTGCCCAAACCCAAAGGGTATCTCGTTGCGGACAAGCTGCTCTATCTGCCGGCCGGCACCAAGGAGCCGGTGCTCAATGGCGTGAGCTTCGAGCTGAAGCCGGGCGAGTCGATGGCAATCGTCGGACCGTCGGGTTCAGGCAAATCGACGCTCGCGCGCATGCTGGTCGGCTGCCTGCATCCGACCGCCGGCAAGATCCGGCTCGACGCAACGGAGCTGCGCAACTGGGACCGCCGTCAGTTCGGCGAGTTCACCGGCTACCTGCCGCAAGAGGTCGAGCTTTTTCCGGGCACGATCCGCGAGAACGTGTGCCGCATGCGTGGTGACCTGCCCGACGAGACGGTCTATCGCGCGGCGCAGCTCACGAGCGTGCATGAGATGATCTGCCATCTCCCGAGCGGCTATGAGACCGTCCTCGAGCGCAGTGGCGCGCCGCTCTCGGGTGGCCAGAAGCAGCGCATCGCGCTTGCCCGCGCCTTCTTCGGCGATCCCGCGCTCGTCGTGCTCGATGAACCGAATTCCAATCTAGACGCGGTTGGCGAGCAGGCTCTCACCGAGGCCATGCAGCGCGCCAAGCAGAACGGCATTACCGTCGCGGTGGTGACGCAGCGCCCAGCGCTCCTCAACATCGTCGATAAGGTGCTGATCCTGCGTGGTGGCCGGGTCGATGCCTTCGGCACGCCGCAGGAAGTGCTGCGCCGCCTCTATGCGGCCAAGAATCCGACGACGCCCGCTGCGACGCCAGCGCCGACAGCGACCGAGGCAGCGGAATAGCGGCGGGGAGACGTGAGCCATGAGCAACTGTCCGAGCATCGACCAGTGGCACAAGGGCGTGCCGACCGACAGCCGCGGCCCGATCCGCATTGGCGCGGCACTGCTTTTGCTGTGCCTCGGTGGCTTCAGCGTCTGGGCTTCCGTCGCGCCGCTCGAAGGTGCGGTCGTGGTCTCGGGCTCGTTCGTCGCGACCGGCCAGAACAAGCAGGTGCAGCACCTCGAAGGCGGCATCGTTCGTGATGTGCTCGTGCGCGAAGGGCAGCTTGTGGAGGCCATGCAGCCCCTCGTCCGGCTCGATCCAACGGCGGCAGAAGCGCGGCTGCGTCGCCTGGTCCTGAGACGGCACCGCCTTGTTATCCTGAAGGCGCGCCTCGAAGCTGAAGCCAAAGGCGAAGAACGCTTTGCGCTGCCTGATCTCGCAAGTTTCGCCGAGAATCGCGAAGAGATTGCCAGCATCTATGCCAGCCAGCAGATCGAGCTCAAGGCACGGCGCGCCAAGATCACCGACGAGGAAGCCGTTCTCCGGCGCGAGATCGCGGGACTGCAGCAGAGCATTGGTGGCTACCAGGCCCAGGCCAAGGCCACGGAAGAGCGCATGGAGCTCTTTGCCCAGGAGCTGAAGGACAAGGCTGAGCTGCTCGATCGCCAGCTCGTCCGCAAGACGGAGATCCTCGCGCTGCGGCGAGCCGAAGCAGGCCTTTCCGGCGAGCTTGCGAGCCTCGTCGCGCGGGCGGCGGATGCGCGCGAGCGCGTGTCGCGCGCCGAGCAGCAGATCTTGCAACTGAGGTCAGCCGCGCTGCAGAAATCTCTCGAGGATCTGCGCGCGACTGAGACCGAGCTCGACGATGTCAACGAGCAGATCCGCGCCGCGCGCGATGTCATGGACCGCATCGAGATCCGTGCGCCCGTCGCCGGCATCGTCGTGCGGCTCTTGCACAATACCAAGGGCGGTGTCGTCGCCGCCGGCGCCGTGGTGCTCGAGCTGCTGCCCGTCAACGACGAGCTGGTGATCGAGGCGCGCCTCAATCCCAACGAGGTGGTCCACGTCAAGGAAGGGCTCAGTGCCATGGTCCGGCTGAGCGCGCTCAACCAGCGCCTCACGCCCATGATCGATGGGAAGGTCGTCTATCTGTCGGCCGACACGGTCTCGCAGCGCGAGACTCCCAGCGCACATGAAACGACGCGACGCGATACATTCGTCGTGCGTGTCCAGCTCGATGACCGTAACATGCGCAGCAAGGTCGAGAACTTCCGTCCCACGCCCGGCATGCCCGCCGATGTCTTCATCAAGACCGACGAGCGCACGTTCCTCGAGTACATCATGAAACCGCTGTCCGACACGTTTGTCCGCGCCTTCAGGGAGCACTAAAGCGGCGGCGTAGCCAAACTCTCTCAGGCGCGCGCGGCCATCCCCGTCCAACGCAGGTCCGGTGCGAGACGGCCCGACGCCATGAGACGCTCCAGAGTCTTAAGGCGCATGAACGGCGAGTTGCGGAAGTCCTTGTCGGCGAAGCCCATGCTGATGAGGCCGTCGCGCAGCCGCTCGATGGATTTCTCGAGCGTGATCTGCGGCTGGTTTGCCGGCGCGAGCTTCTGGTACAGTCCGAAATCCACCTTGTAGGAGCGCTTGTCCGGCGGCGCGTCGGTGTTGATGCTGACCCGCGTGCCCGGGATCGCCGCCGCGACCGCCGCTGCCAGATCGCGCACCTGATAGTTCCACTGGTCGCTGCCGACATTCACGGAGAGGATCTGGCCGCCGTTGGATGCCGGTCGCTCGATAGCCCAGGCAATGGCGCGCGCCATGTCTTCGACGTCGATGAGCGGGCGCCAGGGCGAGCCGTCGCTGAGCA
>JAEZAW010000306.1 GCA_023430315.1 Pseudomonadota bacterium | reverse complement strand
CGGAAGTTCGCAGCACGGTCCGCAACCGACTGGCGACTCGCGCCGGCATAGGGACCGTCACGATCGTAGCGCGCTCGCGCATCGCGCCCAGCACCATGCGTATGGCCATGTGCCGCCGCAGCGCGCGACGGCTGCGTATCGGTTGGGCGTTCGCTCATCCGCGTATCGTGCCACCTGCATCACCTGCCCCGTGGCGGCCAAGGTCTTGCCGTCCACCGGAAACCGGAACCTACGCAGCACGCGAAGACGCATCGAATCGCAGAATACTATCGCATATCACCCCTCATGTCCGGCGCCCGACCGAACTCCCCACTGCCGTGTCGGGCGCGCCGCATCCGTCCAGCGGGTTGCCCGATCTTGACGCCCGTGCTCCGATCGCTGAAGACAGACCCGGCAACAGCGGAGAGCGCGCATGATCGGACGGCTGAACCACGTAGCTATCGCAGTCAGAGATATGGCAGCCGCTGTCGCGGTCTATCGCGATACGCTGGGTGGCGAGGTGTCGGAGAAAGTGGCGCAACCCGAGCACGGCGTGTCGACCGTGTTCGTCGTCCTCCCCAACACCAAGATCGAGTTGCTGGAGCCGCTCGGGGCCGGCTCTCCGATCGCCAAGTTTCTCGAGCGCAATGCCGATGGCGGTATTCATCATCTCTGCTACGAGGTCGACGATATCATCGCCGCGCGCGATCGTCTGAAGGCTGCAGGTGCGCGCGTGCTCGGCGATGGCGAGCCGAAGATCGGCGCCCACGGCAAGCCCGTGCTGTTCCTGCATCCGAAGGATTTCTGTGGCACGCTCGTCGAGCTCGAGCAGGCCTGAAGCACGGCAACAAACGCGCACGGATGATCGCCGCTCCAACTTATCCGCCGGTCGAGCTCAAGTCTTGACCACGCCAGCTCCCCGAGCAAGAACAGCGGGCTCGACGTGCGCTGAGCCGGGTGCTCACAAGGCTCCTCCTGGATACCTTGTTCTCAAATAGTGCAGGCGAAGGCTGGACGTTTGTGCTCTTGATCACCGGGCAGGCGGGGGGTCGACTCCTGCTCACCCCAACTGGAGAAGGCCTCGTTCGTCTCGCGCGTGCTTCGCATCCGTCAAGTGCAGGCACGCCGAGAGAAAAAGGGGCCGCCGTCACAGCATGATGAGCAGTCTCGCCGATTTCGTGCGCCGTCGCGCGCCGGCCTACTTTCTGACGCTTCTCGCGTTCTATGCGCTCGCCGTGCCATGTGTGCAGGCCCAGGTGCCGCCACAGCAGCCGACACTGGCGAAGCCGACGACGCTCGAACGCATTCTCGCGCGCGGACATATCGTCTGCGGCTTCAGCCGCACCTCACCAGGCTTCGCAACCGTCGACGCGCGCGGCCAGTGGTCGGGGTTCGATGTGGACTTCTGCCGCGCACTCGCCGCCGGCATTCTCGGCAAGCCGGAAGCCGTCAAGCCGCTCATGATCGCGCCCTCGGTCGCCGCGGCGGCGCTGCTTTCGGGCGAGGTCGACATTCTGGCGACCGGCACGACGATGAGCCTGACGCGCGAGACCGGCCTCGGCATTCGCTTCCCAGGTGTGCTCTATCACGACGCAACACGTCTTCTCGTGAAACGGTCGGCGGGCGTCACGAGTGCGCGCGAGATGTCCGGCGCCAGCATCTGCGTCGGCAACAACCCGGAGACCATCGAGGCGATCGCCAGCTTCTTCAAGACGCACGGCATTCGGCACGAGACCGTCGTCGTGGAGAAGTGGGAGGAGATGGTGCAGGCCTATACGAGCGGGCGCTGCCAGGCGCTCGGTGCCGATGCGGCCATGCTCGCCGATCTTCGCGGCAGGCTCGCCAGCTCGGGCGAGCATCACATCCTGCCCGAGGCCCTCGCCATCAGCATGCTAGGGCCTGCCGTGCGCCGGGGCGATCCGGGATGGTACGACATCGTACGCTGGACCATCCATGCCCTCATCGCCGCGGAGCAGCTCGGGATCACGTCGGTCCGTGTCGAAAGTCTCAAAGCATCGGCTCAGCTCGATGTGAGACGTCTGCTCGGTGTCGAAAGCGACATCGGATCGCCGCTCGGATTGCCGCGCAACTGGGTCTATCTGATCCTGAAATCGATCGGAAACTACGGCGAGCTCTATGAGCGCAACCTCGGTCAGCGCTCCTCGCTCAAGCTCGAGCGGCAGGTCAACGAGCTGTGGACCAAGGGCGGCCTGATGATCGCGCCGCACCTACGCTGAGCCGTCGGCGCTTGAGGATTGCCTTCGCTCACCCGGCCAGACGCGCGCCACCGCACAGCGCACCGTGCACCCGCACGTCAGCCTCGCCGATGTGCACCCCGAGCGACTTCAGAAGCGATGACACGATCGAATCGAGCGGCTGCGTCACGCCCTGGAGCGTGCTGGATACGAGGTTCGTGATAGTCGGGCCTAGTCCAAAACCGAGGCCAAGCACCTGCACTTGCAGTTCGAGCTCGCCGACGAGGCTGCTGACCAGATCCTCGGTAAAGTTGCTGGTGCTGACGCGTTTGATGGTGCGGTTCGCAATGTCGTCCTTGCTGAACGTCAGCGGCGTCCAACCCGTGTCGCCAACACGGACATGCGAACGTCCGCTGACGCTGGCGATAGGTGTGTTGACGATGTTCGCCATCTGGACTTGAGAGGCACCAGAAGCCTTCTGGCCAATCCAGGCGGCGGCTACCCCGGGGCGTGCGGACACGGTCACGGCCTCGGCGCCGTCCAGAGAGCACACGACTTCGTCGAGGCGCGCTTCAGCTTGCGCAATCTCGATGTCGATCGGGAGCTTCAGGCTGGTGCCTGCAAGAAGACCCGTGCCTCCAACAGTTGCCCGGATGCTGATGCGCGTCTGCACCGTGCGGACGGTCGTGCCGGCGGCACCGACCGCCACCCAGCCAGAATTTTGCATCGGCTCGCCGATAGTGAGCGTGATCGTCAGGCTGGTAAGCCCGGGGATGCCGGCACCGAGATTGAGCGCGACCTGGTTCGTGCCATTGGCCACGGCCGCCGCCGCGGTGACCAGCCCTAGCGCATTGTATGTCGCATCGAGACCGGGTGCGGAGCTGCCGAGGACGAGATCACCGAGCGGCCCGAGATTGATGACCTGCGAGAGCGGCACGTCGACGCCCGAGCTCCCGAGCTGTGACTGCAGCGTCGAAAGGGCTATGGCGAGATCGTTGCCGCTTCCTTGCTCGTTCGTCAAGGCCGCCATGGCACTGATGATATCGCCCATGCTGGCCGAGGTACCGAGCACATCGTTGTAGGTGCCTGCCGTCAGGCTCATTTCGCCGGCCAGAGCATCGAGAAAGGGCAGCAGTTTCACGTCCGCGCTGGCAAGCGCGTTGTAGTCCATGACAGAGAGATCGACGTTGCTCCCGGTAAGGGCGCCGATAACCTGATTGGTCATCCCCTCCCGCACGGCAAGCAGCCGGCTTCCGACCGAGAAGTTGGCGAGCTGGGTATTGATCGCCATTCCGGCGACCGACATGCGCGGCGCTTCTATGGAAAGCGCCCGCGCGAAATAGGTCGTGCCAGTCTTTTCCAGAAAGACACGCGCCGCGTTTCGAGGCTCCTCTCCGGCAACAAAGCGCTCCGCGGGCGCCAGGCTCGGATCCGGGCGATACCTGCCTGTTTGCACGACAACGCGATGCGGTCCGCTGAGGTTGTTCGCGCGCAGAGTTGCAGCAGCCGCTGCGTCTGCACGGTCCATGTCCGCGGCAGCCGCAATCGCGGCCAGATCGACCGCGCCCTGAGCGTGGCGCCGCTCCGTGTACAGCGCCGCCACGTCGACCGCGATAGCCGCAGCGCCGAGGATCATCGTCATGGAGACGGCCGATATGATCGCGATCGTGCCGTCGGAATTGTCACGAAATCGACGCAATGCTCCGCTGCCAGAGCGTGCAATCATAAACACTGTCAGTACCCCCCGCGTTGGATGGTTGCCGTACGCTCAATGACCTTTTCGGGCAGCGGGAAGAAAGGCGAGAAGTTCCAGATGGGCAGCAGCGACGCGTCATAGCGAATGGAGACGCGGAACTGGCGGGCGTCGGCTTCGAGCGGCTCCGCTGTAACCTGGATGTTATCCGGGTTCAAAAGCATGTAGGCCGGCACGTTGTTGCGAACGTGCGACGTCGCGATCGACGTCCGCTCGACGTCCGAAAGCCCCGCAACTGAGGCCCGGGCAGCGTCCGCGGCTAGCTGGGAAGTGCCGTGCACGGCCCCGAAATAGATGCCGTAGGCGATGATGCCGAACAGCATCGTCAAGAATACGGGGAGGACTATCGCAAACTCAATAGCCGAAGCCCCAGATGTACTCCCCCAGAATCGAGACGCATCCCCCCCGAAAGATGAGCGACCCATGGCACCCTCCGGACGTATACAGTCTTTTGCCTTGGGCCGATGATTACCTCACCACTATTTCCAATTTATTGATGTGATATGTCAGTCAATGCAAGATTCTCCGATAGCAAACGATCTGCTCAAGCATTCATAACAACTCGAGTAAATATTTGAGCAACGTATGTGTCACTCACGGCGGCCAAATGAGCGCGTCGCAGTGACGTCGACGGGGGATGAGGTGTGGGCGGACCGTGCGACTGCAGATTGGATTGGGGTCAGCGCGGCTTGGCTGCGTCCTCGCACTTGCCGGGATCGAGGAAGAAGATCTCTTTGAGCACGCCCCGTACGGCGAACGAGCCATAGTCGATCATGAGGCGCCGCGAGACGCCGTTCGCATAGTAGAGGAACGACAGCTCATAAGTCGGCACCGCATCCTGGCGGCTCGTCTCCGGCTCGTAGTAGCTGATCGAGATCGGCCATGACGGCACGGTCAACAGGGGCTTTGCCGACTCGACCGCCTCGAGGCCCTCCACATTGCCGGGTGCACGCCGCTGCCCGAGGAAGGACACGGTCGTGTACACTTTGTCGCCCTTCTCGGAGCCGTCGTAGAGATCGGCCGTGAAGAGCCGCTCGCCGCGCCGCGCCCTGACAACGAGCTCGCGCGAGTGCTGGATCGGGAACATGGCCTGCGCCCCGAGATCGAGCTGCTTCCGCGTCGGACGCGAAAGGGCGACCTTGAGCTTGTCCGGGCCGCTCGTGCGCGAGGCATCGCCGACCGTGCTCTCGGTCAGCTTGCGGTCTTTGTACTGAGTCGAGTTGAAGCGAAAAGCCCGCGACGCGGCATCCTCCCAGCTCGTCGAGCGCAGATCTGTGAGGCTGGCGACACCCTCCTGGTTCACTACGCTCGTCACAAAGCGCATGCTCTGAGAGTAGCCGACGCAGGGATTGCCGGTGAGCTCGTAAACCATGCGCCCGGACATCTCGGCAATGCCCGAGCCTCCCTGGGCGCGAAGGAGCGATATCTCATAGACCGCTCGATGCGGCGCCATGACCACCTCGGCCTCGGAAGCCGCGGTCCTCTCGGCCGAAACACCAGCGAGCAGGGCTGCACCTGTCACGAGCGGCAACCAGAAAAACAGGCGCCTCATCCGGGCCTCAGCCATTTCTCGTGATCTCCAGGTCCCACACTGCCTTCACCGCCTGTCCGATATAAACGGTGTGCACCACCCGACTGTTGCACGTCCCTTGCGCTCGAACATGCAAAACGTCGTGAGGACCGAGCTTTGTCGGATGAATCCGCTGCGTCAATCGGGATTGAGACGACCGCCTCACGGCAGGATCAAGGCATACACGTGCGCCATCGTCACACATTCGCAGCAAAATAGCGCGCGATGAAGCGTTCATAAATGCCGGTCAGCGCCTGAAGATCCGCCACCGCCACGCACTCGTCCACGTGGTGAGCGAGCGCATTGGTCAACCCGAACTCCACGACCGGACAATAGGCCTGGATGAAGCGGGCATCCGACGTGCCGCCGTTGGTGGTGAGCGCCGGCGTGCGCCCGGTAATCTCGGCGACCGCGCTCCTGAGCGTCTGAACGAGTGGCCCGGGCTTGGTCAGGAACACGTCGCCCGTTCCCGAGAAGCTCACGTCCCAGCGTGCAGAAACCTCGGCTGCCGCCGCTGCGCACTGCTCTCGTACCCAGGCCTCGGCCCTCGGACGCGTCCAGAGATTGTTGTAGCGGATGTTGAACTTGGCGCGTGCCTCGTTAGGTATGACGTTCGTCGACGTATTGGGCGCGTTGAGAACGGTCACCTGAAGGCTCGAGGGCTCGAAGTCTTCGTTGCCCTGATCGAGCGGCGTGCAGGAGAGCCTGTCGATGAGACGGGCGAGCTTGGGCACCGGGTTTTCCGCGAGTGCTGGATAGGCCGCGTGGCCCTGCTTGCCTGCGACGATCAGCTCGCCATTGAGGGAGGCGCGCCGCCCGATCTTGATTTCCTCACCGAGCTCTTTCGGGTTCGATGGCTCGCCGACGATGCAGGCGTCCATGACCTCGCCGTGCTCGCGCATCCAATCGAGCACCTTCATGGTGCCGTTGATCGATGGCCCTTCCTCATCACCGGTAATGAGAAAGCTGATGGCACCCGGCAGCTCTCCGCCGTGACGCTCGACGAGCCGCAGAGTCGCCGCGACGAAAGCTGCGATGGCGCCCTTCATGTCGACCGCGCCGCGACCGTATAGCATCCCATCGTGGATCTCGGCGCCAAAGGGCGGATGCGTCCACTTCGCGACATCGCCGGCCGGCACGACATCCGTATGACCGGCAAAGCAGAGATGAGGCTGCTTGCGCCCGAGCCGCGCGTAGAGATTGTCGACGTCGGGCGTTCCGGCCTCGCGCATGACGAGGCGCTTGCAGTCGAAGCCAGCCGGCTTCAGCGCCGTCTCGAGCAGCGTCAGCGCGCCACCTTCCTCAGGCGTCACTGACGGGCAGCGGATCAGCGCCTGGGCGAGCGCCACGGGGTCCTTGAAGTCGATGGTCATGGGCAGAGCCGGTCGCCGGAGATAGAGGTTCGCGGAGCGCGCCAATGGGCGCCCGCGAGGCTCTAGCATCCGGAAGCGGCGGAGAGAAGTCTGCTGAGCGACCCGATCAGGCGGGCTCGATGACGTAGCCGGCCCCGCGGACGGTGCGGATGACCTCCGCCTCCTTGCCGCGGATGAGCGCCTTGCGCAGGCGGCCGATGTGCACGTCGACCGTGCGCTCGTCCAGCTCGGCCTGGCGGCCCCAGACACCGTCGAGGATCTGCTCGCGGCTGAGCACACGGCCAGCCCGCTCCATCATGAACTCGAGCAGGCGATATTCCGTCGGCCCGAGCCGGACCTCGCGCTGCGCACGGCGTACGCGATGGGCGAGCCGGTCGAGCGAAACATCGCCGACCGTGATCACGTCGGATACGCGCTCGGGCGAGGCGCGCCGCAGCATGGCCTTCACGCGCGCAATGAGCTCGGCGACGGAGAACGGCTTGACGATGTAGTCGTCGGCACCCGTCGCGAGGCCGCGCACGCGATCGCCTTCCTCGCCTCGCGCGGTGAGCATGATGATCGGAACCGCCGTCGTCTCCTGGCGCTGGCGCAGCCGCCGGCAAAGTTCGATGCCCGATACGCCCGGCAGCATCCAGTCGAGCAGGATGACGTCGAAGCTCTCCTCGTTGACGAGGAGCTGGGCTTCCTCGCCCGTCTCTGCGACCACAACCTCGAAGCCCTCACCTTCGAGATTGTAGGTGATGAGCTCGACGATCGCCGGATCGTCCTCGACCACCAGGATCCTGATGCTCATGCGAGCCCGACCTTCCCTGGAGTCACCCAGCGCTCCATCGGTGCGGATCGCCTGGCTCCGTGCCGTTCTCAGTGTCGCAACGCGCACGTCACCCTCCGAACTTACAGCGTGGGCTCCTGGCCATCGGTCTCAAGTGCGAGACCTGCAGCGGAACCACGCATCCCATGGCGCCGATCAAGACTCTGTCGTGATCAGCGTTGAACTCGTATCGTCGCCTTTCGGGCGCGCATCCGTGACGGGCTGCCCATGGACGAGGAAATGCACGTTCTCGGCGATGTTCGTCGTGTGGTCGCCGATGCGCTCGATATTCTTGGCGCCGAATAGCAGATGGGTGCAGAGCCCGATGTTGCGCGGGTCTTCCATCATGTAGGTCAGCAGCTCGCGGAACAGCGAGTTGTACATTGCGTCGATCTGCTCGTCGGCGCGCCACACGGCGAGCGCCTTGTCGGCCTGGCGCTCGCTGTAGGCATCGAGCACGTCCTTGAGCTGGCGGAGCGCAAGCTCGGTCATGTTCCTGAGGCCGGTCATCAACGGCTTCGGATGGTTCTCGCCCGAGATGGCGAGCGCACGCTTGGCCATGTTCTTCGCGAGATCGCCGATACGCTCGAGATCGCCAGCAATCTTCAGCACCGTCATGATGTGGCGCAGGTCATCGGCGAGCGGCTGGCGCTTGGCGATCATGACGATGGCCTGGTCCTGCAGGTCGCGCTCGAGCTGGTCGATGAGGGCATCGCCCGCGACGATCTCGGCGGCGAGCTTCGGATCGCGCCGCTCGAGCGCCTCGAAGGCGCGGCCAAGCTGCTGTTCGGCAAGGCCACCCATCTGCGTGACACGCTTGTCGAGGAGGTGCAGCTCCTGCTCGAAGGCCTTGACCGTATGCTCGCGCATCCTGGTGCTCCGATTTGTTCGAGGTCTTGCAGCTGCCCAATGGGCGCCCGCCTCCGATTGAGGCGCAATCTACTTTCAGCAGCCTACAACTTTGTGACAGCATAAGTTATTAAATAATATTGATTATTCACTCAAACTGAGATGCTCGGCCGGCGCGCCTGCTCGTCGATCACGAACGTGAACGTCGAACCCTTTCCGGGTTCCGATTCGATCCTCAGCTCGCCGCGGTGGCGATTGATGATGTGCTTCACGATGGCGAGGCCGAGGCCTGTGCCCCCCTTCTCGCGGCTCGACTTCGCGCTCACGCGATAGAAGCGCTCGGTGAGGCGCGGCAGATGCTCGGGGGGGATACCCGGTCCCTCGTCGCGCACCGCGACGGCAAGGCGGCTCGTCGGCCCGCGCGCTTCGCGGCGGATTGTGACAGCGACCGGCCGGCCTGGCGTGCCGTACTTCAGCGCGTTCTGCACGAGGTTCTGCACAACCTGCATGATCTCGTCGGTCTCGCCGAGCACGACCGCCGGCCCGTCGCACGGCGTGAAGGTGAGAGTTGCGCCCGTGGCCTGTGCCACCGGCTCGAGAGCCTGCACCGCCACGGAAATCGTCTCGTTGAGGTCGATCGCCGCGCGTGGCGGCACGTGCTCGCGCATTTCGACACGACTGAGCGACAGCAGATCATCGACCAGCCGCGACATGCGCGCAGCCTGCTGGCCCATGATGCCGAGGAAGCGTCCGCGCGCCACCGGATCATCGCTCGCCCGGCCCTGCAGGGTCTCGATGAACCCCACCAGCGAGGCGAGCGGCGTGCGCAACTCATGGCTCGCATTGGCGACGAAATCGGCACGCATGCGCCCGAGGCGGTCTTGCTCGGTGAGGTCGCGCAAGGCAATCACGACGCGTGGTGCAGCAGGCTCCGTCGACGTGCCGGCCATGGCCGTGAGCGTTAATCTCACGCGCCGGTCGATCGGCACGCGCTCCTGAACCTCGACCGTGCGCTGGAGGCCGTCCTCCAGCACCTCGTCGATGGCCTGCAGGAATATGGGATCCCGGCTCAAGAGCGAGGGCTGACCGCCGGGCCGCAGGAGAGCATAGATCTCGCGCGCCGCGGGGTTGATGTGCACGATCGCACCGCTTTGATCGAGCGCGATCACCGGATCCGGCAAGGCATCGAGTGCTGCGCGCCAGCGTCCCATGAGGTCGGCAACGGCAGTGCGCTGCGCTATCACCGCTCCATCCCGCTCAGCCGCGTCGTCGCCCTCCAGTGAAACGAGCGCCGCCAGGACGAGCGCCAGCCCCGCCCCCAAAGCAACCATCCACGGCGAGAGGCCGCCGATCAGTCCCACGGCACCGCCAGCGATGGTAACGGCCAACAGCAGTGGCGCACGCTGGCGCACGCGCCGAAGCGCGGTCTCGAAGCTGCGCTTCAGCACATCGCCGACGTCTTGTTCTTCGTTACCACCGAGCAGGCGCACGCCCCGCTCCTCTGTCCGGTCGCTTCATGCGCGGCGTTTTAGACCCTCCCGGGCCGCCGCGACAGCCTTAGCGATATATAAGCACTCCAATCGAGAACACGGCGCCGAGCCCCGCAAATACGAGCAGGCCGGCCCGGCCATCGACAAAACTGTCCGGGAAGAGCTGGAGAACGAGCGGCGCCATGAGCAAAACTGCGCCGCCGATGATCACCGCCCATGTCCACGGCAGCGCCGCCCAGGCGAGCCCAAGTCCGACGATCACCGTCCCGAGTGCGAGCGCGATCGTGCCCCAAAGTATCGCGGCGCCGCCGCCCGACTTGAGGGCCGCCGGGCGGTGCTCGCTCGGGAAGTGCCCGCTTGCCGTCAGCCCATAGAGGGCCGCGCTCATTGTGAGCAGCGCAAACACGGTCGCCGCTCCCCAGTTCACCATTCCCATCGCGATTCTCCCGTCGCAGCTGCGAGGCTCGACTTGCCCTCGATGATGCCACTCCTTACCATATGCTAGATATATCAGCATTGAGGGAGCGGAACCATGGCCAACACACCGGCGGGCGACGTCGCGAAGAAGCGCGAAAAGCGGACCATCACCGAAATTCGCGACAGCAAGAAGACTGGCGAGAAGATGGTCTACATGTCGGTGCCCGACTACACGGCCGCGCAGTGGGCCGAGATGGCCGGCGTCGATGTCGCCGTGGTCGGTGACAGTCTCGCGATGATCGCCCACGGTCACAAGAGCACGATACCCGCGACCATGGACATGATGGTCATGCACGCGCAGGCCATTCGCCGTGGCGCCCCCAATACGTTCGTGCTCGGGTGCATGCCCTATCAGAGCTACAACACCGTCGATCGCGCGCTCGTCAATGCCACGCGCTTCATGCAGGATGCGCTCACCGATGCGGTGAAGCCGCAGGGCGGCAAGTCCCAGGCTCACATCCTCAAGGCCCTCGTCGATGCCGGCATCCCGACGGCCTCGCACATCGGCCTCACGCCGCACACGATCGCGACGTTCGGCGGCTTCAAGATCCAGGGCCGCACCGCCGATGCCGCCATGAAGATCCTCGAGGATGCGCTCGCGATCGAGGATGCGGGCTGCTTCATGCTCGAGTTCGAGGCTGTCCCTGCGAAGATCGCACGCCTCATCTCGGAGCAGCTCACGATCCCGACCATCGGCATAGGTGCCGGCGTCGGCACGGACGGCCAGATCCTGCTCTGCCACGATCTGCTCGGTGTCTTCACGGACTTCAAGCCGAAGTTCACGAAGCGCTTCGCCAATCTCACCGAGGTCGCGGTCAACGGCATCAAGCAGTACGTCAAAGAGGTCAAGGAAGGCTCCTTCCCCGACGACGATCACTCCTACACAGTGAAAGAAGAAGAATACGAGAAGTTCGCGAAAATGGTGCAGAAGCGGAAGCAGATCTAGCCGCTGCGTTCCTCGCTCACCGCGGCTCAGGGCAGACCATTGCGGACATGCTGCATGTACGCTGGACGCGCGCTGAGTTGTTCATAGTAGCGAGCGACCGAGGGATACTCGGGTCGCTCGAAGTTCAGACAGAACCAGCGGTTTACAACGAGGCCGATCGGAATGTCGCCGATCGTGAAAGTATCACCTGTAATGTAGGGGCCGCTCGTCCTCAGATGCTCGTCGAGCTGTCCCACTTCCTTCGTAATCTGTCGCCGACCCTGCTCGATGAACCAGGGGTTGTTCCACGGGGGCTCGTTCAGCATTCCGCCGAGGAAGGCGCCGCGAAGCGAAATGGACGTTTCGTAGTTTGCCCAGTCCATCCAGCTCTCGACGCCGGCACGGCGGACGGGATCTCTTGGATAGAGGGTATCAGCGCTGTGCTTTGTCGCGAGGTATCTGACAATGGTGTTCGACTCGCGCAACACGAAGCCGTCATCAATCACCGCAGGAACAAGTCCGATCGGATTGATCTTCAGGAATTCATCATCGCTTGTCGGTCGAAAACCGCGTCCCCAGTCCTCACGCTTGTACGGAATGCCGAGCTCGTCGCACACCCAGAGTACTTTTCGCACGTTGAATGAGTTTGCTCTTCCGAGAATCCTCAGCATGAGCCGTCGCCTCCAGCGTTATTTTCTCATTGAGAGGCATACTATCCAGCTGCGGGCGAGCGAACCCGCCAGCCGGCATGCCTGTTGCGCAAAATTGCGGTGAGGCTCACATTACCCGTCGGAATCTCCTCAGCGCGGATCATCATCGTGAAAGTCATCGGCTTCGACCATCTCGTATTGACGGTAGCCTCCATCGAGCGCACGGTCGCCTTCTACACGCGCGCACTCGGCATGACGCACGAGGTCTTCGGCCCCGATGGGCGCTCGGCATTGCGCTTCGGCCCGCACAAGATCAACTTGCATCAATCGGACAACATGTTCGCGCCGCGCGCCGAGCAGCCGATGCCAGGCTCCGGTGACATCTGTCTGCTGGTCGACGACTTCGACGGCATCGAGGAACAACTTGTGGCGAATGACGTGCGGATCCTCGTCCCGCCTTCGGAGCGCACGGGGGCACGCGGCACGCTCCGCTCGATCTATCTTCGCGATCCCGACGGCAATCTCGTCGAGCTCAGCACGTATGCCGATCCACGCCTGAAAGCTGCGAGAGCCGACGATGTATGACTACTACTGGTTCTTCCCGATGGCCTTCGGCGCCGGCCTCGTGCAGTGGGTCATTGCCGCGGGTCTTGGCGCGCTGTTCGTGACGGCGCTGGTGCATGATGCGCAGGCGCGACGCTGGCTCTGGCTGTTCGGCGATATTGCCTTTCCACCGATCGGCATCGTACGCGGCCTGCTCGTATGGCTCGAAAAGATCTAGGCAATGTCTGCTGACAGCCCAGCGCTCGAACTGCTGACCACTACAGAGATGGCGGAAGCGGATCGGCTGGCCATCGCAGCCGGCGTCCCTTCACTCGATCTCATGGCGCGTGCCGGCGAAGCCGTCGCAGACGTCGCCGGCACGATGGTGGGCGTTGGCGCGCGCATTCTCGTACTGGCCGGTCCCGGCAATAACGGTGGCGATGCTTTCGTTGCAGCCCGCCGGCTCGCCGAGCAGGGCTACCGCGTACGTCTCGCGCTTCTCGGTGAGCGGAGCGCGCTGAAGGGTGATGCGGCGCATTTCGCTGCGCGGTGGCCTGGGGCGGTCGAGCCCGTCGGCGCGGATTGCATTCGCGACTGCGATCTCATCATCGATGGATTGTTCGGTGCTGGACTATCGCGCGCGATCGAGGGCGTTGCTGCAGAAGCGATCGCCGCGATCGACGTCTCGGGCGTGCCGGTGCTGGCGATAGACGTTCCGAGCGGTCTCGATGGCAGCTCCGGCGCGCCGACCGGTCCCGCGATCCAGGCAACGCGCTCCGTCACATTCTTCCGCCGCAAGCCGGGTCACATCCTGCTGCCCGGCCGCACGCTGTCCGGTCCCGTAACACTCGCCGACATCGGCATCCCAGCGGGCATCCTCGACAGAATCGAACCACGCACGTTCGTGAACAGCCCAGTGCTCTGGCAAGCGGCACTCCCCGCGCAGAAGGCCGAAGCGCACAAGTACACGCGCGGCCACGCCGTCGTCGTCTCCGGCCCGCCGGAGAGCACCGGCGCAGCGCGGCTTGGTGCACGCGGGGCCTTGCGCATCGGCGCCGGCCTCGTGACCGTGGCGAGCCCACGCGCGGCATTCCCAGTGAACGCCGCGCACCTGACGGGCATCATGCTGAAGCCGTTCGACATGCCAGAGGGGCTTGCCGACGTGCTTGCGGACAAGCGACGCAATGCCCTGCTGATTGGTCCCGGATGCGGTGTTGGTCCGGAGACCTGTCGCGTGGTCGAGATCGCGCTCGCTTCCGGAGCCGCCGCTGTCCTCGACGCCGATGCCTTGACCTCGTTCGCAGAGTCCTCGGACAGCAAGGCGGATCCGGCGCGGATCGGTTTTCTCCCGGGTGCGTCGACGGCCGGACCAGCCGGCGCCGACCGGCTCTTCGGTGCCATCAAATCCAATGCCGCGCGCTCCGTAGTTCTCACCCCACACGACGGCGAGTTTCAGCGCCTCTTCGGAAAAATCGAAGGTTCGCGCCTCGAGCGGGCGCGGCAGGCCGCTGCGACGAGCGGCGCTATCGTCATCCTCAAGGGGGCCGACACCTGCGTCGCGGCACCCGACGGGCGGGCCGCCATCAACGAGAATGCGCCGCACTGGCTCGCTACAGCGGGCTCAGGTGACGTGCTGGCCGGTTTCATCACCGGGCTACTGGCGCAGGGCGTGCCGGCCTTCGAGGCAGCCACCGCCGCCGTCTGGCTTCATGGCGCAAGTGCCGCCGCCATCGGCCCGGGGTTGATCGCCGAAGATCTGCCAGAGGCGCTGCCAAAGTGCCTCGCGCAATATCCTGGGTTGTAACAGGCGCTTCACAACCAGACCCGGCAGGACCGACCGCTAAAAATTGAACAGGCCGTCGGATGATCTCTTGCCGGAATGTTAATTTCCGTCCCAAAATTGCACAATTCTCGCCAGATTCCGTGACTTAGCAGGGTAAATAATTCGTAAATTTTCTTGCATCTGATAAGAATTCCATCCTATAAAGTAACGTTAAGGAAGCGTATCCGTTAAGCGTCTTTTCGGTCCGCTGTTCCTTTGCGTTGAATGACATTGGGGGAATTTGTCATGCATACCTCCGCGAGAGTCGCGAAGTCGGCACCGCCCTCCGTTGCTGCGCCTTTTGTTCAGACCCGCACGTTCACCCACAATTTCCTGGCCGATGTTCGGATCGATCACGGTCCGCGCGATCTTTATGCTCGGCTCTTTCTCCGCGGGGACACGCTGCTGAGGGAGCGCGGCATCAATCTCACCTTTGCTCCCCTCCACGAGTTGCTCGAGGTGAACCGCCGTAACAGCGACAGCTGGCGCGGCCTTCTGCCGATTTTCAGCGTCGAGGACGGCGGCTTCACTGACGAAAACGGATTTTGTCTGCTCGCCCGGACGAGCGATGGACAGGTCGTCGCGGCTCAGGCGGCACGTTTCTACGATATGACCGACAGCAGCTTCAAAGCCGAGACCGAGAGCTTGCGGCTCTTCTATCCGGATCCGGAAGCGCAACGGCACAAGGGGGAGAAGATCGCGGTGACGGCCCCCTCCGCCGAGCTCATTACCGGCCCGACGGTATTCTCGGGAGCGGTCTGGTATCACCCGTCGATGCGGAGACAGGGCCTGACATCCATTCTGCCGCGCCTGACCAAGGCCCTCTCGCAGACGCGGTGGGACACGGATGTCACCCTGAGCTTCATGGCGGAGGATGTCGTTAAGCTCGGGACCGCGCCGCGCGCCGGCTATGCGCACGTGGAATGGGCGATCGATCTCATCGATACGCCGGTCGCGCCGGGCACGGTCCATTCCGCGCTCATCTGGTCGAGCCGCGAGGAGCTGATCGATTACTTCTCAGGTCTTCTGACGCCGCGCGACGCGGAGGTCGATCCGGTCGTCCACCACCGATCCGCCTAGGAGGTGGACCTCCCCATCGGCGCTCTTGATGGGCACGATGAGCCGTTGATAGCGCATGCGCAGGCGCCCTTCGCGGGGCCAGCAGACAATCGCGTCGACCTGATCGAGGCGAGGCGCATTCGACTTCAATGCTTCCACATAGGCGCCCGCGACCCAGCGCCCATAGACGCGGTCGGGCTGCTCCTGGATCGGAGCGCCAATCGCAACCGAGCGCCAGACGTCATAGTTGGCGAAGATGCCGCCGCCGAACTCCGAGAAGACGAGGTTCTTGGCTTCGCGCTGGCCTTTGACCACCACGTACCGATGCCCCAGGAGCGGCTCGAGAATCCGGCGCAGCTGGTGCTCGTCGAGATTGGCCGAGAGCTGCGGCCATTGTTCGAATAGCTGCTGCATGGCCCGTGGATCACGTTGCGACGGTCCCTCGAGCTTGCGCGACAGGAACTCGTCAGGCCGCTGGCGCTTGGCCTCTTCGATCAGGTCGTCCAGCCGGATGAGCGCCGCCTGGTTGGAGCGCAACATCTCGTTCTGCCAGCCGCTCTCGAGCCACGTGAGAACGATGCGGTCGAACCGCCGGTTGAGCAGCCAGCGGTAGAGGGCGTCATAGGCCGCGTCGGCGGTAAAGCTCGGACGCAGGCGGATCTGGGCAGACTGGCCATAGACATTGGTCGCGATGAAGCCGAGGTTGACGACCGCGTAGTCGGAGAACTCGCCCCCCGAATAGGGCGAGTCATAGGCGTGACGGAGCTGGCGTGAGCTTCCGTCCCAGACTTGCCCCTGGTCATCTATCAGCTGCAGACTCAACACACGGCTCCGGGTGTCACAGGCAGAGTGCGACTCTGAAATATCACCACAGTCCTGTTGCTAAATCGTTGCAATCGACGACACTTTTGTATGTGGTCCGTACACACTACAGTTGTACCCACGCCACATTTTGAACGATCGATACAGACGTTCAGCGACATACGCGGCCGTCCCCGCTACGCCCATGGCGCGCGAGATCGAGGTGGAAATGATCGCGGTGGAAGCGGTCAGCGTTAGGGCCCAGCACCGTTGTAAACGTCCGGCAGGCTCCCCTGTGTACCGCGCGAAGAAACGCACGCTCGGCAACGTTGCCATTCCAACCCGAGAGCACGGATACCTCACGTCCATCCGCCAGCCTGAAGGCCGCAATGTCAAGGGCGTTGGCTAAGCCATGCTCAGAAAGTATGCCACCCGCGATGCCATTGCGGGGCCGGCAGGAGTAAGAGGCGATCACCTTCAGCTCGACGAGATCCGTGCCGAAGTAGCGCTTTGCGGCCGGCATCACTGACGTGACGACCCAGTGGTCAGTCGCCGGAACCATCGGGCACTGGAGCGTCGCCTCGGGCTTGAGCTCGACGGCACCGTGAGCCGTGGCCCCCACATAAAGCGGCTGGATGGCGCCACAGGGAGCGGGCCCACCCAGGGAGTTACGCTTGGTGATGTAGGGATTGTCGCGGATGTAGCCGGACGCGAGGCAGCGGCGCTCCTCATCGGCCCGCCACGGCTCGTCTTTGGCCACGAAGTACGCTTGCTTGCCGCAGCCCTGTATCTGGAGCAGCGCCGCAATCGTCAGGCCGAATTTTACCCACCCACGCAACATGAAGGAAAGTATACGGTGCAATGGCCTAAGAACTGGTCAACGCTAATGACCCGTCATCCTTAGACTAGTGCGTCACTTTGTTGCGAGAATGTCGGCCTGCTGTCGAAGCATTCATGAATGATCAAGAGTTGCTGCAGCGCCCGTGAATGCCGGAGCGGGCAGCCAAATGCTCTCGCATCCAGAAGCGCAGGTCTTCATTGCCCCTGAGCCATGGAGCGTCTACCTTCTCGCGCTTCGAGATCAAAAATGTCGCCGGACTAGGTCCGGTCGCGAGGGGACGCCATGATCGATCTTTACACTTGGTCAACGCCCAATGGGCGCAAGGTCTCCATCATGCTGGAGGAAGTGGGCCTCCCCTACACGGTTCATTCCGTCAACATCTCCAAGGATGAGCAGTTCAAGCCCGAATTCCTCGCCATCAGCCCGAACAACCGCATCCCCGCGATCGTCGACCGCGACAATGGCCTCGCGCTGTTCGAATCCGGCGCCATTCTGATGTATCTTGCCGAGAAGACCGGGAAGTTCTGGCCGAAGGACGAGAAGGGGCGCTGGAACACCATGCAGTGGCTGATGTGGCAAATGGGCGGTATCGGCCCGATGCTCGGCCAGGTGCACCACTTCGTGCGCTTCAACAAGGGCAAGGCGCCCTATGCCGAGGAGCGCTACCTCAAGGAAGCGGCGCGGCTCTACGGCGTGCTCGATCGCCAACTCGCGAAGACCGCGTATGTCGCCGGCGACTACTCCATTGCGGACATGGCCATCTGGCCCTGGATCTCGCGCTTCGAATGGCAGGGCATCGATCTTGGCCAGTTCGAGAATGTGACCCGCTGGTACAAAGCCATTGCCGCGCGACCGGCCGTCCAGAAGGGCTATCACGTGCCGGTGCCGCAGGACGGCATCCCGATGCCCGCCTGACTTGAAATCACGGGCAGCCGATGCGCTGCCTCGCAACAATCATCCGCCTGCGCGCGCCAACAAGGAACGCCGCCATGAAAGCAAACCCGATTTTCTCCGGCGTGATCGCGCCGGTACTCACGCCCTTCGGTGAGGACGGCGCGCCCGACCTCGATCGTTTCGTCGAGCACTGCGAGTGGTTGCTCGAGGACGGCTGCACGGGTCTTGCGCCGTTCGGCACGACGAGCGAGGCGAACTCGCTCGGCATCGATGAACGCATGGAGATGCTCGAGGAAATCGTCGAGGCGGGTATTCCGCCGTCCAAGCTCATGCCGGGCACGGGCATGTGCTCGCTCGCCGACGCAATTCTGCTCACCGACCACGCGGTAGAGCTCGGCTGCGGCGGTGTGCTCATGCTGCCGCCCTTCTACTACAAGAACCCGAGCGAGGAGGGCCTCTTCCGTTTCTTCGCCGAGGTGATCGAGGAGGTCGCCGATGACGATCTCAAGGTCTACCTCTATCATATCCCGCCGATCGCTCAGGTCGGCTTCTCGCTGCCGCTTATCGAGCGCCTGCGCAAGGAGTTCCCGCAGACCGTCGTCGGCCTCAAGGACTCCTCGGGCGACTGGAACAACACGAAAGCCATTCTCGAGGCCTTCCCCGGCTTCGAGATCTTCCCGGGCTCGGAAGCCTTCCTGCTCGACGCGCTGCGTCTCGGCGGTGCCGGCTGCATCTCGGCGACCGCGAACGTGAGTGCGCGCGCGATCCGCGAGGTTTTCGACAACTGGCAAGGTCCGAACGCCGACAAGATCCAGGCCAACGTGACGGCGCTTCGCCAAGCCATCCAGCAGTACCCGATGATCCCCGTGCTCAAGGCGCTACTCGCACACTACCGCAACGACCCGCTGTGGGCCGAGTTGCGCCCACCCTTCACCGAGCTCCCAGAAGC
>JAEZAW010000293.1 GCA_023430315.1 Pseudomonadota bacterium | reverse complement strand
CGCCCGCAGGGCGTGGGGCCGGCAGCTCAGGGCGTTCCGCTGGCGTACCGTCTGGAACCGCGTCGCCGGATTTTTCGCCGAGCTTGCTCCGAAGGGCCTCTACGCCCGCACACTCATCATCATCATCGCGCCGATCGTGCTCCTCGAAAGCGTCGTCGCGTTCACGTTCATGGAGCGCCACTGGCAGGCAGTGACCCGGCGTCTCTCCGAAGCGACGGCACGCGACATCGGGGCCATGATCGACGTCTACTCCAGTTTCTCGATCGCCGACGATCCCGAGAAGCTCGTCAATCTGGCGCGCGAGAAAGTCGGCATCTCCATGCAGATCCTGCCGCCCGACGATCTTCCCAAAACGCAGCCCAAACCGTTCTTCGCGCTGCTCGACCGCACGCTTTCGGACGAGATCCGAAAGCATGTCACACTCCCCTTCTGGATCGACACCGTCGGCCAGTCGCGCCACGTCGAGGTGCGCGTCAAGCACCCGAAGGCCGTGCTGCGCTTCATCGCGACGCGCAACCAGACCTACGCATCGAACTCGCACATCTTCCTGCTATGGATGGTTGGTACCTCGGTCGTTCTGCTGACCGTCGCCATTCTCTTCATGCGCAACCAGATCCGGCCCATTCTGCGCCTCGCGGAGGCCGCCGACGCCTTCGGCAAGGGGCGCACGGTCGGTGACGACTTCCGCGTGCGCGGCGCACGTGAGGTCCGCCAGGCCGCGCAGGCCTTCGTCGAGATGCGTGAGCGCATCATCCAGCACGTGGACCAGCGCACGACCATGCTCGCGGGCGTCAGCCACGACCTGCGCACCGTGCTCACGCGCTTCAAGCTGCAGCTCGCCTTCCTCGGCGACGGCCCCGAGATCACGGCACTTCGCGCCGACGTCAACGAAATGCAGCACATGCTCGAGGACTATCTCGCATTCGCGAAAGGCGATGGCGGCGAGCAGGCGACGCCCACCAACGTGCGCCAGCTCCTCGAGGAGATCTATGTCGATGCGCAGCACTTCGGCGTGCCGATCGACCTGCGGCTCCGCCGGCGCCCGACGGATCTCGTGCTCGAGCTGAAGCGCAATGCTTTCAAGCGCGCCGTTACGAACCTCGTCTCCAATGCTGCGCGTTTTGGCAATCGCATCGTGATGCGCGCTGCGACCGACCGGCAATGGCTGCGCATCGAGGTGGATGACGACGGCCCCGGTATTCCCGCCGTCGAACGCGAGAATGTTTTCAAGCCCTTCTACCGCCTTGATCACGCGCGTAACGAAGGTGCCGGCAACTCCGGTCTCGGCCTCGCCATTGCTCGCGACATCGCACGCAGCCACGGCGGCGACGTGGCGCTCGACACGAGCACGATGGGCGGTTTGCGCGCCATCATTCGCGTGCCGCTGTAGTCACTGTTGCAGTCGCGCCTCGCTCGCGGGGACGAATGCTCGCTCGAAGATGTTATTCCTCGTTCATGGTCGATTCACGCTGGGCCGTTCACTATCATCGGCGCGCCGGAGAAGATTGTTCGACCAATCCCCAACATGGAGGAAATCCAGTATGCGCAAATTGATTCTGGCCGCTGCAGTATGCCTGCTTCCGGTCGTCGGTGTGGGAGTCAGCGGCCCGGCCAATGCGGCTGCACCTGGAGCGATGACGATCCTCGACAGGATTTCGACGCCCGAGTCGAACGTCGAGCAGGCGCAGTACCGCCGCCGCTGCTATCAGCGCACGGTTCGCGTCTGCACGAAGCGGATTTTCGGCAAATGCGTGCGTCACCGCTATCGCACGGAGACTTATTGCCGGCCGCGCCGCGACTGGTAAGCGCACAATCGAAGGCCGGGCCTCTGCCCGGCCTTCATCATTCAGAAAAGTCGCCCACCGTCCGGCACTTTGCGCTCCGGGCAGATCAGCACGACCTCGCCATCGGCATCCGGAAATCCGAGCGTCAGCACTTCCGACATGAACGGCCCGATCTGACGCGGCGGAAAGTTCACCACTGCCGCTACCTGTCGCCCGACGAGCGTCTCGGGCGCATAGTACTTCGTGATCTGGGCCGAGCTTTTCTTCACGCCGATCTCGCCGCCGAAGTCGATGCGCAGCTTGAAGGCCGGCTTCCTTGCTTCCGGAAAGGGCTCGACGGCGATGATCGTGCCGACACGGATGTCGACTTTGAGAAAATCGTCGAATGTGATCGTGCCCGGCTGAGGGCTCTTGCCCGCCATTTGGTCCATCTCCGTTAGCGCCGTGCTCAAGCGTTGGCCTTGACCTCGCCGAGCGCGCGGTTGAACTCGGCGCCAAGGATCACGACGATGGCCGTGGCCTGGAAGAAGATGAGCGCCGTAAAGAGCTGCGTCAGGCCTGCATAAAAGCGAGAGTAGTCGCTGATGCCGAGCCAACGGGAATAGATCTGCGCGAGTACGATCCACAGGACGACGCTCAACAGCACCCCGGGCCACACATCCCAGAACGACCGCCTGCCCGCCACCAGAAGGAGGTGGTAGGTGAGCAGCTGTGCCGACGTCACTGAAAGGACCACGGCATATCTCAGCGCAACCGAGATGCGATCCTGCGTCATGAACCAGTGTAGCCAGTCCGCAGTCTCCGCATCGAGGCTGTGAGCGAGCGCGGGACCTACCACGACACCCCACGCGAGTACCAGCATGCCGGCAGCCGTCATGAGCACCAGGAACAGGCTCTGCATGAGGCAGAACAGGTACGAGCGTCCTTCCTTAACGCGATAGGCCATGTTGAGTGCCGCCCTGAGCGTCTCGACGGCACTGGTCGCAAAGAAGAGCGCGATGGCCGCGCCACCAGTCAGCAGGCCGTACTGGCTACTCCCCATGACGCGCTCGATCTCCGGCGCGATCGCCTTGGCGACGGGCTCCGGCACAAGCTGAAAGAGCTGGGCGACGGCGTAAGCCGCCAGCTCGCGGCCGCCGAGCGTGCCGGCAAGCGCGCCAAGAAAAATGCAGAACGGGAAGAGGGACAGCAGGAACGTGAAGGCCACGGCGCCGGACATCGAGAACCCGCAGTTCTGGAACAGGTTCCACAAGGCAAGCCGCAGGATGTTCAGTCGTCGACCCATGGCCATCCTATCAGCGCACGATTCGGCGGCTTGTGGACCGCGCCCCGCGATTGCACGGGGAAGAATGCGCGTCGTGTTGCGTTCAGTTTTTACGGCCCGCCGCATGAAGCGCTTCGAGCCGCGCGCGCTCGGCGTCGCGCTCCGCCTCGAACTCGGCACCGGTCCAGGCGCGGTGGTTGCCCATAGCATAAGCGCGCGCATTGCGGTGGTAGAACCAGGCGTTGAGGCGGTTGGCAACGAAATTGTCGACCGTGCGCACGACCTTGGCCGGTGTGCCCATGACGATCGAGTTCGGTGGGATGACCTGGCCTTCGCGCACGAAGGAATGCCCCGCCACGATCGAGT
>JAEZAW010000261.1 GCA_023430315.1 Pseudomonadota bacterium | reverse complement strand
CACAACACGTCCGTGATGGCGAACGTGTGGATGCACAACGGCTTCCTGCAGGTCGAGGGCGAGAAGATGTCCAAGAGCCTCGGGAATTTCGTGACGATCAAGGACGCGTTGGATCAGTTTCCGACCGACCCCCGCTGGGGAGAGGTTCTTCGCCTGAACATGCTCAAAACCCACTATCGCCAGCCACTCGATTGGACACAGAGCAGTATGGCGGAGACACTAGCGACATACTCCGAGTTCCGGCAGGTCGTCATAAGGGCGGATCGGGATAAAGCCGTCATCTCGCGGGAGCTGATCGAAGCACTTGAGGATGATCTGAACACACCTGCGGCTTTGACTGTTCTGCATCGGCTAGCCAAAAACGCGCGAACAGATACTGATGCTGAGAACGAGCTTGTGGGCTCTTTGCGTTTTCTCGGCTTTGATCGAGCCGTCGATCATGTGAAGGCTGGCGATGACGTGCGCCAGGATGTCGAGAGTGCATTTCAAGAGGTGTCGGCTCGAGAACTCGGGCTGGATCCGGACCTCATAACTAGTTTGAAGGACGCCCGTCTCGCTGCGCGTAAGGCGAAGGACTGGAAAGAAAGCGACCGCATCCGCGACGAGCTTGCGGCCATGGGCATCCAGCTCAAGGACGGCAAGGACCCGCAGACGGGCGAGGCGATCACAACGTGGGAGGTCAAGCGATGACGTGCCTGCGCTCTCGTTGGGCACCATCCTCACAGCGCGCTCAACATGCCCCTTCTCCCCGCTTGCGGGGAGAAGATTGGGATGAGGGGCGGGAACTCGTTGAAACGTCGGCATATGCCGCCGCCCCTCACCCTAACCCTCTCCCCGTTGCGCTGCGCTTCACAGGGAGAGGGGACAGGGCTGCGCGTGCGCTGAGGTCGCGTGCATTCGTCGACGTGGAGACGGAGCGTGCCGCATGACCACCACACCTGACTTTCCATTCGTGCGCGCGATGCCGGTGCTGGACTGCTCGGACATGGCGGTGACGGTTGCGTTCTGGCGCGACAAGCTCGGCTTCGATGGCGCGACCTGGGGAGAGCCGCCGACGTTCGCGATCATGCAGCGCGGCACTGCATCGATCGCGTTTGCGCTGATGCCCAAGGACAAGGTCGCCGTCAGTCACAATTGGGCTGCCTATCTCTATGTGAAGGATGTCGACGCTCTCTACGCCGAGTACGAGGCATTGGGCGTCGAGCTGCCGCATCCTCCGGAGGATCGGCCGTACAACTGCCGCGAGTTCGTTGTCGACGATCCCGACGGTCACGTCATCGCGTTCGGCCAGGTTCTCAATCCCGATCCGCTGGGGCCGGGGCTCGGCAAGCGCGTCGGGCGCGACAAGGCGATCACGCCATGAGCGACGAGGCCCACACCGGCGGATGCCAATGCGGCGCGGTGCGCTTTCGCGTAACGCAACTCGGACGCGGGTCCGTTTGTTATTGCCGCATGTGCCAGAAAGCGACCGCGGGCCTCGGGGGCTTCTACATCACCGCCGAAGAATTCGCGTGGACACGCGGCGCGCCCAAGTATTTCGTCAGCTCCAATCTCGCGCGGCGCGGGTTCTGCGGTGACTGCGGTACGCCACTCACCTTCGAGAGCGGCGGCATGACCGATCTCTCAATCATCACCTTCGATCACCCGGAAGCCATTCCGCCAACGATCCAGCTCGCTGCCGAGGCGCGCATTCCCTGGGGCGACAATCTCGCGGACCTGCCACATCGGCCAGACATCGACGGGAGCTACGCGGCCCGCCTCGCGCGCATCGTCTCCTATCAGCATCCCGATCACGACACGACGGAATGGAAGGCCGAACATGAGCGATAACCATCCCGAACGCCCGCCCTTCCGCAATCATCCCTACTACTACCCGATCCTCAAGGTCGTCGTGCTCATCTGCGCTCTCTACTTCGCACTGCGCATCTTCGGCGTTCTCTAGAAAAGGCGCATCTGTCCGCCTTTGGGAACAGGCGGCGTGAAGAGGTCCGTCCTGAGCTTGAGCGAGCGCTTGTTCAGCCCGAGACGCTGGCACGCGAGGCGAAAGCGCATCCCGATCTGCTCGGCATAAGGGCCGCTGCCGCGCTGGCGCAGGCCGAACTCGGCAACGTAGTCGCGCCCGCCATGCATGGAGCGCAGGATGGAGATCACGCGCGCGGCGCGGTTCGGATGGTCCGTCTCCAGCCACTCGCGGAACAGCTCTTTCAGCTCCAGCGGCAGGCGAAGTACGACAAAGCCGGCCTCGCGCGCGCCGGCCGCGTGGGCCGCCTCCAGAATGCTTTCGATCTCGCTGTCATTGAGGGCCGGAATGATCGGCGCCGTCAGAACGGCCACTGGAATGCCCGCTTCGGAGAGCCGCTGGACGGCGTCGAGGCGTTTGGGCGGTGTCGCAGCGCGCGGCTCCATGCTGCGCGCGAGGCTGCGATCGAGTGTAGTGATCGATATCGCGACCCTGGCGAGCCCGCGCTCGGCCATGCGCGCGAGTATGTCGATGTCGCGGACGATGCCGGCCGACTTGGTGACGATGCCCACGGGGTGCGACGTGCGATCCAGCACTTCCAATATGCGCCGTGAAATCCCGCGCTCGCGTTCGACGGGTTGATACGGGTCGGTGACGGCGCCGAGAGCGATGGTCTTCGGCACATAGTTGCGGCGTGCGAGCTCCTGCTCGAGCAGCTCCGGCGCGTTCACCTTGGCATAGATCTTGGTCTCGAAATCCAGGCCCGGCGAGTGCCCGAGATAGGCGTGAGTCGGGCGCGCATAGCAGTAAATGCAGCCGTGCTCGCAACCGCGATAAGGGTTGATCGACTGGTCGAAGCTCAAATCGGGGCTGTCGTTCGTGGCAATGATGCTCTTCGCACGCTCGTCCATGACGTCCGTGCGGAAGGCGTCGAGCGTCGCGAGCGACTCCCAGCCGTCGTCGAAGGCTTCCCGCTTGCCTTCGTCATAGCGGCTCGAGCGGTTCGAGCGGGCGCCCCGCCCACGCCGAAGTTCAGCGTCGGGCTTTAGGCCCGCCGCATTTCCCGGAGCCGGCTCGGGCTCGATGATCCGCTCATGATTGTCCCGCACGGCACGTCCTCTTGGCCACGCAACCTTGGGGTGACCGTAGCACCATGCCGAGAACATATCAAGAACATTGTGCCGTGCGCAGAGCGCGTGCGATGAATGCGCTCTTTGCGGCGCGGTAGTCCTCCATCGGGTGGCCTTCGAACTTCTGCTTCAAGGCATTGTACTGGGCCAGCACCTCAGGATCGCGGATCAGTATCTCGACAAACGTGTGAAAGAAATCGTTCGGAGCCCCGATGACCGTCAATTGCACGCCGAGATGGGGGATCGTGTCGGCGTTCTCGAAGGCTGAGAAAGTTTCCGAATGTGTCGAGCCCGTGTTGCGGGCAAAGTGCGCCGCGAGAGCTGCGTCCGCTGGCGCAAAATCAGTCGCCGCAACGCGCACGACGATGTCGAGATCGCCTTTCGTGAGACATCCGGGAGCGGCGGTCGCCCCGATATGGCGGATGTCCGCAGACGCCGGTAGCAGGCGCCGTAAGTCCGCGGCGGTCCGCTCGAAAAGTTCTTGAGCAGCCGTGCGGGCGAGCATCGGGTCCGGATGGAGTGAAAAATCTGGTTCAACGGACATGCCGCGAGCTGTACCAATGGCACCGGCCCCCTGCAACACAGGGCTTGCGCCTCGGAACGCTATCGATGATCTCGGTCGTCATACCAACATTGAACGCGGAAGATGGGCTCGCTGCCTGTCTGACGGCGCTCGTTCCCGCCGCGGTCCAGGGGATCGTGCGCGAGGTCATCGTCGTCGATGGCGGGTCGAGCGACCGGACGCTCAAGATCATCGAGCAGTCGGGCGCCGAGCTTCTTCGTTCAGGACCCGGCCGCGGCGAGCAGCTCAGCGTCGGCGCGGCGCACGCGAATTCGCCGTGGCTGCTCTTCCTGCACGCCGACACCGTCCTCGAGCCCGGATGGGAGCGCGAAGTTTCCGCGCTCGTCGAGCGCATCGACAGCGGTCGGCGACGGCCCACAGCGGCGGCATTCCGCTTCGCGCTCGATGACGATGGTTTCGGGCCGCGCATGACCGAGGCGGGCGTCGCGACGCGATGCGCGCTCTTCCGCCTGCCCTACGGCGATCAGGGCCTGCTGATCTCGCGGCAGCTCTACCAGCAGATCGGCGGCTACAGCCGTCTACCGCTCATGGAAGATGTCGATATCGTCCGCCGCATTGGCCGACGCCGGATGACGGTGCTTCGCACGCGCGCCATCACGAGTGCAGTGCGGTATCAGCAGGGTGGCTACGTGCGGCGCAGCGTGCGCAATCTCTCTTGCCTCACGCTCTATTTTCTCCGCGTGCCGACACGGATCATCGCGCGCCTCTACGGCTAGCGTGATGATCGTGTTCAACTGTCCGTGAATCCCATCAAGCAGGTCATGCAATTGCATGAAAGCCCGCATAGCTTGCGGGTGCTCAATGGCGGGCGATCACTTCTCAAGGGAGGACTAACGAGATGCAGGACATAACCCGTCGCAGCTTCGTAATATCCGCAGCGGCAGCCGGCGCGGCATTAGGCCTCGATGGTCCGCTCGAGATTTTCAGCTCGGCGGCGCACGCGCAGGGAAGCAATCCAATCGGCGCACCGCAGGCACTGGTCGATCAGGGATATGCCAAGTTCAAGGTCGGCGCAATCGAGGTCATTCAGGTCTACGACGGCCATTGGGAGAAGGCGCACGATCCGGGCTTCATCCGCAATGCCTCGCTCGACGATACCAAGGCCGCGCTGACGAAAGCCGGCCTGACCGACGCTTTCGTGCCGATTCCGTTCACGGTCACCGCCGTGCGCATCGGAGGGCGGACCATCATGTTCGACTCGAGCACCGGCGGACAGCTCGCGCCGACGGCGGGCCGTCTCGTCGCCAAGAACCTGGCCGCGGCCGGCATCAAGCCGGAGGAAATTTCGACGATCATCGTTACGCACTATCATGCGGATCACATCTGGGGCCTTATGGCCAAGGAGACGAATGCGCAGATCTATCCGAATGCCGAGATCATCGTGCCGGAGGCCGAGCACAAGCACTGGACGGCGCCGGAGCTGATCGAGAAGGTGCCGGAAGGGGCGCGCGGGAACATCCGGCGTATCCAGGCGACGCTCCCAACCTGGAAGAACATCAAGCAGGTGGCATCGAACGCGGATGTGGCGCCGGGCATCAAGGCGATCGTCACCTATGGCCACACACCCGGGCACACGTCCTATGTCGTATCCTCGGGCAGTGACACGCTCATTGTTGGTGGTGACGTGACGAACATTCGCGCGCTGAACCTGACCAACCCCGGCTGGCATCTCTTCGACGCCAACCCTGCGCTCGCCGAAGAGAACCGCCGCAAACTTATGGATCAGGTGGTCGCCGACAAGTCGGTGGTCACCGGCTACCACTGGGGCTTGCCGGGCGCGGGTACAGTCCAGAAGGATGGCAGCGGCTACGCCCTCGTGCCCGTGGCTGTCTGATCGGCGCGCCGTGCGCCATCGCCGATGCGAGTCTCGAGAGGCGTCGCCGAAGCCGGCGGCGCCTTTCGTGTGCCGCTTAGTGATCATGGTCAAGGAGCCGATCGCGGGCCGGGTGAAGACACGGCTCGCGCGCGAGATCGGCGTGGTCGGAGCGACCATGTTCTATCGCCACGCCATGCGCGGCGTGATTGCGCGGCTGGCGCACCAGCCCTTCTGGCGAACGGTGCTGATCGTCGATCCCGACAGCGCCGTTTCTAGTCGGATGCTGCCAGCCGGCGGTACGCGCGCGGGTCAGGGGCGCGGCGATCTCGGTGCCAGAATGCAGCGGCCCATGCGCGTGCTGCCGCCGGGGCCTATCTGCCTCATCGGCACGGATGTGCCGGACATCTCGGTCGCGGACGTGCGCCGCGCCTTCCGGCAGCTTGGGAACCATGATGTGGTCTTCGGGCCAGCCGAGGATGGCGGCTTCTGGCTTGTCGGACCGAGGCGCACGCCGCGCGTGATCGACCCCTATCGGGGGGGCGTGCCGTGGTCGCGGTCGGACACGCTCGCGCGGACGCTGGCGAACCTCTCGGGCTTTCGCGTCGGCTTCACGTCCCGCCATCACGACGTCGATTCAGCTGCCGATCTGGCGCGCAACCGGGGGCGTTACGCACGCCGGGTTCAGCCGTTGCCCGGACGCTAACGACCTCCGCCCGCCGCTGTGCTATCGCCGATTCCATGACGGGGCGACTGATTCGCATCATCGGTATTGATCCGGGCCTCAGGCGCACGGGCTGGGGTGTCGTCGACAGCGACGGCGTGCGGCTCATTTACGTCGCAAGCGGCCACGTGACCTCCGATGCGGAGGACGATCTCGCCTATCGTTTGCGCTCGATCTTCGAGGGGCTTTCCAGCGTCATCGCGTCCTTCAAGCCCAACGAGGCTGCGATCGAGGAAACCTTTGTCAACGAGAATGCCCGCGCGACGCTCAAGCTCGGGCAGGCACGCGGCATGGCCCTGCTGGCGCCGGCCGTAAATGGACTCGCGATTGCCGAGTACACGCCCAATCTCATCAAGAAGTCGGTCGTCGGCGCCGGCCACGCCGAGAAGCGCCAGATCCAGGCCATGATCGGCTTCCTGCTGCCCAAGGCGCGCTTCGAGAGCGCCGACGAGGCCGACGCTCTGGCGATTGCTATTTGCCATGCCAACCATCGCTCGAGCCCGGCTGCACGCGCGGCACGGAGCTTACGGGAGGCCGCGAAATGATCGGCAAGCTCAAGGGACTTGTGGACGCGATCGGTGAGAGCCACTGCATCATCGACGTCAACGGCGTCGGCTACGAGGTGCAAGCCTCGGCGCGCGCGCTACGCAACATGGAGATTGGCCAGCCGGTGACGCTCGTCATCGACACGCACGTGCGCGAGGACGCTATCCGCCTGTTCGGGTTCACCAGCGAGGTCGAGCGAAGCTGGTTCCGCACATTGCAGAACGTCCAGGGCGTCGGTGCGAAAGTGGCACTCGGCGTGCTCGGCACGCTCTCGACGCAGGATCTCTCCAACGCGATCGCGCTGGGCGACTGGGCGTCCGTCGAGCAAGCGCCGGGCGTGGGCAAGAAGCTCGCGCAGCGCATTGTCGCGGAGCTGAAGGACAAGGCGCCGGCACTTGCGGTCGCTGGGCTGCATATTCCGACGAGCGTGAACGGTGCGGGGAAGGCCGGGCGCGACGCGCCGGCAACGGGTGAGGGTCATGCTTCGGCCGAGGCCATCTCCGCGCTCACCAATCTCGGCTACAATCCGGCGCAGGCCTCGCAGGCCATTGCGCTTGCGGCCCGCGATCTCGGTGCCGAAGCCGATACGGCAAAGCTGATCCGTCGCGGGTTGCGGGAACTCGCACGCTAACGCCAGTCCCCGAGCACGGCATTCACCAGCGTCAGTGCGGCGACGGCGGCGGTGTCGGCGCGCATGATGCGCGGGCCCATGGCAATGCGCACGACGAACGGCAGGGCGATCAGCGCCTCTCGCTCCTCTGGCGCGAAGCCGCCCTCGGGGCCGATGAGCACGGCAAGCGGGCCGGGTGCGATTTCGCGCAATGCCGCGATGGGATCGGCGATCGGCGCCCCTTCATCGCAGAAGATGAGGCGGCGACCCGCATCCCACGAGGCGAGGACGCGATCGAGGCGTTCCGGTGCAGCGACCTCGGGTACGCGCAGGATGCCGCACTGCTCCGCCGCCTCGATGACATTCGCCCGCATGCGCTCGCCGTTGACGCGCTCGGCGACCGTGTGCCGCGTCAAGACAGGCTGCAGGCGCGCGACGCCCATCTCGGTTGCCTTCTGCACCATGTAGTCGAGGCGCGCGCGCTTCAGCGGCGCGAAGAGGTAGTGAAGATCGGGGCCATTCGATTGTGGTCGCGTCTGTCTCTCGATCGCGAGGCTCGCGCTCCGCTTGCCCGCGACTTCGATGCGCGCCAGCCACTCGCCGCTACTCCCGTTGAAGACGAGCACGCTATCGCCGCTGCCGAGCCGCAGGACATTGAGGAGATAGTTCGCCTGCTCGCGTTCCAGCGGCACAGTTGCGCCGTCCCCGAGGTTGGCCTCGATGAATAGGCGCGGGCTGCGGAAGTCGTAGGGCTCAGGCATAGCAGCGAACCGCCACGGAATCCCCTCTCCCCGTTCTTACGGGGAGAGGGTTAGGGTGAGGGGCGGCGGCAAACGCAGACGTTTCAACAAGCTCCCGCCCCTCGTCCCGACCTTCTCCCCCTGAAGTACGGGGAGAAGGGGTAGAAAGGGCGCCGCGAACTGTGGCCTGCGCAAGCTTCATCAAAGCGTTAACCCACCGTCGACCGTGATCGTCTGCCCGGTCACCATCGACGCGCCGAAGCCGAGGAACACAATCACCTCCGCGATATCATCGGGCGTGCAGCGCCGCTTGAGCAGGGCCTTGTCGGTCATGGCCGCGACCTGCGCGTTCGTCCACTCGACCATCCACGGGCTGTCGACTGACCCCGGCGCGACGGCATTCACGCGTACCTCGGGGCCGAGCGCTCGCGCGAGGTTCTGCGTGAGGCTGACGACGCCAGCCTTCGTTGCACCATAGGCGAGGCTGCTGCCGGCAAAGCCGAGACCGGCAATGGAAGCTGTGCTCACGATGGCGCCGTGCGAGGCCTTGAGCGCGGGCGCTGCCGCCTTCGCGCAACGGAACACGCCGAGCAGGTTCACCTGGATGACCGTCTGCCAAAGTTCCTCGGTGATGAGATCGAGCTCTTCGGGGAGGATCTTGCGGCGCGTGCCGGGCGTGCCCGCATTCGCGACGAGCAGATCGAGGCGGCCAAGCTCCTGCACAGCGCTCTCGACCATGCGCACGGCATCGAGGGGATCGCCGACATTGCCCGGCGCCGCGATCACATCCATGCCCTCGCCCGAGAGCCGCGCCACGACTTCCGGGCCGCGCGGATCATCCGCGAGATAGTTGATCGCCACCTTGGCGCCGGATCGCGCGAGCTGCTCGACGGCCGCGAGACCAATGCCCGAGGCGCCGCCCGTGACGAGCGCCGTCCTGCCGGATAAATCGTAACGGATCATCGGATCATCCCTCCCATTTTTCTCAGAACGAATAAGCGAGCCGCACGCCCTGGTCGATGGCGCGCATGGCATCGAGCTCAGCCGCGACATCGGCGCCGCCAATCACGTGCGGCGTCGTGCCGGCGGCAATGAGACTGTCGGCGAGTGTGCGCTCGCTCTCCTGGCCGGCGCAGACGACGATCGTATCGACCGGCAGCACGCGCGCCTCCTCGCCGACGAGAATATGCAGGCCATCCGCGTCGATCTTCTGATACGTGACGCCCGTCAACTGCGCGACTTTGCGCTTGGCGAGCGCGATGCGCAGCACCCAGCCCGTGGAGAGCCCGAGCGTGCGGCCCATGCGACCGGGCTTCCGCTGCAGCATGACGATCTGGCGCTAGATCTCGGGCTCAGCCGGCGTCGCGAGGGCGCCGGGCACGCTGATGCCCGTATCGACGCCCCATTCGTGCAGGAAGTGCGCGACGCTCGCGGCCTCCTTCTGTGACGGACCGGAAAGATATTCCGCGACGTCGAAACCGATGCCGCCCGCGCCGATGATGGCGACGCGGCGGCCGGCCTGCACGCGGCCCATGAGAATGTCGATGTAGGAGACGCAGCGCGGATCGTCGATGCCGGGAATGTCCAGTTTGCGCGGGCGGACGCCTGTCGCCACCACCACTTCGTCGAACTTTCCGGCGAGATCGGGCACTTCGGGGGATTTGCTGGTCGCAAGCGCGACGCCGCGCTTCGCGATCATGGTCCGGAAGTAGCGGATGGTCTCGTCGAACTCCTCTTTGCCGGGGATGTTGCGGGCGATGTTGAGCTGTCCGCCGATCGAGGACGCGGCTTCGTAGAGTGTCACATCGTGCCCGCGCTCGGCGGCCGTCGTCGCGCAGGCGAGACCAGCAGGCCCCGCGCCGATCACGGCGACGCGCTTCTTCTTCTGGGGTTTCGGGAAGGCATCGAAATCGAGCTCGCGCCCGGTGATCGGATTGACGAGGCAGCTCGCGGCGCGGCTCGAGAAGATGTAGTCGAGGCAAGCCTGATTGCAGGCAATGCAGACGTTGACCTCTTCGGGCTTGCCGGCGCGTGCTTTGCGCATGAAGTGCGGATCGGCGAGCCAGGGCCTCGCCATAGAGACGAGATCGGCGGCGCCTGAAGCCAAGGCCTCCTCTGCCAGCGCCGGCGTGTTGATGCGGTTCGAGGCGACGACGGGGATCTTCACCGCTTCCTTCAGGCGCCGCGCTGCGAACAGCCATGCCGCACGCGGCACCTTCTGCGAGATGGTCGGCACGCGCGCTTCGTGCCAGCCAATGCCCTGATTGAGAATCGACGCGCCGGCCGCCTCGACCGCCTTGGCTTGAGCAATGATCTCGTCGCCTGTGAGCCCACCCTCGACCAGGTCGACCGAGGAAACGCGGTAGATGACGAGGAAGTCATGCCCGACGCGCTCCCGCACGCGCTTCATGATCTCGACGGGCAGACGCAGGCGGTTTTCGAGGCTGCCGCCCCATTCGTCATCGCGGTCGTTGGTGCGCTTCGCCGTGAACTCGTTGATGAGATAGCCCTCGGAGGCCATGATCTCGACGCCGTCGTAGCCGGCTTCGCGCGCGAGCGCCGTCGAGATGGCGAAGTCCTCGATCGTGCGCTCGATGTCGGCAGCCGTCATGCGCCGAGGTTGCAGCGGGTTGATCGGTGAGGCGAGCGTCGAGGGCCCGACGAGGCCTTTGTGCTTGGCATAGCGGCCGGCGTGCAGGATCTGCAGTGCAATGCACCCGCCCTCCGCATGGACGGCCGACGTGATCTGCCGATGCTCGGGTATGTGCTCCGGGCGGCTCACTTCGGGGCCGTTCGAGCCGAACAGGCCGTCGGCATTCGGCGAGTAACCACCCGTCACGATAAGCGCTGCCTCGCCTCTCGCCCGCTCTGCATAGAAACGCGCAGTGCGCTCGATGTGCCGGTC
>JAEZAW010000222.1 GCA_023430315.1 Pseudomonadota bacterium | reverse complement strand
GGGAGAAGGTTAGGATGAGGGGCGGCCGCATATGCCGACGTCAGCGTGTACCGCCGCTACTCACGCTGCTCACCCGATCACATCATCCCGCTCGAAGCGATAGCTCTTGGAGCAGAATTCACACTTCACCGTGATCGCGCCATCCGCTTCACGCAGCGTCTCGCGCTCGGCTTCGGGAAAACCATCCAGAAATGCGCCAATGCGATCGCGCGAGCAGCGGCACTTGGCTTCGAGTGGCACTATGGGCGCGACCCGCACGCCTTCCTCGTGGAACAAGCGCAGCAACAGGCGCTCCGATGCCAGCAGCGGATCGATCAATTCGTGATCCTCGACCGTTGCGGCAAGTATCTCGACGCGATTCCAATCGTCGTCGTGCTCGCCTTCGAGACTGGCGTCGCGCTCCTCGCCGGACATCGTCGGCTTGACTTCGCTTTCGCCGCCGGCTGCCGGTACGTGCTGGACGATGAGTCCGCCCGCCCGCCAATGCCAGCGCGATGGCGTATCGCCGCTGCGGCCAATGAAGTGCCGCACCGCCGTCAGGCGGATGAATGTCGGAAGCTGCTCCGATTGGCGGAAGTAGGTGATCGCGGCATCGGCAAGGCTATGCCCGTCGAGCGGCACGACTCCCTGATGGCTCTCCTGCTCGCCACCGGGATCGATGGTCATAGCGAGACGGCCATTACCGAGCAGCGTGCCATCGCTCAACTCGCCTGACTTCTGCAAGGCCTCCAGGCGCTCGCGGTCATAGCTCGCATAGCCACGCAGCTTGCCGGGGACCTCGTACTGCACGACGAGAAAGCCCAGAGGACCATCCGTCTTGGTCTGCAGGATGAGCCGGCCGCCTTCCTGGAGCTGCTGACCGAGGAGCGCCGTCAGCGCGATGGCTTGGCCCAGAACGACGCTGATCGGCTCGGGATAGTCGTGCCCCGAAAGGATCTCGTCGATGACGTGACCGAGGCGGACAATGCGGCCGGCAACGCGCGAGCGCACTGTGCCGAACGGCAGCACGAGATCATCGCGCACCGGCGGCACGCCGACTTCCGTACGGCCCGCTCTGATCACCATCTTTTCTTCTTCCACTTCAGTCGACGCCCAGGCACCAGGCGAGGATAGCCTTCTGGGCGTGGAGCCGGTTCTCGGCCTCATCGAAGACGACCGATTGCGGCCCGTCGATGACCTCGGCAGACACCTCGTGCCCGCGATACGCCGGCAGGCAGTGCATGAAGATCGCGTCCTTGGCCGCGCCCTTCATGAGAGTGCCATCGACAGCATAGGCACCGAGCAGCTGCTTGCGGCGCGGCGCATCGCTCTGGCCCATGGAAACCCACGTGTCGGTCACGACGCATTCGGCGCCCTTGACGGCCTCGGCGGGATCATCGGTCAGAAGAATGCTGTCGCTTGCACCTTCCGCCTTCACCCAATCGATGACGGCCTGCTCGGGCTTGAGCTGCGCCGGTGTCGCGACGCGCAGCTTGAAGCCGAACTTCACCGCAGCGTGCATCCAGGACGAGGCCACGTTGTTGCCATCGCCGACCCAAGCCACGGTCTTGCCGCCGATCGCGCCCCGCGTTTCCTCGAAGGTCACGATATCGGCGATGATCTGGCAGGGATGGCTCAGATCCGTCAGGCCGTTGATCACTGGAATGGAGGCGTGCTCGGCGAGCTCGACGAGCGTCTGATGCGCATTAGCGCGCACCATCAGCGCATCCGCATAGCGCGAGAGCACCTTGGCCGTATCCGAGATCGGCTCGCCGCGCCCGAGCTGGGTGTCGGTGTGATTGAGGCCAATGGTCTGGCCGCCGAGTTGGCGCATAGCGACATCGAACGATACGCGCGTACGCGTCGACGGCTTCTCGAAGACCATGACGAGGATCATGTCCTCGACATCTTTGGGCCGCAGATGCTTCGGTACGCGCCTGCCAGCCTTTTTCATCTCGTGCGCCATGTCGACGATGCGGCGCAGGACGCGCGCGTCGATCTTGTCGAGATCGAGAAAATGACGGGGCGGCTTCAGGCCGATGCGGGCATCCATGGCAGTCTCGAGTTCGGAATGAAAGGCCGTCGGCGCCACCACTTCGCTGATGGAAGCAGCGCGCCGACGACGTCGATTTCTACTTCACCTGCTTCTTCACGCTGGAGAGCGCACGCGAGAGCCGGGCAACACCCTCGGCAATCTCGTCGTCCGGCGTCGTCAGCGGCGGGATCATGCGCACGACGTTGTCGCCGGCGCCGACCGTCAGCAGATGCTCGGCGAGACAGGCTTTCACCACGTCGCCGGCCGGGAACTTGTCCTTGATCTTGACGCCGATCAGGAGCCCTTCACCGCGGATGGCCTCGACCATATCGGCGTGCTCGTCCTTGAGGCCGGCGAGGAGCTGCTTGAAGCGCAACGTCTTCCTCTGCACATCCTCGAGGAAACCCGGCTCCAGCACGGCTTCGAGGACGGCATTGCCGACCGCCATGGCCAGCGGATTGCCGCCGAAGGTTGAGCCGTGCGTACCGGGCACCATGCCCTTCGCGGCTTCGGCCGTCGCAAGGAATGCGCCCATCGGGAAGCCGCCGCCAATGCCCTTGGCGATCGCCATGGCATCCGGCTTGATGCCTGCGGACTCGTAGGCGAAGAGCTTGCCGGTGCGACCGACGCCCGTCTGCACTTCGTCGAGAATGAGCAAGAGGCCGTTCTTGTCGGCAAGTGCGCGGAGACCCTGCAGGAATTCCTTCGTGCAGGCGCGGATGCCACCCTCGCCCTGGATGGGCTCGACCATGATGGCTGCCGTCGCCGGCCCGATGGCCTTCTCGACGAGCGCGAGATCGTTGACGGTCTCGAGCACATCGAAACCGGGCGCCGGCTCGCCGAAGCCTTCGAGATACTTCTCGTTGCCGGCAGCGGCGATCGTGCCGAGCGTACGGCCGTGGAAGGAGCCCTTGAAGGTGATAATGCGCCAGCGCTCGGGATGGCCGCTCACGAACTGATAGCGCCGCGCGAGCTTGATGATGCCCTCGCAGGCTTCCGCACCCGAGTTGCAGAAGAAGACCTTGTCGGCAAACGTCGACGCGACGAGCTTCTCGGCGAGCTTTTCCTGGCCGGCGACGCGATAGAGGTTCGATGTATGCCAGAGCTTGCCGGCCTGCTCGGTCAGCGCAGCGGTGAGCTTCGGGTTCGCATGGCCCAGCGCGTTCACGGCAATGCCCGAGCCGAAATCGAGATAGCGCTCGCCCTTGGTGTCGATGAGCCAGGAGCCCTCACCCCGGTCGAAGACGACATCATAGCGGCCATACGTGCCCATGACCGCGGGAGAGGGGCCGGAGGAGGCAACGGCGGGCTTGGCGGAGGTTGCAGCGGACATCGGTGGTTCTCTTTCCAATGCTGAATAGATCGGGAGTGGCGGCGACTTCAGGAGAGAGAGGGGCTTTGGCAGGCGCGTCCAAAACGAAAAAGGCCGCGCGGAAGCGCGGCGCTCGCAACAACGGCTGGTCTCACCACGCCGTCATCGCTGCCGCGGGCCGCAGCCCCGACGACGTCGCTCACGGATGTTCGCTTCGTTTGACATGGCGCCTATATGGGGCAGAGGGGCCGGCGGTGTCAATAATTCTGGCTATTGCGGCGATGCCCGATCAGCCGAGGCTGACCGGGCACTTCGAAACATCGGGATTTGGAGCCGGCTCAGCCTATGGTCGACGCCAGCCACCGGGAGGCGGCGGCATACCTGGAGGGGCCTGATAGCCCGAGCGCCACCAGCCCGGCGTACGCGGCCCCGGAGGCGGCGGGCGCCAGCCCGGACGTGGCCGCGGCGCGTACCGGACCCAGCGATCCCGCTCGCCGTACCATGGCCGCCCGACGTAATGCCGGCGCCAATACGTCGGCGCGTAGAAGGTCACGATAGGCACGCCCGCGACGCCGAGACCGATATCGGGAAGCGGCGCGTAGCGGCCGCGATAGCTGTAGGCGAGATACTCGCTGAACACCCAGCCGCGGTTGCCGGCCGCGATCACGTCGCACCAGGACTCATCCCTGAGACAGCCGCGGATTTCGATCGGCGTGCCCTCGGGAATGACGCCCATGCTCGGGAATTCCGTATCCGGCCCTGTTCGGTGATTGACGTTTGCCGTCGTATAGCCAGGTGCAGCCTGGGCTGCCAATGTCCCGGTCATCGACAGCGCAAGCGCGGCCGCGACCAGCTTCATCATCTTCATGATGTCGTTCCCTGCTAGTGTCCCGCTTCCGAGGTTCGCTTGATCTCGATGCTGGTGTCCCGAACGAACCTCGGAAGCAAAGGGAACACTAGAATTATGGATTTTCTAGTGTGATGCAGATCGAAGAATTCGCTCGGTCCCGTGCCGCAAGCACTGGCGGATTTCTAGATCGTCACACTAGGTGCCCCCAGCACCATGCGCACACCTAGAATGAACGCTACCTGACTGTAAATCCGTCGCGCGGCCGCGGGCGCAGTAGCTTCGATGAACTAGCTGTGAGCGGCCGAGCGCTGGATCAGAACGCCAGCCGGTTCGCACGGACCACCTGCGGCAGCGCGCGCACCTGCTCCATGACCGCCTCCGGCATGGCCTCGTCGAGCGACACGATGCAGATGGCATCGCCACCGGGCTTGTCGCGGCCGAGGTTGAGCGTCGCGATGTTGATGCCTGCCTCGCCCATGACCATGCCGAAGCGGCCGATGAAGCCCGGCTTGTCGGCATTGCGCACGAACAGCATATGCGGTGCCGTCTCGAACTCCATGTTGATGTCGCGCACCTGGATGATGCGCGGACGGCCGTCGCCGAAGACTGTGCCGGCGACCGAGCGGTCGTACTTGTCGGTCTTGACGGTCAGGCGCATGTAGCCCTCGAATGCGCCTTCCTGCGTGCGCACGACCTCCTCGACGACAATGCCGCGATCCCTAGCCGTGGCCGCAGCAGAGACCATGTTGACGGCATCCGACAGCAGAGGCCGCAGAATGCCCGCGACGGCGGCCGCAGAGAGCGGCTTCACATTCAGCTCGGCGACGGTGCCCGAGTATTCGAGGCGGATGCCCTTGATGCTCGTCTCGGTGAGCTGACCGGCGAAGAGGCCGAGCTGCTCGGCGAGCTTGACCCATGGGCGCAGACGCGGGGCTTCCTCGGCCGTGATCGATGGGAAATTCACGGCATTGGAGATGGCGCCCTTGAGCAGGTAGTCGGACATCTGCTCGGCAATCTGCAGCGCGACGTTCTCCTGCGCTTCCGAAGTCGCGGCACCGAGGTGCGGCGTGCAGATCACGTTCGGCAGGCCGAAGAGGATGTTCTCCTTGGCTGGCTCGGTCTCGAAGACATCGAGCGCCGCGCCCGCGACCTTGCCCGACTTCAGCGCCGCGGCCAGCGCCTTCTCGTCGACGAGACCGCCACGCGCGCAGTTGATGATGCGCACGCCGTTCCTCATCTTCTCGAAGGCCGCCGCGTTGAGGACATTGCGCGTGCGGTCGGTCAGCGGCGTGTGCAGCGTGATGAAATCCGCGCGTTCGAGAAGTGCCGGCAGCTCGACCTTCTCGACACCGATCTCGACAGCGCGCTCCTCCGAGAGGAACGGGTCGAATGCAATGACGCGCATCTTGAGGCCGATGGCGCGATCCGCGACGATCGAGCCGATATTACCACAGCCGATCACGCCGAGCGTCTTGCCGAAGAGCTCGACGCCCATGAAGCGCGATTTCTCCCACTTGCCGGCCTGCGTGGAGCGGTCGGCCTCGGGAATCTGGCGGGCGAGGGCCATCATCAGGGAGATGGCGTGCTCGGCGGTGGTGATCGAATTGCCGAAGGGCGTGTTCATCACAATGATGCCCTTGGCCGTCGCCGCCTTGATATCGACGTTGTCGACGCCGATGCCGGCGCGGCCGATCACCTTGAGGTTCTTGGCTGCGGCGATAATCTTCTCGGTCGCCTTGGTCGCCGAGCGGATGGCGAGACCGTCGTACTTGCCGATGATTTCGGCGAGCTTCTCCTTGTCCTTGCCGAGCGTCGGCTCGAAGGTCACGTCGATGCCGCGATCTCTAAAGATCTGCACGGCTGTCGGGGAAAGCTCGTCGGAAATGAGGACTTTGGGAGCCATGGTTTCATGATCCTGAATGTGCGCGTGCCCGTACGCCCGTTCGCGTGATCGAGGCACCAGTGAATTCTCGAATGCGGAAAGCGAGGGGCAGCGTGCCCCCCGGAATGCAGCGCCCTCAGGCGGCCTTGGCGAGGCCTGAGCGCGCTTCTGCGTAGGCCCATTCGATCCAGGGCAGCAGCCGTTCGACGTCGCTCACTTCGACCGTCGAGCCCGTCCATATCCTGAGACCCGGCGGCGCATCGCGGTAGTAGCCGGCATCGAGGCCGACCCCTTCCTTCTCCAGAAGGCCCGAGACGTTCTTCGCGAACGCGGCCTGTGCTTCGAGCGGCAGTGCCGTCACGGCCGGATCGACGAACTTGAGACACACACTGGTGTTCGAGCGCGTCTTGGGATCGACCGCGAGAGGTGCAATCCAGGGCGTGCGATCGACCCAGTCGTAGATGGCCTTAGCATTGGCATCGCACCGCGCCATCAGCGCCTTGAGACCGCCGATCCGCTCGGCCCAGGCGAGCGCGTCGAGGTAGTCCTCCAGCGCCAGCATCGACGGTGTGTTGATCGTCTCACCCTCGAAGATGGCCTTCTGCAGCTTGCCGCCCTTGGTCAGGCGGAAGATCTTCGGCAGTGGCCAGGGCGGGCTGTACGTCTCAAGCCGCTCGACGGCGCGCGGCGAGAGGACGAGCATGCCATGCGCCGCCTCGCTGCCGAGCACCTTCTGCCAGGAGAACGTGAACACATCGACCTTCGACCAATCGACGGGCTGCGCGAAGGCGGCCGAGGTCGCATCGGCGAACGTGAGACCGGCGCGGTTGGCGGGGATCCAGTCATAGTTCGGCACACGCACGCCGGATGTCGTGCCGTTGGCCGTGAAGAGTATGTCACGCGAGAAGTCGACCTTCGACAGGTCGGGCAGCTCGCCATACGGCGCTTTCGTGATGCGGATGTCCGAAAGCTTGAGCTGCTTGGTCATGTCCGTGACCCAGCCCTCGCCGAAGCTCTCCCAGGCGAGGGCTTCCACACCGCGGGCGCCGAGCATCGACCACATGGCAAGCTCGAAAGCGCCCGTATCGGAGGCCGGCACGATGGCGCAGATATAGTCGGCAGGAAGCCCGAGCAGCGCCTTCGTCTTGTCGATGGCGAGCTTCAGACGCGCCTTGCCTTCCTTCGCCCGATGCGACCGGCCGAGGAATGCTTTGCTGAGATTTTCGGGGGACCAGCCGGGGCGCTTAGCGCAGGGGCCGGAGGAGAAATGCGCGCAGTCTGGCCGCTGCTGCGGCCGCGTAGTCGTCGTCATGTGAGCCTACCCTTCCAGATAGAAGCCCCTCGTTGGGGAGGGGTGTCCCACGCGGGGAGATACGCTCGCTCGCGCGGCGCGTCAATCCCGGCGAGGTCGCAGCCTGTGCGCAGGCTTACTGGAAGGATGAGGACGCGAGGAGCCGGCTAGGCGCGGCTCGCCCGTGACGCGGCCTCGACATCAGCGCGCGCGGCCTTGCTGCGGTCGCGGGCTGCCGATTTTCCTGCCTCGATCTCGGTCGCGACACTACTCATGAACGAAACCGTGCGATCGACCACCACCTGGCGCTGCCGATCGATCGTGATGATGTGATAGCTGTCGTCGAGCACGCAAAGCTCCACGCGGCCACCGAGCGACCTTTGCAGGAATTCGGAATTGTTGATGTCGGCGTGGTCGTCCTCGCGCGGGTGGAGGATCAGCGAGGGCTGCGTGACCTTGCCGGCCTCGCGCATGAACGTCTTGACCATCCAGCGGTGCTCTAGGACGGCGCCGCCCGGCGTATAGGGCAGGCCGGACTCCGAGTTGTCGCTGCTCTTGAGCGCATTGGCGATGAGATCGCGCACGCGCGGGTCCTTGATGCCGTGCGGCTCGGCATCCTCGAACTTGAGCATGTTGGCGAACCACTTGTGGTGCACGAGCCCGAAAAGGCGCGCGTACCACGGCATGACCCAGCCGTTGAGCCACATGATGGGGGCGTAGGAGACCGTGCCCTGCACGAGCTTCGGATTGCGCGCGGCGAGCAGCAGCGCCGTGATCGCGCCAACCGAGAGACCGCCGACAAAGACGATGTCGCAGTCCTGGCGGATGCGGTGGAGCGCGGCTTCCGCACTCGCATACCAGTCCTGCCAGGTTGTCTTCGCGACATCCTCGACGCTGCCGCCGTGGCCGGCAACGAGCGGGCAATGGACGGTGTAGCCGGCGCGCGCGACGCCATAGGCGACATAGCGCAGCTCCATCGGCGTTCCGCCGAGGCCGTGGAACAGCAACAGACCAACGCGGTTGCCAGGGATGATGAGGCTCAGATCTTTTTCTTTGTCAGTCATTCTCAAGATACAGGTGCGTGTTGTTCTTAAACGCAGGTTGTCGCGGTCACCCTGCTTGGCTCAGGCCGGTCATACTCTCTTAAGTATGCGGCGTGCTCCTGGTCGAACATTATGGTTAAATTCGGCCAACTGTGTCCCACCAAAGTCTGGTGCGGCAACACTGGTCGAAAGGCGGAGATAAACTTCCCGCAGCCGCGCCCCGCCATCGCCGGCAACCCCGCGCTCTTGAAAGCGCCGCGCGCCTTGACCATCAACGGCCGCCCTGGGGTTTGGTTCCCCGAACCCTTTCAGGCGAGCCGAACCGTGCCGGTATGGAGGCCGATATAGGGACGGCGAGGGCGATTGCCTACCTGTCGATCTCACCGAACACGATGTCGAACGAGCCGAGGATGGCCGAAACGTCCGCAAGGAGGTGCTTCTTGCCGAACGGATCGAGCGCCTGCAGGTGCGGGAAGCCAGGCGCGCGGATCTTGCAGCGGTAGGGCTTGTTCGAGCCGTCAGCGACGAGATAGACGCCGAATTCACCCTTAGGCGCCTCGACGGCCGCGTAAACCTCGCCCGGGGGCACGTGGAAGCCCTCGGTGTAAAGCTTGAAGTGATGGATCAGCGCTTCCATGGAGCGCTTCATCTCGGCCCGCTTCGGCGGCACGACCTTCTTGTCGTCCGACACGTGCGGCCCCTTGCCCTCGGCCGAGGCAAGCTTCTCGCAGCATTGCTTCATGATACGCGCCGCCTCGCGCATCTCGATCATGCGCATGACATAGCGATCGTAGCAGTCGCCGTTCTTGCCGATCGGAATATCGAACTCGAGCTCGGAATAGCACTCGTAGGGCTGCGCGCGGCGCAGGTCCCAGGCGACGCCGGTGCTGCGCAGCATGACGCCCGACATGCCCCAGGCAAAGGCCTCGTCCATCGTGAACGTGCCGATGTCGACATTGCGCTGCTTGAAGATGCGGTTATCCGTGAGCAGCCCCTCGATGTCGTCACAGACCTTGAGGAAGGGATCGCACCACGCGTGGATGTCGGCGATCAGCTCCGGCGGCAGGTCCTGATGGACGCCGCCAATGCGGAAGTATTTCGCGTGCATGCGCGAACCTGAGGCGCGCTCATAGAAAACCATGAGCTTCTCGCGCTCCTCGAAACCCCAGAGCGGCGGTGTCAGCGCGCCGACGTCCATGGCCTGCGTCGTGACGTTCAGAAGATGCGAAAGAATGCGGCCGATCTCTGAGTAGAGCACGCGTATGAGCTGGGCGCGCTTCGGGATCGAAAGCTCCAGGAGCTTCTCCGCCGCCATGCAGAAGGCGTGCTCCTGGTTCATCGGCGCGACGTAGTCGAGGCGGTCGAAGTAGCCGATGGCCTGAAGATAGGACTTCTGCTCGATCAGCTTCTCGGTGCCGCGATGGAGGAGGCCGATATGGGGATCGACCCGCTCGACCACTTCGCCATCCAGCTCCAGCACGAGGCGAAGCACGCCGTGCGCGGCCGGATGCTGCGGGCCGAAATTGATGTTGAACGGACGGATCTCGGTCTCGGGCACGGCGCGTGTCCTTATGAGTGTTCTAGGCGCTCGATACCTCAGACCAGACCGATCTGGCAACGCGGCAATTGGCGGATCTGCCCAGCCAGAAATGAAAAAGCCGGGCGCTCGGCCCGGCTTTCCAGTGTCATTTCACAATTACCAGTCAATTGGGCTTCATGCCGTTGGTCGAGACGAGCACCGGGCCCGAACCCTTGGGCCGCGGGTTCTCGGTCAGCACGCCGAGACGGCGCGCGACTTCCTGGTAAGCCTCGATGAGGCCGCCAAGATCCTGGCGGAAGCGATCCTTGTCCATCTTGTCGCCGCTCGACACATCCCACAGGCGGCAGCAGTCCGGGCTGATCTCGTCGGCCAGCACGATGCGCATATTGTCGTTCTGCTCCCAGAGGCGCCCGAACTCGATCTTGAAGTCCACGAGCCGGATACCGATGCCGAGGAACAGGCCAACGAGGAAGTCGTTGATGCGCAGCGCCATCTGCATGACTTCATCGATCTCGGCGGGCGTGGCCCAGCCGAAGGCCGTGATGTGCTCCTCGGACACCATGGGGTCATTAAGCTTGTCGTTCTTGTAGTAGAACTCGACGATCGAGCGCGGGAGCGCGCTGCCCTCATCGAGGCCGAGGCGCGATGCCAGCGAGCCAGCCGCCACATTGCGCACGACCACCTCGAGCGGGATGATCTCCACCTCGCGGATGAGCTGCTCGCGCATGTTGAGTCGCTTGATGAAGTGCGTCGGCACGCCGATCTCGCCGAGACGCTGGAAGATGTACTCGGAGATGCGGTTGTTAAGCACACCTTTGCCGTCGATCAACGCGTGCTTCTTGGCGTTGAATGCCGTGGCGTCATCCTTGAAATGCTGGATCAGGGTCCCGGGCTCCGGACCCTCGTAGAGCACCTTTGCCTTGCCCTCGTAGATGCGACGCCGCCTGTTCATTTTCATCGGTCCTTCGTGGTATCGCCTCAGTGTCCCGGGTCTCGGCCGCGGTGCCGCTGCACTGCCAAATGCCCAAGCCAGTGTGCCCGGCTCGGCTTGGCCTGCGCAATGCGCCGCAGCCCCTTTCGCTCATGTCAGCCCGTAGCCCGGACAGTATCCGAACCGCCCAGCGGAATCAACGACGACCCCGGGCCGCCCACAGTGTACGATGTTCACAAAGGGTACATGGTTGATTTGGCGGGGCGGGTCACGATATTCCTGCTACCAGCAACGCGCGCGTCGGGCACACGCCGCCACGCCGGCCCGCCGCGGCTATTCCGACTTCAACTGGAGATCTTCATGACGACGTTCGATGAACGGGAAAAGGCGTTCGAGAAGAAGTTCGCGCTGGATCAAGATCTCAAATTCAGGTCTGAGGCTCGACGTAATAAAATGATTGCAGAATGGGCCGCTGCGAAGCTCGGCCTCAGCGGAACCGCCGTCGAAGACTACATCAAAGCTGTCAGAAAGGCCGATCTTCAAGAGAAGGGCGACGAAGACGTCTTCCGGAAGATCCGCGGAGACTTCGACGCGAAGGGCGTCTCGGCAAGCGATACCGAGATTCGCGACGCCATGTTCAAGTTTCTCGGCCAGGCCGTGGACCAGATTCAGAAAGAACCGAAGTAAGCCACGCCCGTTGCGTTGCAGGCGCACCTCGCCGCATCCAGCTATCCGGCCGGCGCGGCAGTCGGGCGCTGATTCTATTCGGCGGCGACCAGCGGCTGCGGCCTGACCACGGCGAGCTGCCGCCGGGCTTCCTCTCGAAGCGAATCAATCGGCTTCAGCTTGCCCTCGACCTCGAGGTGCCAGAACGTCCAGCCATTGCAGGCGGCCTTGCCTTGCACGGCCGCGCCGAGGCGGTGGATGGATCCCTGCTGTGCGGCGCCATCGAGTGCGAGCGTGCCGTCGGCACGCACATTCGCCCAGATGCGCCCACGCTCGTCGGTGAGGCGCGCGCCCGCATCCAGAATGCCGAGCTCGATGATGGTGCCGAAAGGAATGCGCGGCTCGGATCGCTTCGAACGCGTGGTCTCGAGATCTACGGGAGCGAGCGGCCTCACCCGCGCGATACGCTCGCGCGCCGCCGCGACATAATCAGTATCGCGCTCGATGCCGATGTAGTGGCGGCCGAGACGGCGCGCGACCGCGCCTGTCGTCCCCGTGCCAAAGAAAGGATCGAGCACCACGTCGCCCGGTTTGGTCGACGCCAGCAGCACACGGTGCAACAGCGCCTCCGGTTTCTGCGTCGGATGGGCCTTGCGGCCACCGTCATCTTTGAGGCGCTCCGGTCCCGAGCAGATCGGAAAGAGCCAGTCCGAGCGCATTTGCAGGTCGTCGTTCCCGGCCTTCATGGCTTCGTAGTTGAAGGTCACCCGCGCCTTGCGATCGCGCCCCGCCCAGATCAGCGTCTCGTGCGCGTTGGTGAAGCGCTTGCCGCGGAAGTTCGGCATGGGATTCGTCTTGCGCCAGATGATGTCGTTCTGGATCCAGAAGCCGAGATCCTGGAGCGCCGCGCCCAGCCGGAAGACATTGTGATAGGAGCCGATCACCCAGATCGCGCCATCCGGCTTCAGAATGCGCCGGCACTCGCCGAGCCATGCGCGCGTGAACCTGTCGTAGCTCTCGAAGGTGTCGAACTTGTCCCATGCATGGTCAACGCCATCGACGATGGTGTTGTTCGGCCGGAGCAGCTCACCGTCGAGCTGCAGATTGTAGGGAGGATCGGCAAACACGAGATCGACGCTCGCATCCGGGAGCTTCTTCAGCTCAGCGAGGCAATCCCCGACCAGGATGGCATCGATCTTCGCAACACCACGCGCACGACGAACACTCATGAAACGCCACTCTCGAACTGACAACCGCGCACACGCCGGCAGCGCAGGTTGGCCCACGACCTCGCCGAAGGGCAATGCCCATCGAGCTGCCGAGAGCCTGCCCCTTCAAGGTTAAGGCGCCTTTAACGGACGCCCCGAAGCGCTGCAGAAGCGCACATAGGTCCATGCGATTAGGTCGAACGAATGGCGAACTCAGTTGCATCTCCGACGTGAGATCAGTCATGCGGCCGCCGGTTAATCCGGCTTGCTCCGCCTCGAGCCCACAGCTATCAGCCGGCAACCGATCGAGCGGGTGGGCTCAGCCTAGGACGTAATGGATATCTTCTCCGACATTCTGACGCGGGTCACTCTCCCCATCATCACGGTCGTCGCGCTTGGTTGGGTGCTGCAGGGGCGCCTCAAGCTCGACGTGCCGACGCTCAACCGGATCCAGGTCTACGTCGTTATGCCGGCGTTCCTGATCCACTTCCTTTCGTCGGGAAAGCAGCCGCTCTCGGTCATCTGGCCGGTCGTCTACTTCGGCATCATTCAGTTCGCGATCCTCATCCCGCTCGGCTGGTTGCTGGTCATCCTCTTTCGCCAGCGCGCGTCGCTCGGGCCTCTCATGGGCCTCGGCACGGCCTACGCGAATGTCGGCTTCTTCGGCATGCCGGTGACGCAGCTCGCCTTCGGCACGGACTACCTCATCTATCAGTCCGTGCTGACAGCCCTCATGGCCGTGCTCGTCTGCACGGTCGGCGTCGCGCTCATGGCGCCAGCCGGCGGCAGCAAGCTCGCCAAGTTCAAGACGGTCTTCGAGACGCCACTGATCCCTTCGGTCGTGATCGGGCTCGCGCTGCGCGGCTTCCAGATCGAGCTGCCGACCGTCGTCTCGCAGCCCATGCAGTTCCTCGGCTCGATTTTCACGCCGCTTGCGCTCTACACGCTCGGCGCACAGATCGCGGCGGCAAAATCCATCCGTCTGGAGTTCATCCCGCAGACGTTGATCATCTTCCTCAAGTTCATCGCAGCGCCGGTCATTACGTGGGGCATCTGTCTCGCCATGGGGCTGCCGCGCGATGTCCAGGACGTCATCGTGGTCGCTGCCGCCACGCCCGTCGGCGTGCTGATCGCGATCTTCGCTGCCGAGTACAAGCGTGAGAGCGAATTCATTTCGACCGCCGTCGTCGTTACGACCGCGCTGTCACCGATCTTCGTGACGGGATGGATCATCGCAACACGTCTCTTCTGAAGGCGCCGCACTCCGCCGTTGACTTTACCCAACGCACCGGGCTCAAGTCCCGCCTTGCCGATCACAACAGCGCCGAACACATCTCATGAGCGAACCCAAAGCCCCCGACGCACCATCCGAGCCCCCTTACCAGCAGCCGGAATCGCAGAAGCTCATCGCAGGCCTCATCTTCGGCTCGCGCTGGCTGCAGCTCCCGCTCTATGTGGGGCTGATCTTCGCGCAGGCGATCTATGTCGTCGTCTTCCTGAAGGAGCTGTGGCACCTCATGACGCACGCCACGTCGTTCGGCGAGCAGCAGATCATGCTCGGCGTGCTGGCGCTCATCGATGTGGTGATGATCTCGAACCTGCTCGTGATGGTGATCGTCGGCGGCTACGAGACCTTCGTCTCCCGGCTCAGACTGGAAGGCCATCCCGACCAGCCCGAATGGCTCGATCACGTGAATGCCAGCGTGCTCAAGATCAAGCTCGCCATGGCCATCGTCGGCATCTCGTCTATTCATCTGTTGAAGACATTCATTGAGGCGCGCGGCATCGGATTGCCGGGCGCCTCGATAACGCCGGACGGCGTGCTCTGGCAGACGATCATCCACGTCGTCTTCATCCTGTCGGCGGTCGGCATCGCATGGGTCGACAAACTCGGCCTTTCCTCACATCCGGGGCATTAAGCCCCGACGGATCACTCCATATCCAGCGGAAAAATTGGCCGCGGCACGCGTGAGAACGGCAGCTTCGTCAGGTCGTTCGACATGACGCCGCCGCCCTCGTCCACGATGATCACCTCGGAGGCGATCGGCGCGTAGGCGGCACGGAAATGCTGTGAGGACTTCACTGCGAGGAAGGCCCGCTCGCTCGGCTCGATGCCACTGGCGCGGAAGAAATTGCGGTCATAGTTCTGGCAGCGGCGCGAGTTGATCACCACTTCGACGCCGCCGATCTTGAAAGTCGCTGTTGGCCCATGGCCACGCCAACACCTCGCAGCATCGGCCCCTCGATGATGAAATTGCCATCGCTTAGGTGCGTGACTTTGCCCGTCGCCTCGATCGGCGGACTGAAACGCTCGTCGATCTTGCCGCCGAGCTTCAACGTGATCGTCGCGCCGACGCCTGCCTTGTGGCACGCCGCGGCTGCCTCCGGATCATAAAACGCAGCCATAGCCGCGTTCTCGAGCTTGGCATCGATCATAAGGCGCAGAAGGCCGGTCGACTCGCCATATCCGCCACCACCAGGATTATCGGCAGCATCCGAGAGCACGGCCGGCTTGCCGACGCTGGCCACACCCTTCGCCCGCGCCAGCGCGTCCGCGACCGTGAAATACTTGACGGTACGGAAGTCGCGAGTCTCCCAGATATAGTCCGCGAGGCTTTCGACATAAGCCTGGAAGCGCGGATTGCTGCCGTCGCCGACGATCACAGCGGTCGGCCCCACCTCGGGAATATCCGCCCAGGCAAAGCCGGCATTGATGGACGCCGACAGAACGCCCTTATCCTCCGCCCTGATCTTCGCACAGCGATCGAACAGCTCGGTCATGGGACCAGGACTCGTCGTGCGCCCATGATCGGCACCGTCGATCATCGGACGGCGCGCGAGATAGATCTTCGGCTTCACCTCGCCATCGAGCGTCCGCTTCACGATCTCCACGGCCTCGGCGGCAATGTCGTACATGTCGATGTGCGGATACGTGCGGTAGCTGACCAGGATATCAGTGTATTGCACCATGGCCTTTGTGACATTCGCGTGCAGGTCGAGCGTTGCCGCGACGATCACGCCCGGACCAACCTTGGCACGAATACGCTCGAGCAGCGTACCCTCGCCATCATCCGTGTGCTCGGCGACCATGGCGCCGTGGAGATTGAGCAGAATGGCATCGAGCTTGCCCGCCTTCTCAATGTCACCAAGGATTGTGCCGACGATAGTTTCGTAACAATCCGTGGTGAGCTTGCCGGAAGGCGTCGCGTCGGCCGCGAGCGAGAGCACCGGCTGCCAGCCATGCTTCGCGCAACCATCCAAGAAGGCCGCAATCTCCGTGTTCGTCCCCTTGAAAAACGGAACGATAGCTTCACCCACCTTGAAACCGCGTGCCTCGTAGGACTGCATCGTCGTCGGCTGGATCGAAAACGTGTTGGTCTCGTGTTTGAATCCGGCAATCAACACGCGCTTCGTCATCGAGAATCTCCCGGCGTTCGGCCATGAAGTGGGCTGCGGGTGCATGGTCCCATGAAAAATGCGATGGTGTCACGCGGCGCGAAGACGCGGAAAACTCGCGCAATCAACAAACCGGCTGGAGACGCCCATGCGACAGGTCACACTCAGAACCGGCGAGACAATCCCGCAGCTCGGCCTCGGCACCTGGCACATGGGCGAGCAGCGGAGCCAGCGCAGCGCGGAGGCGGATGCGCTCAAGCTCGGCCTCGACCTCGGCATGACGCTTATCGATACGGCCGAGATGTACGGCGAGGGTGGCGCCGAGGAAGTCGTAGCCGAGGCCGTCAAGGGCCGTCGTGACGAGACATTCATCGTCTCGAAGGTCTATCCGCACAATGCCTCGCGCGCGGGCGCGATCGCCGCGTGTGAGCGCAGCCTCAAGCGGCTCAAGACGGACCGTATCGACCTCTATCTTCTGCACTGGCGCGGCTCATATCCGCTCGCCGAGACAGTCGGTGCCTTCGAGCGGCTCATGGCCGACGGCAAGATCCGCCACTGGGGTGTCTCGAACCTCGACACCGACGACCTTGACGAGCTGGCCGGCGTTCCGAACGGCCGGAACTGCGTTTCGAACCAGGTGCTGTATCACCTCGGCTCGCGCGGCATCGACTTCGACCTCGTCGAGCAGTGCGCCGACGAGAAGATCATGGTCATGGCCTATTCGCCGCTCGGGCAGGGCCGCATCCTGCGCAATGCCGCACTCTCCAAGGTTGCCAACCGCCACGGCGTGAGCCCGGCCGCGATCGCGCTCGCCTGGACCATGCGCCATCCGCACGTCGTCGCGATCCCAAAGGCCTCGCGGGTCGAGCACGTGCGCGAAAACCTTGTCGCGGCGGACCTCGTGCTGACGGCCGAAGATCTCGCCGATCTCGATGCGGCCTTCCCGCCGCCGAAGCGCGCGACCCCGCTCGGCATGCTTTAGAAACTGCGTAACACGGCATGGACTCTGAGCCCCGGCCGCAGTTCGTGACGAATTGATACACGAAACAAGTACTGCCCCCGGACCATGCCATATTAGGTTATTCTAATATTGGAATGAGAGGCGAGGCCGAGAGCCTCGCAGACCGGTGAGGTGGACCATGACTACGAATATAGGAGTTCTGGATCGCAGCGCCCGTATCCTGATAGGGCTCGCGCTCATCGCCTTGGCGCTCGGATTGTGGCCGGGCTATCCCGCGAACGCCTGGGGCTGGATCGGGGTCGTTCCCCTCGGCACGGCACTGATCGGCTGGTGCCCGCTCTACACGATCCTCGGCGTGTCGACCTGTGGCCGGAGAGCCTGAGAGACGCGGCAGCCACTAAGTGGTCGGTGGGCGGGGCGGCCGTGCTATGCAGGGCTGACGTCTGTCATCACCAAGGACCACGCATGAAAGCCCCCGCCCCCGAAGACCGCCTCAAGGCCGCCATCGTCCATGTGACGCCCTTCGAGCAGAACTGCTCGCTCGTCTGGGACGAGGCGACGAAGCGCGGCGCGGTCATCGATCCGGGCGGCGATGTCGAGCGCATCGAGCAGGCCATCGCGCAGGTCGGGCTCACCGTCGAGAAGATCGTGCTCACGCACGGCCATCTCGATCATGTCGGTGGTGCTGTGGAGCTGAAAGCAAAGCTCGGCGTTCCGATCGAGGGACCGCACATCGCCGACAAGTTCCTCATGGACGGCGTCGAGGATCAGGCAGCACGCTACGGTCTCTCCGGACTTCGCAATGCCACCTCCGACCGCTGGATGGAGGAAGGGCAGACTCTCACCATCGGCGGCCACGACTTCGAGATCTTCCATTGCCCCGGCCACTCGCCGGGCTCGCTCGTGTACGTGAATAGGCCGAACCGCTTCGCGCTCGTCGGCGATGTCATCTTCCGCGGCTCGATCGGGCGCACGGACTTCCCCTACGGCGACCACGACGCGCTGATCAGCTCGATCAAGACCAAGCTCTTCCCGCTCGGCGACGAGATCGCCTTCATCTGCGGCCATGGCCCGATGGGCCAATTCGGCATGGAAAAGCAGAGCAATCCGTTTTTGGTTTAGCCGCGGGCTGGCGTTTTCTTCCCCTCTCCCCGCGCTTGCGGGGAGAGGGTTAGGGTGAGGGGCGGCCAATACTGAGAGGCTTGCGTTTGCCGCCGCCCCTCATCCCGACCTTCTCCCCGTAAGAACGGGGAGAAGGGGAAAACCGGTGCACCGGGTACCCCCACTCGCGCCCGAGGCGCGAACGCGCTATGCCTTCTCGCAACCATCAGGAAATGCACCAGGACGAGACCGGCCATGGATTTTGCTCTCACCGAAGAACAGCAGGCCATCCAGGAAACGGCGCTGACGTTTGCCCGCGAGCGGATCGCGCCGGACGCCGCGCACTGGGACGAGACCTCGCATTTTCCCGTCGACGTGATCCGCGAGAGCGCCGCGCTCGGCATGGCCGCGATCTACGTCCCTGAGGAGAAGGGCGGCACTGGCCTCTCGCGCCTCGACGGCGCGCTGATCATGGAGGCGCTCGCCACGGGCTGCCCCGCGATCTCCGCCTACATCTCGATCCACAATATGGTCGCGTGGATGATCTCGCGCGCCGGCACGCCCGAGCAGATCGAGCGCTGGATGCCGAAGCTCGCTTCCATGGAATGGCTCGCGAGCTATTGCCTTACGGAGCCCGGCGCCGGCTCCGACGCTGCAGCGCTGCAGACGCGCGCGGAAAAATCCGGCGAGCACTACATCCTCAATGGCACGAAGCAGTTCATCTCCGGCGCCGGCGCGACCGACTTCTATTTCGTCTTCGCGCGCACGGGCGACGGCAGCGCGAACGGCGTCTCGGCCTTTGCGATCATGAAGGATACGCCGGGGCTCTCCTTCGGCGCCAACGAGCGCAAGATGGGCTGGAATGCGCAGCCGACCGCGCAGGTCATCATGGAGAATGTGAAGGTGCCGGCGGCGAACCTCGTCGGCGGCGTCGAGGGGCAGGGCTTTAGGCTCGCCATGTCCGGCCTCGATGGCGGACGCATCAACATCGGCGCCTGCTCGCTCGGTGCGGCGTGGACGGCGCTCGACAAGGCCAAGACGTATGTCTTCGAGCGGCGCGCCTTCGGCAAGCACATCGGCGAGTTCCAAGCCCTGCAGTTCAAGATCGCCGACATGGCGACCGACCTCGAAGCCGCGCGGCTGATGATCTACCGCGCAGCGAACTCGCTCGACCGCGCCGATCCGCAGGCGTCCATGCATTCGGCCATGGCCAAGCGGTATGCGACTGATCTCGGCTTCAAGGTGTGCAACGAAGCCCTCCAGCTCCACGGCGGTTATGGCTACTTGAAGGACTACGGCCTCGAGAAGCTCGTGCGCGATCTGCGTGTTCACCAGATCCTGGAAGGAACGAACGAGATCATGCGTGTCGTCATTTCGCGAAAGGTCCTGGGCGGCAACCGCGCGTAGAGTGCCGCAACCGGCTATGTGGCATTCGTGCTGATCGCGTATTTGTTTTGCATTCTGCCAGCGTCCGCGGCTTGCGCGCGCTGATCTCCCCTGTCATCTTTAGACCAATTCCAGGACGTACACCGACGCCCATGAGCTCGGCAGCGTTCCGATATGCCGCGAACCCGGAGACCGAAAATGGAAGCCGAGCGCAGCTACTCGCCTCTCCAGCGCACGTTGCATTGGATCATCGCCCTGGGCGTGATCATCATGATCCCGGTCGGCCTCTACATGGTGCAGCGCGGCGCCTGGTCGAACTTCGATGCCCTAACGAATACGCTCTATAGCTGGCACAAGCTCATCGGCTTCTGCATTCTCTGGCTTGTCGTGCTGCGCATCATCGTGCGCCTCGTGCGCGGCGCGCCACCACCCGAGCCGCTGCATCCGCTGCAACAATTCGCAGCCAGCGCCACGCATTTCGGTCTCTATGTACTGATCCTGCTCGTGCCGATCCTCGGCTGGGTCGGCCTTTCAGCGTACGGTGCGATGGACGCCGCGCTCGGTATCAAGCTGCCCCAGATCATTCCCAAGAACGAAGCCCTCTCAGAGACGGTCCTCTACTACCACGGCTGGGCGGCGATCCTACTCGGGCTTCTCGCGCTCATGCACATCGGCGCGGCGCTCATGCACCGTTTCATTCTGAAGGACCGCGTGTTCGCGCGCATGTGGCCGGGCGCGGGCGGCAAGGGCGAAGCCTAGAGCATGCTTCACGACTTAGATCGAAGCGCTTCAGCGCCGATAAGTCGATCGCGCTCTATGCCCGCGGCAGCGCCAGCGTATCCGTGTGGCCGACCACCGAGGTTGTCCGGCGCACGCCGAGCCAATGGGCAATGATGTCGGGAGGCACGCGACCGATCTCCGCGACAGCGGCAGCAAAGCCATCCGCCAGCATGTCGATGAGCCCCTGCTCCGAGCTGTCGATACGCCAGGGACTTGGCGCCTCTTGAACGGCATAGCCTTGGCCTCGGAAGGCCAGCGCCAAAGCCTCGGGCGCAGCGGGTCCTGCGGCGCTGCCAAAACCCTTGTCCGTCCCCTGATGCGCGTTGAAGGCTGCCGTCATGTCGGCATCAGCCGGATGCGCCGGGCTCCACGTCTGCACGCCATCATAGGTCAGGACGGTGTAGAACGCGGCACCCTCCGAAGCGACGGCACGAGCCGTGCGCCTGATGAAATCCACCGAGCAGAGATCGAAGAGCGCCGACGCCGTCACGAGATCGGGGCGCCCGCCGACGATGCCCTCGAGGTTCTGCATGAGATCGGCCTGCCGGAAACGGACGCTGATGGCGCGCCCATCCTTCTTGAGCTTGATCGCCTCGCCATTCTCGGACGCCTCGTCGGCCCACGCGAAAAGCGCTGCACGCGCCGCCTCGAGCAGCACCGGATCGTAGTCGACGAGCGTCCAGGCCTGCATCGGGCCGAGCGCCGGCGCGGTCGAGCGAATGTTGGAGCCGGTACCGCATCCGAGATCGACAACATCGATCTCGCCACGTCCGTCGAGATGGGCCGCAAGCGCCGCCAGTAGACCCGGATCACGTGCGCGCACATCCGCTGGCTCGCGTAGCGCCAGCCATTCAGGTGAGAAGCCGCTCATACTCGGGCCTCCTCGATGACCTTGGCAATCGTCGCAGCCGTGTGCGACCAGCGCGGCAGGTTCTGGCCGGCGGACCATGCTGCATCGGCGAGTCTTCCGCGCAGCGCCACGTCGTCCATGATGCGACGCAGTGCCTGCTGAAGAACGCGCGGTTCGCCGGGCGGCACCTTCAGTGCGGCGGCATCGGGCACAGTTTCCGCGGCCGCACCGCCCGTCGTTGTCACGATCGGCAGACCGCGCGCCAGGGCCTCGGCGAGCACCATGCCATATCCCTCGTAGTGTGATGCAAGGACGAAAATATCAGCGCGGTCGTAGAATGCGTCCAGCTCCGCGCGCGATTTCGGCCCGGCGATCTCGATGCGCGTACCGAGACCAGCTCGAGCAATCTGATCGCGCAACGCATCGACTGTGTGCGGGCTGCGGTCGAGCGCACCGACGATGGTCAGATGCCAATCCGGATCGCGCTCGCCCGCATCGATCTCCAGCGCGCGCACCAGAACATCGTAGCCTTTGCGCGGCACGATCGAGCCGACAGCCAGCAATGTGCCACCGCGTCCGCTGCCCTTCGCACGCGGCGCGGCATCGGTTCCGGGCTCGGCAACCGCGATCCGTTCCGCCGGCACACCGAAATCGGCCGCGAGCGTGCGTGCCGTCATGGGACTCGTCACGACGACACGTCGCGCCATGGACAATGCCCTCGTTTCGAGTGCGCGCAACTCTTCAACACGGGCGGGTGCGACGCCTGCCTCGAGGCACAGCGGATGATGCACGAGCGCGACGATCGGGCGATCGAAGCGCGCGATCAACTCGGCCGGCATGGCGCCATAAGCGAGGCCGTCGATGAGCAGAACGGCGCCGGGAGGCGTCGCAGCAATCTGCTCGGCCGTACGCGCGAGGTCTTCGGATGATGGATCCGGATAGCCGCAAGGCAGCTCGAGATGCGCGACGTCGACGCCGGCTGCAGGGAGGCGCGCCAGCACTTCCCGGTCGTAGGCGTAGCCGCCGGTCGGCAGCGTGATGTCACCCGGAATCGCGAATACGGCTGTCATAATCTCAGCCGGCATCTCAGCCCACTGGGCCTTCGAACCACGCCCGCGCAAGATCGGTCTCGTGCAGCGTAACGCGGACTTTGGCGAGGCCCTTGCCGTCGGCGCCGAGCGCCCCGGATTTCGCTGCCGCGACGATGGCATCGAAGATGTGCCGGCAGAGAAACTCGGTGGTCGTGAGCTTGCCCTTGAAGGCGGCGATCTCATCGAGGTTCTTGTAGGCGAGCGGCTTCAGCGTCTTGCCGAGCACGTCGAGCGCTGCACCGATGTCGACGACGACATTCTGCGCCGTGAGCTGCTCACGAAAGAAGGCAACGTCGACGACAAACGTCGCACCATGCATGTGCTGAGCTGGGCCGAAGAAGGGATCGGGCAGACTGTGGGCGATCATGATACGATCGCGCACTTCGACGGCATACATCGTGCGGCTCCATTCCATGCAGACACTAGACAAATGAACGCGCGGCCAGCGCGCGCCGTTCAGCGCGGCTGCCCGGTGCGGACGCCCTCAGCTTTCGCCGACGAAGTGCCGCAACAGGATATTGGCAATCGCGTGGCGGCCGGGCGCCGTGAGGCCGGCTGGATGGCGGTTCTCCAGCATAGACCGCACTTCCTCGCGGGAGAACCAGCGGGCATCGGCAAGCTCGGCCGTGTCAACCTGGAGGTCGGTCGTCTCGGCATGGGCGATGCAGCCGATCATCAGCGAGTGCGGGAAGGGCCACGGCTGGCTCGCGTGGTACTCGACCTTGCCGACGCGAATGCCCGTCTCCTCGCCAACCTCGCGACGCACCGCGTGCTCGATGTCCTCACCGTGCTCAATGAAGCCCGCGAGCGTCGAGTACATGTTGGCGACGTAGCGGTGCTCGTGCGCGAGGATGCAGCGTTCACCGTCGGTGACGAGCATGATCACGACCGGATCCGTGCGCGGAAACCACTCCGTGCCGCACGCCCAGCACTTGCGGCGCCACCCGCCATCCTTGACTTTGGTCGCTGAGCCGCACTTGCCGCAGCAGCGCGCATTCTCATGCCACTGCCCGAGCGCTCGCGCCTGTCCCGCAAGGGACTGATCCTCCGGCGTGAGCACACCCTGCATCGCGAGTGTTCTGAGATCCGCTGCGGGACGGAAATACTGCACGGCACCAGGCGTCGCGCGGGCGAGATGATCCGTGATTGAAATTGCGAAATGCCCCCGCCCTTCGCCATCGAGCCCGAGGAACAGTGCATCGTCAGTGGAGAGGGCAAGCGCCTCGACCTCGCGCGTGCTGAGCCAACGAATCTCGCCGCTGTTGCGCTCAGGCCCCGGCGCGATCACGAGCTTCAGATCGACGAGGATCATGAAGCGCGCGGCCTCGCTCGTACGCTGCGCGCGCATCCATTCCACGTCCGCCCGCTTGGCGCTCGCGCGGTCGAGAAGCTGCGTCGTCCCGAGCGTCGGCTTCGGCATGGTAAAACCCTCCTGCTCGCGAGATAGAGCATATGCGCTCGAACCGCGCAACGCGACTGCCATGGCGCCAAAACGGGCATAGCGCCCGCGGCCTTACGCCACTTGACCAACATCAGATTTACACGATTGACGCATCGCACTGTGCCGTGCTCTCTATGGCGCAACAACAGGTTCTTAAGACCGTCAAGGGAGGAAGTTTAATGCTAAGATTGGACTCGAAGTGCGTCCTGGCCGGCCTTGCGCTCGGCGCGGCAGTGGCCCTCAGCGGCCCCGCGACTGCCCAGACCCGGACGCTGAATATGCAGGCCACGTGGCCCGCTTCTCTCACCCTCTACGAGAACTTCACTTACTGGGCCGAGCGCGTCGACAAACTGTCCGCCGGTACGCTCAAGGTCAATACCATGCCGGCAGGCCAAGTCGTTCCGGCCTTCGAGGTGCTCGACGCGACGCACAAGAAGGTGCTCGACGGCGCTCACGCCTGGGGTGACTATTGGACCGGCAAGAACAAGACGGCCGTGCTGTTCACCGGTGGCCCCGGCGGCACCTACGGCATGGACTTCACTGACTTCATGGGCTGGATGTACTTCGGCGGCGGCTGGGAGCTCTACCAGGAGTTCTTCCAGAAGGAGCTGAAGCTCAACGTCGTGGCCTATTCCGTGCTGCCTTCCGGCCCCCAGGCCTTCGGCTGGTTCAATAAGCCGATCACGTCGGTCGCCGACATGAAGGGCATGAAGTGCCGCCAGACGGGCATCGCGGGCGAGGTCTGGAAGGAGCTCGGCTTCACCGTCGTCAACATGCCTGGCGGCGAAATCATTCCCTCCGCCCAGCGCGGCGTGATCGACTGCGCCGAGTGGGTCGGCGGCGTCGAGGATCTGCGACTCGGCTTCCACAACGTCTGGAAGTTCCACTACTCGCCGGGCGTGCACGAGAACACCACCGTCGGCGAGTTGCTCTTCAATAAGGATGTCTACGACTCGCTCAAGCCGCAGGAGCAAGAGTGGATCAAGTCGGCGGCCAACGAGGCCTATGTGATCTGGCACGCGAAGTGGCAGCGCCAGAACGCCGACGCGCTGAAGGAAATGCAGGAGAAGCACGGTGTGCAGATCCTGCAGACGCCGCGCGACATCCTGCTCGAGTTCATCAAGGGCTGGGACAAGATCGCAGCTGACGAGTCGGCAAAGAACCCCTTCTTCAAGAAGGTGCTCGAGAGCCAGAAGGCCTATGCCTCGATCGTCGTGCCCTACAAGCGGTTCTACTTCCCGCCCTACTCGTTCATGGCGAACTACTACTTCCCGCCGAAGGCGAACTGAGCCGGCAGGCAGAAAATGGAAGCGCGGGGCGGGCCGGGACGGCTCGCCCCGTTTCCGTGAAAGACCAGACCCGCGCATCAGGCCAGCTATTGCATGGCCGACGCAGAGCTGCGGGTACCTAGGCCAAGGATCTCTCTATGTCTGAACCGCCGCGGTCGTTACTGACGACCATCCGCATCATCGACAGATTCACCGACGCCACGGGCTTCATCATATCGCTGCTTGCCCTACCCCTGGTCGGCGCCGTCGCATACGAGGTTATCTCTCGCTATGTGTTTCACGCGCCGACGACCTGGGCCTACGATCTTACCTACATGCTCTATGGAACCCTCTTCATGCTCGGCGCGGCCTACGCGCTGCACAAGGGCGCTCACGTCAGAACCGACTTCTTCTGGGATAAGTTCTCGACGCGGACTAAGGGTATCATCGACTCCATCTCCTACATCGTCTTCTTTTTCCCGGCCCTCGCGATCCTTGGCTATATCGGCTTCGGCGAGGCACTTTACTCCTTCAACCTCGGCGAGGAATCGGACCAGTCGCCATGGCGTCCGATTCTGTGGCCCTTCAAAGCAGTCATCCCGATCGCCTGTCTTCTTCTGCTGATCCAGGGCATCTCCGAGCTCATCAAGAGCATCTACGCCGCCCGCACCGGCATCGAACTCGAGCATAAAGAGAAGGTCGAAGTATGAGTGGGGAAGCCCTTATCGGCCTGATCATGCTTTGCGTGCTGATCGGCGCCATCTTCATCGGCGTGCCGATCTCGTTCACGCTGCTCTTCCTGGCGCTCACGTTCGGCTATTTCGGCATGGGGCCTACGGTCTACGACCTGGCCTACTTCCAGACGATCGGCATGATGAAGGAGGAACTGCTCGCCGCGGTGCCACTGTTCGTGCTGATGGGCTTCATCACTGAGCAGGCCGGTCTGATGGAGCGGCTGTTCACTGCCTTCCGGCTACTTCTTGCGCGTCTACGGGGCGCGCTGTTCCTCGTCGTGATCCTGACGTCGACCGTATTCGCAATGGCGACAGGCATCGTCGGTGCCGCGGTCACCGTGCTCGGCATTATGGCGTCGCCGATCATGAACAAGTCGGGATATGACGCGGAGCTTTCCGCTGGCGCCATCACGGCAGGCGGCACACTCGGCATTCTGATCCCACCATCGGTCATGTTGATCGTCATGGGACCAGTGCTCGGCGTGTCGGTCGCGGATCTCTATGCCGCGGCATTCGGCCCAGGCTTCATGCTGGCGAGCATCTACCTTGTCTACCTGATGGGACGCGCCCTTTTTAACCCGAAACTTGGACCTCCTGTGCCGCCTGAGGAGCGTGTTCATTCCGCTGGCGTAATAGCCAAGGAAGTCTTCCTGGGTGTCGTTCCTCTGGCCGCTCTGATTACCGCTACGCTCGGATCGATCCTCGCTGGCCTCGCAACCCCGACTGAAGCGTCGGCCGTCGGCGCTGTCGGCGCGCTGTTCCTGTCGATCGCCTATGGGAAGTTCACGTTTGCTGGGCTCAAGCGCGCGCTGCTGAGCACGATGGCGACGTCGAGCATGGTGCTGCTGTTGGCTGTGACGTCCAACGTTTTCGGTGCGGTGTTCGCGCGCCTTGGTACGGCAAACTGGATTACCGAAAACCTACTTGCCCTTCAGCTTCCTCCGACGATGATGCTGATCCTGATCCTCTTCCTGATCTTCATCCTCGGTTGGCCTTTCGAGTGGCCGGCGATCGTGCTCGTCTTCCTGCCGATCTTCTATCCGGTCGTGAAGGCCATGGGCATCGATCTCATCTGGTTCGGCGCACTGGTGGCTGTCGTCCTTCAGACGGCGTTCCTTTCGCCGCCGGTGGCGATGTCGGCCTACTACCTCAAACAAGTGGCCGATAGCTGGAGCCTGCTCACGATCTACAAGGGCATGTTCCAGTTCATGATGCTCCAGATCATCGCCATAGCGCTCCTGGTGGCCTTCCCGCCCATCGCTACGTGGTTGCCACATACCCTCAACGAGGCTGCGCGGACCAAACCCTTGTCCGAGCAGCACATCAAGATCATCGAGCAGCAGAAGAAGCAGCAATCGCTCGAGGACGATGACTTCGGGGTGCAGAAGAAGAAGTGAGGGCTGGCATTACCCGACACCAAAACTGCGCAGCGCATCTGCTGATGCGCTGCGCAGTTCTCGTTTTGGGATGGCTTGGCGCTACTTCATCACCACTTCGATCTGCGCCGTTTCGCCGGCCTGGACCGTGAAGCCGTGACGGAACACGCGCCCGGTATGGCGCGCCGTCACCACGTAGCTGCCGGCCGCCAGCACATGCGTCGGCAGCGCGCCGGCGCTCTCCTTGATCACTTCGCCGTCCGGATCGAGGATAGCCCATTGCGCGCCGCTCTGCGCTTCGCCACCCGGCCGCGTGACGAGCTTGAAGGTCACCGAGGCACCGGGATGCGCGATGGCGACCTCGGTCAGCTTGCCGGCCTCCACCGTCACATCGGCATTGACGACCGCGTTAGCGTCCCCATAGCGGCTGACGATGTGAAAGAAGCCTGCGTTGAGCCGCATGATCAGCCCGGGCCGCGCGCCACTCATGATGCGCTGGCGATTGCCGAGCTGATCCGTCTCGCCTGAAAAGATGTCGTAGTTGACGGCCATTTCGGGCGCCGGCGTGCCATCGCCGAGCTGCGCGCTCACACGGAGCCCGCCTGCATTGAGCACGAACCGCTCGTTGAGCGCGGCCCCCGCTTCCACCACGATCGTGCGCGTCAGGTTTGCGCGACCGAACGAAACGTTCACAAGATAACGTCCGGGTGCCAACCGGATCATCGGATTCGCATCGCGCAGCGTCCGGTGATGGCGCGCGTTGGCGCCCTCCCGATCGCTGTCCTGGAAGATGTGCCAGACAAGGCCCTGATCAATGGGCGGGCCATCATCGGTCAGAAAGGCGGTGAGCTGCACTTCCTGCGCGCCGCCGGTTGGCGTCGAGCGCGGCACCACCGTCACGTTCGGAGGCAGCAGGAAACCGCCGCCAGCGGGAGGGGCGCCCCGCGTGTCCGGCCGCCAGGGGTCCTGGGCTTGCTGGGCAAATGCCGATACTGACGCCGCTGCGACGAGCACGAGCGTCAAAGCAAGCCGTGTGGCGAACGCGCGGGCGCGGACGGGGCGACCAGGCGCCCCGGCAGACCCTGTATGGCGGGATCGGCCCCCGTCCAACACGTTTTCCCGCTCCTCGATCAGACTAAACTGGCTGCTTCCGCGAGCGCGCCCACGAATCGGCGGCCCCGTAGAGCCCCAATGCCGCTTAGCCCTATGACTTTGGCGTCAGGATGGCCAGTACCCGCCCGCCCACCGCGCCTCAGTTCTCCCCGACGATCAGCACCCGGTCTGCGCCGGCCCGGATATCCGCCGAGCGCTCATGACGCGCCTGGCGTGTCTGCACCTCGATCACGTAGCTCCCCTGCTGCAGCAGCCCTACGGGTTCGCTCTCGGTCGAGCTCCACACGATCGGCCCGTTCTGCAGCCGCACTTTCCAGAAGATGTCGCTCACAGCTTCGCCGGGCTCGGACGTGAGCCGCAACTGCACACGGGCCGCCGGCGGGGTGAGCGTCACGGTATCGCGGGCTCCGGCGCCGACAGCAATATCGCGCCCCGTCTCGGCATTGAGCGGGCCGAAGCGGGCTTCGATGCGGTACTTGCCCGCGGCCAGTACGACGCGTGCATTCTCCCCATAGGCGCGCAGTGCTTTCCCGTCGCGACGATCGAGCGGCACGATCCGCCACTGCACCTCGTCGGGCGCGCTTCCCGAGCGCGGCACGACCCCCGAGGCGAGATTGAGCTCTGCCGCGTTGAGGAGCAGATCGCGACGCACCACTTCGCCGGCACCGATGGCGACGCGATCGCGCACTTCTATCGCGCCGTGGCTGGCAATCACGTGATACGTGCCGGCTGGCAGCGCAAACACGGGCCGTGCCGCAGCCGATCGTGCGACCTCGCGGCGTCCCTGCGGCGCGTCGGGATCATCTTCCTGAATGACGTAGGTGACCTGCTCGAGCCGACTGCTGCCGTCGTGTGGGAAGGCTACAAGCTCGAGCTCACCGACGGGCAGGCGCACTTCGACCGCACGGCGCTCGCCCGCAGTGACGGTCGCCTCCTGGACGACGCGGATACTGCCGAGCATGGCCACGATCTCGTAGCGCCCCGCCGGCAGCGCGACTTCACTGCGCGGGCCCCGAGCAATCCAATTCGATGCCGCTGCCCCCGCCAGGGCCGGCTTGCTCTCGCCGGCTGCGGGAGGGAGTGCGCGAACGATGAAGCGTGTGCCGTCGAGCGGCTTGTTCACGCGCCCCGCAACCGCCGCGATCTGCAGCGTGCCGCCCTGAAGCGCGATCTGCATCCGGCTGGAGGCGACATCCGTCACGTCGATCTCATTGCGGGTCGAAAGCGTGTCCACCTCGGCCGTGACGGCATAGCGCCCGGGATCGAGCGGGAGTGTTACGGCACCGCCGTCCCGGCGCTGTACAGCCGCTGTGTTGCCGCCGCCAATCCGCTCGATGCGCCAGCGCACGGGAAGATCCGGCACCGGCATTGCAGCGCCGAGCGTCGCGACGAGTTGCACGCCGGGACCGCCCGGCTCGGGAATTTCCGGCGCGCGTGCAGGCGCTCGCGCAATCGGTGAGGCCGGTCGCGGCATACGCGATGCGATCTCCACGACCTCGGCAATGGCATTGATGATCTGCGCGCCTGAGTTGACGAGGTAGTGCTGGCCGTTCGTCGGCACGGTCAGGCACTGCATCTGGCGTGCATCGGCGTGGCTGAGGCCGATCGAGAGCACATGGATGATCAGCCGCGGGTACTGCGCGCGGATCGTATCCATCAGAGCGCAGGGATTCTGCTGGCAGTTGTCGAGATCGTCGTGAACGAGGAGGATGGTGCTGTGACTGTCCTTCGGCACCGTCTCCAGTGCGCCCTGGAGCGCCGCCGCTAGCGGCCCGCGGCCCTTGGGATTGAAATCATTTAAAAGGTCAGCAATGCGCGCCGGCTCGCCGGCTTCGGGCGCACGCAGAACCTCGACGTCCTGGCAGCCCGTGCGGCGGTGGCCATAGGCGATCAGCCCGACCCGCGTACTGGCGGGGAACTTCGGCATGGCCTCAGCCAGACCTTGGCGGACAACCTGGAACTTCGCGAGCTTCTCAACGCCGAGCTTGCCCCACATGGAGCCCGAACCGTCCATGACGACCGTGAGCGCCGGCCCCTCGGCAGCATTGGCCCGCCCGGCCGGCAGAACCAGCGCGAGCCCCACCAGCACGGCCGCGATCGACCACAAGGCCGCACGCCAGCCGGGGCGGCATCGGGTCTTGCCAGGCATTGGGCCAAGCATTGGGCCATGCATCAAGGCGGGGTTCTCCGCGGTTCGCATTCGCTCCATTGTACCTCAAGATGATATGCATTAGCGAGTTTGCGCGGGCCTGGACGGGCCCGCCCGCGCACCGCACCACTATCCGCACGCTAGTTTGGAAAGAGCATGACCAACCCGACGCTCGAGTTGCTGCTGAAGCGCCGATCGGCCAAGGCCGCGCTGCTGACCGCCCCCGGCCCGACGCCGGCAGAGCTCGAAACGATCCTGACCTGCGCCGCCCGGGTGCCCGATCACAAGAAGCTCGTGCCCTGGCGCTTCATCGTGTTCGAGGGTGAGGCACGCGCCAAATTCGGCGAACTGCTAGCGCGTACCGTGGCCGCCGAGGAAAAGGAGACGCCGTCGGCCGTGCGCCTCGACGCCGAGCGCGGCCGTCTCACGCGAGCGCCGACCGTCGTCGCCGTCATCTCCAGGGTCGTTCCCAATCCGGGCGCGCCGGAGATCGAGCAGCTTCTCTCGTGCGGCGCGGCCGCCTTCAATCTCTGCCTGGCTGCCAATGCTCTTGGTTACGGCACCTGCTGGATCACCGAGTGGTACAGCTTCAGCGAGGCTGTCAAAAAAGCCCTCCGCCTCGCCGCCAACGAGCGCGTCGCCGGGTTCGTCTACATCGGCACGGACAGCGCGCCGCAGGAGGACCGCGAGCGCCCCGCCCTTGCCGATATCGTCACGCGCTGGCAGGCCTGACCTGCCCCAACTAGAGAAGACCGGAGAAGAAGCGAATGTTCTATGACGCCCTCGAGAACAAGCACGGCCTGAGGCACGATCCGTTCAAGGCGCTGCTGGCGCCGCGTCCCATTGGCTGGATCGGCACGGTCAGCAACGATGGCATCGCGAACGTCGCGCCCTACAGCTACTTCAATGCCGTCGGCGATCGACCGCACTATGTCGTCTTCGGCACGGGTGGCGTGAAGGACTCGCTGCGCAATATCCAGGAGAACGGCGAGTTCACCTGCTCGATGTCCACTTGGGACCTGCGCGAGCACATGAACATGTCCTCCGCCGCCGTGCCGCCCGACGTCGACGAGTTCCCGCTCTCGGGCCTCACGGGCGTTCGCGGCAAGATCGTCAAGGCACCGTACGTCAAGGAGGCCGCCGCCGTCTTCGAGTGCAAGCTCTGGAACACCATCGAGCTGCCGGCCGTCGCGCCGCAAAAGGGCGGCTACATCATGGTGGTCGGCTACGTTGTCGGCATCCACATCGACGACCGCTACATCAAGGACGGGATCGTCAATACCTCGGCCATGCGCCCGATCGGTCGCATGGGCTACATGGAGTATGCCGTCGTCACGCCCGAGACGACCTTCTCCATGAACCGCCCCGAGGTCGACCAGGACGGCAAGATCATCGGCATCCCGGAAGGCTGGGACGGGAAGTATAGATAGCACCCTCGACTAAGTAGGCAGAAATGGGCGCGGCCATGCACGCTGAAATAGTCCGATTCTTCGACGATTTCGTCGAAGCATTCGCAGCGTTTGACGGCAAGAAGGTCGGCAGCCTGTTTGTGGCGCCGGCCGTCGCGCTCAAGCGGGATGGTACTCTTCAGGGCTTCTCAAGCGTCCAAGAGATCGAGGCTTATTATCAGGCTGCGCTCGATCAGTATAAGGCATCGGGCTGCAAGCAGTGCCGTTACCTGGACCTCGAGACGCAGCCCCTCAACGAGAAAACGGCCACGGCGATTGCCAGCTGGGATCTCATGCGTGCAGACGGCTCCGTCGCCACGCACTGGCGGCAAGCTTATTTTCTTGTCCACAAGAACGGCAACTGGCGCGCCTACGGCTCGGCATTCATTGCGGCGTGATGCGGCTCTAAGCCCTCACCGCCGCTTCCGTCTTGCCATCGAAGAAGTGCGCGCGCTTCGGATTGAAAGCGAGGCGGATTTTCTCGCCGGGCTTAACGCGCACCGTCGGATCGACGCTCGCGACCATGCTGTTCGGGCCGCAGCTCACGTCGAGCAGGATCTCAGAGCCGAGCTGCTCGGCAACCTCGACCACGGCCTCGAAGGTCTGCGTCACCGGCTCGGAACCGTCCGCGAGGCGCAGATCCTCAGGCCGAATGCCGAACGTCGCCGGCTTACCCACATGCGCACCGAGCGGCGCCGCCAGATGCTCCGGCACGCCGATCTTGATCGCATTGTTCGCCGCGACTAGCCCGCTGCCGTTCTGCGCGATCGTGACGTCGGCGAAGTTCATGGCCGGCGAACCGATGAACCCCGCGACGTACTTGTTAGCCGGCGTGTTGTAGAGATCGAGCGGCTCGCCCACCTGCTGGATGAGTCCGTCCTTCATCACGACGACCCGATCGCCGAGCGTCATAGCCTCGACCTGATCGTGCGTGACGTAGATCGCCGTCGTACCGAGGCGCGCGTGCAGCTTCTTCAACTCGACGCGCATCTGCACGCGCAGCTTGGCATCGAGGTTCGAGAGCGGCTCATCGAACAGGAAGACCTGCGGTTTGCGCACGATCGCGCGACCGAGCGCGACGCGCTGGCGCTGACCGCCAGAGAGCTGGCGCGGCTTTCTGTGCAGGTGATCCCTGATCCCAAGGATATCCGCGGCACCGTCGACCCGCCGCTTGATCTCCGCCTTGTCGAACTTCCGCATCTTCAGGCCGAAGGCCATGTTGTCGTAGACGCTCATATGTGGATAGAGCGCGTAGTTCTGGAAGACCATGGCGATGTCACGGTCCATGGGCGGCAGCTCGTTCACGACCGTATCGCCGATCAGGATGCGCCCCTCGGTGATCGACTCGAGGCCGGCCACCATTCTGAGCGTCGTCGTCTTGCCGCAGCCCGATGGGCCGACGAGGACCACGAACTCGTGGTCCTTGATTTCGAGACTGACGCCTTTCACCGCATGAAAGTCGTCGTAGTGCTTATGAACCTCGCGGATGCTCACCGTTGCCATCGTGCGTCTATCCTTTGACCGAGCCCGTGAGGCCAGAAACGTAGTGTTCGACGAAGAAGGAGTAGGCGATCGCCACCGGGATCGACCCGAGCAGCGCGCCCGCCATCAATGGTCCCCAGAAGAAGACGTCGCCGCGTATGAGCTCCGAGACGACGCCGACCGGGACCGTCTTCTGCTCCGGGCTCGAGAGAAACACGAGCGCGTAGATGAACTCGTTCCACGAGAGCGTGAAGGCGAAGATGCCTGCCGAGAGAATGCCCGGAATGGCGACCGGTATGATGATGTACAGCATCGCCTGCCATCGCGATGCGCCGTCTATTCGGGCGCACTCTTCGAGCTCCCTCGGCACGGCCTTGAAGTAGCCCATCATGAGCCATGTACAGAAGGGTATGAGGAATGTCGGATAGGTCAGGATGAGCGACCACGGCGTATCGCCGAGCTTGTAGTTGCGGATGATCTCCGAGAGCGGGATGAAGAGCAGTGTCTGCGGCACGAGGTAGGTGATGAAGATGCCGGTGCCGAGACTGCCCGCAAACGGGAAGTTCAGCCGCGCGAGCGCGTAGCCGGCCAGCACGCCGCAAATCAGCGAGATGATCGTCGAGGCAATGGCGATGAACATGGTGTTCCACAGCCACGTCGCGAACATCGTTTCACTGAAGAGATACCTGATGTGATCGAGCGTCGGATTCCATGTCCAGAAGGGCGTGTAGTTCGCAGCCCGCCATGGGCGATAGAGCTCGCCGTCCGGCCGGAATGTCGTGATGAGCATCCAGTAGAACGGGAAGAGCAGGAAGATCAGGAAGAGCGCGAGAGGGATGTAGAAAAACACCCACCGGCGCCAGATTGCACCTTCGATCATCAGCGAACCTCCACGCGGCGGATATAGAGGAGCTGGATGATCACGATCAGCAGCAGGATCGGGAACATCGCGAGCGAGACGGCAGCGCCCTGGCTGAGCAGGCCCGTGCCGACGCCGAGCTGATAGGCATAGGTTGCGAAGAGATGAGTCGCGTTAGCGGGCCCGCCGCCCGTCATCACGTAGACGATCTGGAAGTCGGCGAAGGTCTGGATGACCGAGAAGAGCATGACGACCATGGTCACCGGCAGCAGCAGCGGCCACGTGATGTACCAGAAGCGCTGCAGCGGTCGCGCGCCGTCGATTGCCGCCGCCTCGTTGAGGTCAGGGCTGATCGTCTGGAGGCCGGCGAGCAGCGAGATCGCGAAGAACGGCACGCCGCGCCAGATGTTGACGATGATGATCGAGAGCATGGCGAGATCGCCGTCGCCCAGCCAGTTGATGGCGCCGCGGATCATGCCCGTCTGATAGAGCATCCAGTTGAGAACGCTGAAAGTCGGATCGAACATCCACTTCCACGCGAACGTGGAAAGCACCGTCGGGATGATGAACGGCAGCAGGATGAAGGCGCGCGTGAAGGCCTTGAACCTGAAGGACCGGTTCAGCAGCAGCGCCAGCCAGAGTCCGAGGCCCAGCTTGAAGATCGTCGTGACGAACGTGTACCAGCACGTGTTCCAGACAACGGCGTGAAAGATCGGATCCGACGCGAGTCGGCGGAAGTTGTCGAACCCGACGAACTCGCCGGGAATACCGACGCGCGTGTCGGTCACCGACAGCAGCAGGCCGCGCATGAACGGATAGGCGATGAACAACCCCAGCAGGACCATAGTCGGCAGCAGGAGAAGCCACGCGAGATTGCGTTCGCTTTCGAGTGGCCGCCATTTGGCCTTGGGCACAATGACGCGTTCAGGAGTGGAAGTGGACGCCGCTACAGCCATCGGCGATTTGTCCTTTCGGAAGAGATCGTGAGCACAGTCGGCTGGCCGAGCCTGTCGACTGTCCTCTGGCACACATGACCGGAGCGCGGTGCGCCCCGGTCATGTCATTCCGATCAGAGTGTCCTCAGCTTCCGTAGATCGTCTTGAGCTGCGCCTCGCAGGCCGCAACCGCCTCCTCGGCCTTCTGGCCTCGGATGACACCAGCAAACATGTTGCCGATGAGGTACTTCGTGAGCACCTCGGCTGCCTTGGCGTTCGGCTCGCCTGGATAGCCGGGCGTCAGGCCCAGCTTGCCCGCGACCGCGTAGGGCGCCATCACTGGATCCTTCTTCCACAGATCGTGGTTCTCCCAGCCGGTCGTGCCCGGTGTGTAGAAGCCGAGACCGGTCGAGAACCACTGGTCGTAGTTCTCCTTCTTGTGGATGAAGCGCAGCAGATCCTTCGTCGCGCTCACGTTCTTCGAATAGCTCGGAACAACGTGTGACGTGAACGTGTGGAAGCCGAACTGCCCTGCCGGTCCGGCGGGCAACGGCGCATGAAGGATATCTTCCTTCAACGGCTTGCCGTTCTGCTGCTTGTACTGCTCCGGCTTACGCGAGGACTCGATATAAATCGAGGCGCCGTTCAGCGTCGAACAAATGGTGCCAGCGAGGAACGCACGGTTGTTGGATGCGTCATCCCAGGCGAGTCCGCCCTCGTCGAAGGCATCTGTCCAGGCAGCGGCCATCCACTTCGCCGCATCAATCGTCGCCTTCGAGTTGATGACGACCTTCCCTTTATCGTCGATCTCGGCGCCACCGAACGACCACAGCAGCGGATACGCGAATGTCGGCGGGTCGCCGAACGACTGGCCGAACGACTGCCCGATCGGATAGCCCTTCGCCTTCAGCTTCTTGCCGACATCGCGGTATTGATCCCAGGTCTTGGGGAACTCGTTGTAGCCGACTTCGGCGAACCATGATTTGCGGTACGCGTTCATGGCGCCGATGATCGCCATCGGCATCGAGAAGAACTTGCCGCCCGACGAGCAGTTGGCGCTGGCCAGCTTGTACCAGCCGCCCTGATCTTTCGCGATCTCGCCCGCGACATCGCTGACGTCGACAAGGCTCGCCTGATAGAGATGCGGGTGGTTATTGAAGAGCATGATCAGGTCAGGGCCGGCGCCCGACTGGATGCCCGAGGTGATGCGCGGCTGGAGATCGTTGCCGTTCACCGTCTCGTAGCGGACCTTGATGCCCAGTGCCTTCTCGGCCTCCGGCAGCAGCTTCGTGCGCAGGAGCGCGTCGCAAGCCGGAACGAAGTCGTTCCACCTGAGCCAGTGAACGGTCGTCTGCTGTGCGTACGCGGGAGCCCGGCCGGTGGCCAGGATGCCTGCGAGACCGCCCGAGGATGCGGCGAGTGCGCCGGCTCCTGACGTCTTGAGGAATTTCCGACGTGATACACCCGTCATTCTAGTAACCTCCCTAGTAAGCACCTTGTTTGTTGATGGCGCTGTTATTGGTTTTTGCTTTGAGCAGGCAGCAGCCTACGCGCACGCTGATATTTCAGCAAGCGTTTGCATGGGTGGCGCGCGCGACAATGCGGCCCGAATTTCAGCCACGTCTTCGCAGTGCAGCAAATTGCGAGAGAGCGCGCTCAGCGTCCCTGGAAGTTGGGCTTCCGCTTCTCGAGGAATGCGGACATACCCTCTTTGAAATCGGCGCTCGTGTAGACCATGCCGATCAAATCGTCGTCATCGACAGCCGGCTGGCGATGGCGGAGGCGGCGGAGCAGCTCCTTGGTCACCCGCATGGTCAGCGGTGCGTGGCCGGCGATCTGGCGGGCGAGCGCAGCGGCGCGCGCGACGACGGCGTCGTGATCCTCGACGAGCTCGCTGACGAGACCGATCCTGAATGCCTCATCGGCCTCGATGAGCCGCGACGTATAGATAATGTCGATGACGGTCGACTCGCCCATGACCCCGACAAGCCGCGCGAGCGTCGCCGCCGAAAGGCAGTTGCCGAGCGTGCGCGCGATCGGGAAACCGTACTTCAGTGAGCGCGTCGCAATGCGCATGTCGCAGCAGGCCGCGATGCCGGCGCCGCCGCCCGTGCACGCCCCGGTGATCGCCGCGATCGTCGGGACAGGACAACGCTCAAGCGCAGTGAACACCTTGTCGGCGTTCTTCTCGTAGGCAATGCCCTGCTCGGGCGTCTCGAAACTGCGGAACAGCGAGATGTCGGTTCCCGCCGCGAACGCTTTGCCGCCGGCGCCGCGGAAGACGATGGCCTTGATGGAGCCGTCAGTCGGGATGTTCGAGCAGGTCGCCGCGATCTCGTCGTACATGCCGAACGTCAGCGCGTTGTATTTCTCCGGCCGGTTCAGCGTGATCGTGAGTACGCCGTTATCGAGATCCTTCAAGATTTCCTGAGACACGCCGTACGCTCCCTACGCTCACTCTATCTACGGTCAGGCGACCTGCGCCACATTCTGCACGGCCGCGACGATATCGCCAACGATCGATGCGACGAGGCGCTCGTCCTCGCCTTCGGCCATGACGCGGATCAACGGTTCCGTGCCCGATGGGCGGATCAACAGGCGCCCTTTGTCGCCGAGCCTCGCCTTCGCGGCATCGATCGCGGCAATGACGCGCCCGTCCTCCAGCGGCGAACCGTTGGAATAGCGCACGTTGCGCAGGAGCTGCGGGATCTTCTCGAAGCGGTTGCAGACCTCGCTCACCGGCCGCCCAGTCGCGACAACCGTCGCGAGGATCTGGAGTGCCGACACGAGGCCATCGCCCGTCGTACCGAAGTCGGACAGAACAATATGGCCCGACTGCTCGCCGCCGACATTGTAGCCATTGCGCCGCATATGCTCGACCACGTGACGGTCGCCGACGGGCGTACGGATCATGGTGAGCCCGAGCGAGCCGAGATAGCGCTCGAGCCCGAGGTTCGACATGACGGTGGCCACAACGCCGCCGCCCAGCAGGCGCCCGCGCCGCCGCCAGCTCTCCGCGATGACCGCCAGCAACTGATCGCCATCGACAAGCGCACCCTTCTCATCGACCACGACGACACGGTCGGCATCGCCGTCGAGCGCAATGCCGATGTCGGCACGAAGCTCGCGCACCTTCGCCTGCAAGGACTCCGGCGCCGTCGAGCCGCACTTCTCGTTGATGTTGAAGCCGTTCGGATCGACGCCAATGCGGATGACCTCGGCGCCGAGCTCCCACAAGGCCTGCGGCGCCACCTTGTAGCCGGCGCCATTCGCGCAATCGATCACGATCCTGAGCCCATCAAGACGCAGGTTCTTCGGCAGCGTGCGCTTGGCAAACTCGATATAGCGCTCCTGGGCGCTTTCGATACGCGTCGCACGGCCGATTTTCTCGGACGGCACCAGCAGCTCGGCGCCCGGCGTATCGATCAACGCCTCGATCGCGATCTCGGCCTCGTCGGAAAGCTTGAAGCCGTTGGCGTCGAAAAGCTTGATGCCGTTGTCGGCAAACTGGTTGTGCGAAGCCGAGATCATGACGCCGATATCGGCGCGCAGCGATCGCGTGAGCATCGCCACGGCCGGCGTCGGCATCGGCCCGAGCTGGAAGACGTCGACGCCGACGGCCGTGAAGCCCGACATCAGCGCATTCTCGATCATGTAGCCGGACAACCGCGTGTCCTTGCCGATCACCGCCCGAAGCCGGTGGCCGCCGGCCTGGGCGAGCACCTTGCCGGCTGCCATGCCGACCTTCAGTGCGATTTCCGCAGTCATGGGCGCCGTGTTGGCGAGCCCCCGGATGCCGTCGGTGCCGAAATACTGGCGCACCATCTCAAGTCCCTCCGTTCCGGACGCGGCGCCAAGGCGCCGTGCGTCGGGATCATTCCGCACCGGTAGTCGCGCCGCGCCCCGGTCGCAAGCGAGAACTCTCCGTCGCAGCGCTTCTATACGTCAATCCGGATAGGGACGGCTGAAATACATTGTGAAAACTCAACAGATTTCCTGACGCCGGCCGTGATGAGACCCACCACGCCAGATCGCCCTCCGCCGAGTGCGACATGCATGGCCTAATGCGCAGGCCTGGTGTATGCAGCAGTCGCGCCCGCCCCGGGCCTTCCGAACCGAAATCCACGAGATCCCGCCATGTCCAAGCTTCCCGTGACGATCGAGATGATCCGCGCCGCCGCCGAACGGCTGGCGCCACACCTCGTCACGACACCCGTTCTCGAGCATCCGGCCCTCAACAAGCAGGTCCGCGGTCGCGTGTTCCTCAAGTGCGAGAACCTCCAGCGAGTCGGCGCCTTCAAGTTCCGCGGTGCCTACAACAAGATCTCGCAGGTCGATCCGAAGGCCTATCCGGGCGGCGTCGTCGCTTCGTCATCGGGCAACCACGCTCAGGGTGTCGCGGCAGCAGCCACGCTCTGCGGGCTCAAGTCCGCGATCGTCATGCCTAAGGATGCGCCGCCGATCAAAGTCGCGCGGACCAAGGCCTTCGGCGGCGAGGTCGTCCCCTACGATCGCGAGCGCGAGGACCGCGACGCCATTGCCCGCAAGCTGTGCGAGGAGCGCAAGGCCATCTTCGTGCCGCCCTTCGACGACCCCGATGTCATCGCGGGACAGGGTACCGCCGGCCTCGAGTTGATGGCCGAGGTTGCGCGCCGTGGCGTCAAGCTCGATGCCGTCCTCATCAACGTCTCGGGCGGCGGCCTCGCGAGCGGCATTGCCGTTGCCGTCAAGGATGCAAGCCCGGCGACGGATGTCTGGACCGTCGAGCCCGCAGGCTTCGACGACTTCGCCCGCTCGCTCGCCAGCGGCAAGCCCGAGCGCAATGACCGCCTCTCCGGCTCGATCTGCGATGCGCTCATGGCCGAGAGCCCCGGCAAGCACACATTCGCTATCGGGAGTGCGCTCATGAAGGGCGGTGTCTCCGTGACGGACGATGAAGTGCGCGACGCCATGCGCTTTGCCTTCGAGGAGCTGAAGCTGGTCGCCGAGCCCGGTGGCGCCGCAAGCCTTGCCGCCATCCTCACGGGCAAGGTCCCGGTCGAAGGCCGCGCCGTCGCCGCCCTCATTTCCGGCGGCAATGCCGATCCTGCCCAGTTCGCCAAGATCATCACCCGCGCGATCTAAGACCGCGTCCTCACCGGGCAGCCGTCGAGAGCGAAGAAACGCGCCAATGCTCGCTGCCCGGCTTTCGACCTTCTATTGGGCGATCTTCCTGATCGTCGGGTTGCAGACGCCCTTCCTGCCGCTCTGGCTCGACTCGCGCGGTCTCAGCGTCGCCGAGATCAGCATCGCCGGCGCGCTGCCGCTCTTCGTGCGCATTGTCGCGACGCCGACGGTCGCCTACCTCGCCGACCGCTCCGGCGATCATCGTCGCGTTGTCATCATTCTCGCGTGGAGCGGCCTCGCGTGCACAGTGCTGCTCTCGCAGAGCACGCACCTCTGGCCGATCATTCTGCTCACAATGCTCATGATGCTCACGACGTCGAGCATCATGCCGCTCACCGAGACGCTTGCCATGCGCGCCGTCAGGGCACATGGCCTCGACTACGGCCGCATGCGCCTCTGGGGCTCCATCAGCTTCATCGTCGCGACGCTTGTCGGCGGCGCGGCCATCGAGCGGTGGACCGGCAGCGCTGTCATCTGGCTCATCATCGGCGCCGTAGCAATGACAGCACTCGCCGCGCACACGCTGCCACGGCCCGATCACGCTGCCGGAAGTCTGAACTCACGCCCACGCATCTCGCGCACTGACGTAGCAGAGCTCATAACATCGCCGCTCTTCCTGCTGTTTCTCGCGGCGGCCGGCCTCGTGCAGGCCGCGCACGCAGTCTTCTACGTCTATGGCGTGCTGCACTGGCGCGGCCTCGGCCTTTCCGCAACCTGGACCGGCATACTCTGGGCCATCGCCGTCATCGCGGAGATCCTGCTCTTCGCGCGCTCGGGTGCAGTACTGAAAGTGCTGAGCCCGCTCGGCCTGATCGCGCTCGGTGCTTGCGCTGCCATTGTGCGCTGGATCGCTATGGCTTTCGATCCGCCGCTCGCCGCGCTCATCGTGTTGCAGATCCTGCACGCCCTCACCTTCGGCGCGACGCACATCGGCACCGTCCACTTCATTGCCCAGAACATCCCCGCTGAACGCGCGGGTACGGCGCAGGCACTCCAAGCGAGCGTCACCGCCGGTATCGCCATGGGCGGCGCAACACTGCTCGCGGGCCAGCTCTATGGTCCGTTCGGTGCGAAGTCGTATCTCGCCATGGCTGTGCTCGGCGCGCTTGGGCTGGTCGCGGCGCTGATGGCGCGGAGGCGGTTACGCGTCACGCCTTCGGCGTGAGAGGGGCTGTCGCCCCTTCAACCCCACTCGGGGAACACCCCCGAACCCCCGTCTTTTATTGATTTTGTGCGCGCCGCGAGTGCCGAACTCAAAAAGGCGGGTGGGTGCGGGAGG
>JAEZAW010000142.1 GCA_023430315.1 Pseudomonadota bacterium | reverse complement strand
CGCCCGCCGACGCCGGAATGGGGCATCATGGTCGCCGAGGGGGCCGCGTTCATGGTCTCGGGCGAGTGGTGGATCGCCTTCTTCCCCGGCCTTGCGCTTATGCTCGCAGTCTTCTGCTTCAATCTGCTCGGTGATGGCCTGCGCGACATCATCGATCCGCAGCGGCGCACGTGAGGCCGACCATGACAGCAGCAACGGCAGCAGCAATACCCAACGCACCGGCGGAGATTCCGCTCCTTGACGTGCGCGACCTCACAGTCGAGTTCTCGACCCGGCGTGGAACAGTCCAGGCCGTCAAGCACGTCGATGTGACGGTCGGGAAGGGCGAGACTGTCGCCATCGTCGGCGAGTCGGGTTCGGGCAAGTCCGTGACGTCCTATGCGGTCATGCGCATTCTCGATCGCGCCGGGCGCATTGCAGACGGCACTATCACGTTCGGCGGCGTTGATGTCGGCAAGGCCGGCGAGCGCGAGATGCGCGATCTCAGGGGGCGGGAGATCTCCATGATCTTCCAGAATCCCCGTGCCGCGCTCAATCCCATTCGCAAGGTCGGGCATCAGATCGAGGACGTGCTGCGCCAGCACGCCCAGGCCGGCGCGGATGATGCCAAGTCGAAGGCCGTTGCCATTCTCGAGCAGGTGCGCATTGCTCGGCCCGATGAGCGCTATCACGCTTATCCATTCGAGCTGTCGGGCGGCATGTGCCAGCGCGTCGTGATCGCACTCGCGCTCGCGTGCCGGCCGCAGCTTCTGATCGCCGACGAGCCGACCACCGGCCTCGATGTGACGACGCAGAAGACGGTGATGGACCTCGTGGTCGAGCTGACGCGCGAGCGCGCCATGTCGACGATCCTCATCACGCACGATCTCGGGCTCGCCGCTGCCTACTGCGACCGCGTTGTGGTCATGGAGAAGGGGCGCGTCGTCGAGACAGCCAATTCCCATGCGATATTTTCAGCACCTAGTCATCCCTACACCAGAAAGCTTGTACGGGCGACGCCGCGCCTAGGCGTTACGCTTTCCGATCTCCTGCCAGAGGAAGAGGGTGCCGCCCGCACGGCCGCCCGTACAAGCTCGCGTGCGAATGGCGCGAATGGTGCGTCTCACACGACTTCGAGCGACAAGCCGCTCCTGGTTGTCGAGGGGCTCGTGAAAGAGTACCCGCGTAAGGATGTGGGCGGCGGCGGTGGCCTCAAGGCCATCTTCAAGCGCAATGGCGCGGCGCCTGCTGCCGATGCACCGCCGCCGGTGTTCCGCGCGGTGGATGGCATCAGCTTTACGGTCCAGCGCGGGGAGAGCGTCGGCCTGGTCGGTGAGTCCGGCTGCGGCAAGTCCACGACCTCGACCATGGTTATGCGGCTCATCGACAAGACCGGCGGGAAAATTCTATTCGACGGCGAGGACATCGGGGCCATTCCTGCGCGACAGTTTGCGCGCCTGCCGAACAGGAAGCGCATTCAGATGGTATTCCAGGATCCGACGGAAAGCCTCAATCCGCGCTTCACCGCTGCCCGCGCGATCGCTGATCCGATCCTGCGCATGGGCGCGTCCATGAGCTCGAAAGAACTGCGCACGCGCTGCGAGGAGCTCGCGACGCAGGTCGGTCTGCCGCTCGAGTTTCTCGATCGCTTTCCGCATCAGCTTTCGGGCGGTCAGAAGGCGCGCGTCGGCATCGCGCGTGCGATTGCGCTGAAGCCGGATCTCGTCATTCTCGACGAGCCGACTGCGGCGCTTGATGTTTCCGTACAGGCGGTAGTCCTGAACCTGCTTCAGGATCTCAAGGAGCAGCTCGGCATGAGCTATCTCTTCGTGTCGCACGACCTCAATGTGGTACGTTTGCTGTGCGACCGCGTGATCGTCATGCAGGCGGGACGCATTGTCGAGGAGGGTTCGACCGAGAAGGTGCTGGGTGCGCCGGCAGCCGCCTATACACGCGAGCTGCTGTCGGCTATTCCGCATCCGCCGCTGTAGTCGAGGGAGTTGGGAATGAGCGAGATCGATGACAAGGCCTTGGAAGCCTACATAAGGAGCGCAGCCGCGGCGCTCGGCATTCCTCTCGAAGACGCCTGGATGCCGTCGATCCGCGCCAATCTCGCCGTCTCCCTGCGACTCGCCGGTACGGTTGCCGAATTCGAGCTGCCGGATGAGGCCGAGCCTGCACCTGTGTTTGAGGCTTGAGCCATGGAGGCATTCTCGACAGCCGCGGAGATCGCGGAGGCAGTATCGCAAGGGCGCATGAGTGCCATCGCAGTGACGGAAGCTGCGATCGCGCGCATCGAGAAGCACGACGGTGTGCTGAATGCCTTTACCACCGTCACAGCGGAGCGCGCCCGAGCCCAGGCCCGCGCTGTCGATGCGGCGCGCGCGACAGGACAACCGCTCGGCCCGCTTGCCGGCGTCCCCTTCGCGGTGAAAAACCTCTTCGACGTCGCCGGCATTCCGACGCTCTCGGGTTCCAAGATCAATCGCGGACGCGCGCCAGCTTCGGCCGACTCGCCGCTGATCGAGCGCTTGGAAAGTGCAGGCGCCGTTCTGCTCGGCGCGCTCAATATGGGCGAATACGCTTATGACTTCACCGGCGAGAACGTGCACGACGGCCCATCGCGCAATCCGCATGACACGGGTCGCATGACGGGTGGATCGTCGGGCGGTTCGGGTGGATCGGTGGCCGGCGGGCTCGTGCCGATCGCGCTCGGCTCGGACACGAACGGCTCTATTCGCGTGCCTTCGTCGTTCTGCGGTCTATTCGGTTTGAAGCCGACGTACGGCCGCCTGACGCGGGCGCGCACATTCCCGTTCGTGGCGAGCCTCGATCATCTCGGACCACTGGCGCGCAGCACACGCGACCTCGCGCTCGCCTACGACGCCATGCAGGGGCCGGATGCCGAGGATCCCGTCTGCACGACGCGCGCGCCCCAGGCGACGCTGCCCGTACTGGGGACGGGTATTTCCGACCTGCGGATCGCGGTGGCCGGCGGCTATTTCGAGCGGGGAGCGGGTGCCGACGCGCTTTCGGCACTCGCGACGGTGGCGAAAGCACTCGATGCCAGCCAGCGCATCGAGATTCCCGAAGCCGCGCGTGCACGTGCCGCGGCCTTCATCATCACGACCAGCGAAGGGGCCGCGCTGCATCTCGATCGCTTGCGCACGCGCGCCGGCGATTTCGATCCGGCGACGCGCGACCGGCTGATCTCGGGTGCGATGATCCCGGCGTCGCTTGTCACCAAGGCGCAGAAATTCCGGCGCTGGTATCGCGAGGAAGTGCTCAAGCTCTTCGATCGCTATGATGCGATCCTGGCACCCGCAACGCCGATGGTCGCGCCACGCCTGGGACAGCAGACCATGATGCTCGAGGGAGCCGAGGTGCCGCTTCGCGCGAACATCGGCATCTACACCCAGCCGATATCGTTCATCGGCCTGCCGGTCGCGTGCGTTCCCGTACCTTTGCAGCCGCTTCCCATTGGCGTACAGATCATCGCCGCGCCGTGGCGCGAGGATATCGCGCTGCGCATTGCGCACCATCTAGAGGCCGCTCAGGTCGTGAAATCGCCGCGCCCACCGCTGTAGGACAAAAAGCATGGAAATAAATCTCCCCGACGTCGTTGCCGAGGTGAGCACTCTCTTCGCGCGCTACGAGAAGGCGCTGACGACGAACGATATCGAGACGCTGACTTCGCTCTTCCGGAAGGCGCCGCAAACGATCCGCTACGGCATCGGCGAAAATCTCTATGGCGCCGACGAGATTCTGGCATTTCGGCAGGCGCGGCCGGCTGTCAACCTCGAGCGCACGATCGATCGCACGGTCATCACGACCTACGGCCGCGACTGTGCCACGGCCTCGACGCTGTTCCATCGCGAGATCATGGGCGATCGCAAGATCGGCAGGCAGATGCAGACGTGGGTCCGCTTTCCGGACGGCTGGTTCATTGTCGCCGCCCACGTCAGCATCATCGACAAGCCCGCATAGTCCCGGTGAATCGCATGCCCAAGCTGCAGGAGCTTTCGGACGACGGCGGCGCGCCCGGAGCAGTCGTCGCCAAGACGCTGGCGGCGCGCTTGCGCGAGCAACTCGCGGATGACATCGTCCGCGGTGCGCTGGCGCCGGGTGTGTCACTCGAAGAGGTGGAACTCGCGAAGCGCTTCGATGTCTCCCGTACGCCCGTGCGAGAAGCCATCCGTTTGCTGGTCGCGAGTGGTCTCGTCGAGGCGCGGCCTCATCGCAGTGCCGTGGTTGCGCGTGCGACGGAAACCCAGCTCGCCGGTATGTTCGAGGCTTTGCGCGAGCTCGAGTGCCTATGCGCGGGCTTTTCTGCCGAGCGGATGACAGCTCCTGAGAAGACGGAGCTGAAGCGTGCACACGCGGCGCTGCTGCGGGTCGTGCGCGCCGGCGATCCGCAACGCTACCACGAGCTCAACGAGCAGTTCCATGCGGTGATCTATGCGGGTTGCCACAATGACTATCTGGAGCGTCTGACTCTAGAGACGCGGGCGCGTATCGCACCGTTCAGCCGTGCGCAATTCCGTACGTTAGGTCGTCTTGCCCGCTCGCACTCTGAGCACGAGGCGATCGTCAAGGCGATAATTGATGGCAAGGCCGATCGCGCGGCCGCGGCGATGAAGGCGCACATTGGCTACGTGCACGACGCCTACTCGACTTATCGCGCCGGCTGATCTCGACTCTCATCGCGAGGCCACGAAAGCGCGCCATCCGCCGAACTCGGAGATGTCGCGGGCATCGCGGATGGCTTCGGCTTCGACGAGGAAGCCCTTTACCGCGCGGCCGTCTTTCAGCTGAAGCGTGCCGATCGACAGCGGCGGCGGGACGGCATCGACGAAGCGGGCGAATCCCTCAGCGGGCAAGGCCCAGATCTCGACGGCGACTGAGGTTCCGGCGCCGCTCGCGATGCGCAGCAGGCCGGGCTTCGGCGGCTCGGTCTTGAGCGCGAACAAGCGGTAGTCCGGAGTGGTTTTGGCCTCGCCGATGAAGCGGGCATTGAGTGCAGTCAGCTCCTGATTGAGCGGCATTCCCGAGAGATGTGCGCCGACGACCGCGATCGTGATCTCGCCCGGCGCGAGCGCACTGGCCGGCGGACTCCAAGGTGGCTGCGCGGCATCGAGCGCACCAAGAGAGAGCCCCGTGCGGCTGTGGATAGCGCCGCCGAGACTTGCGAGAAAGGCGTCGCGGCCGCATGGCGCCAGGAGCGTGACGCCGTAGGCCGTGCGGTCAGCGGTGAGTGCGACGGGAACGGCGAGGCCCGCCATATCGAGCAGGTTGACGAAGTTCGTGTAGGTGCCGAGCCCGGAGTTCGGACCGATCGGGTCCGCATCGAGCTCGGCGGCCCTGACCGACCGCGGAAACGTCGGAACCATCAAGGCATCGACGCCGGCGAACAGCTTCGCGGCAACACCGCGGTACGCTGTGAGCTTGTAAAAGGCGCGGAACGTGTCGACGGCCGATCTGTCGGCGCCGGGTGCGATGATCGCTTTGGTCACGGGATGAACGGCATCGGGATGCTGGGCGATAAAGTCGCCGACTGCAGCCGTGCGCTCGGCGACCCAAGGACCTTCGTAGAGCAGGCGCGCGGTGTCGAAGAAGGGCGTGAGATCGACCTCGACGAGTGTCGCGCCGAGGCCGCGCACGAGTTCGATGGCCGCATTGAACGCAGCTTCCGCCTGGGTATCGCCGAAGTGAATGCGGTCGGCAGGGCGAGGCACGGCAATGCGCAGTGCCGGCGGGATCGCCGTGATCGATCCGAGCGGCAGCCGGCGTGAGAAGGCATCGCTCTCGTCATGGCCCGCCATGACCGAGAGGGCGGAAAAAGCATCCTCGGTCGTGAGCGCGAATACTGACACAGTGTCGAGCGCGCGGCAGGCCGGCACAACACCCGTCGCAGAGATAAGGCCGAGGCTGGGCTTGAGTCCCACGATGTTGTTAAGGCCGGCCGGCACGCGGCCTGAGCCTGCGGTGTCCGTGCCGAGGGCGAGCGGAACGATACCGCGGGCCACAGCCACGGCAGAGCCCGAGCTGGACCCGCCAGAGACGAGATCGGCTCGGAGTGAATTGCGCGGCATGCCATAGGGCGAGCGCGCACCGACGAGACCGGTCGCGAACTGATCGAGGTTCGTCTTGCCGATGATCAGCGCGCCGGCGCGGCGCAGGCGCGCGACGGCTTCGGCATCGGCCTCCGGCGTGTAGGCATAGGCGGGGCAGGCGGCCGTGGTCGGCATTCCCGCGACATCGATATTGTCTTTGACGGCGACAGGGATGCCATAGAGCGGCAATGCGGCGGGATCGCGTGCGAGAAGGGCGCGCGCCTCGGCCTGAACGTCCGCCTCGTCGCGCACAGAAATGAAGATGGCGGGATCATTGGCGTCGCGGAGCCGGCGGAATGTCCGGCTGACCGTATCGGCAATTGCAATCTTTCCGGACCGATGTCCGGCGAGCAGGGAAGCGACCGTTTCGGCCACAGGCAGCTCCTGAGAAAATTCGACCGTGCGAGGATGGCTTTGTGCGCGCAAGGGCTATCGTGTCAGTGCGCCGCACGCAAGAGCAAGCATGGTCCCTGCCCAGGCTGCTCAATTTGCAGGCGGACCCGCGTGGGCAGCCATGCAAGCGCGGGCCAATGCTTGATGATGATCCTCGTGGCGGCCATGATGCGCGGCAGCTTCGCAGCCCCAAGAAGTACCCAAGGAGGAACGATGGATCTCGGGCTCAAGGGAAAGAATGCGGTCGTCACAGGCGCGAGCCGCGGCCTCGGCTGGGCCATTGCCGAAGTGCTGGCTGGCGAGGGTATGAACGTGGTGCTCGTCGCCCGCGATAAGAAGGCGCTCGAGGAGAATGCCGCGTCCCTGGAATCGCGCTTCGGTGTGCGCGCTACGCCGCATGCCGCGGACCTGACGTCCATCCCCGAGATCGAGCGTGCGGCAGCGGCCGCCGTATCAGCACTCGGTACGGTGGATGTTCTGGTCAATTCCGCAGGCGCGACGAAGCGCGGCGACTTCTTCTCACTGACGGATGCGGACTGGGACAGCGGCTTCGGGCTCAAGTTCTTCGGCGCCATGCGCATGAGCCGCGCCCTTTGGCCGAGCCTCAAGAAAAGTGGCGGCGCGATCATCAATATCGTCGGCGTCGGCGCACGCATGCCGAGCGCGGACTTCACCATTGGCGGATCAGTGAACGCAGCCTTCCTGCATTTCACGAAGGCGCTCTCCACCATCGGTGTGCGTGATGGCGTGCGCGTGAATGCCATCAACCCCGGCGTCTTCGAGACGGGGCGTCTTCAGCATTCCTTGCGTTCCGCTGCCGAGCAGGCTGGGGTTCCGATCGAGAAGGCCGCGGATGTGTTGCTCTCGAAGATGGGTGTGCCGCGCTTCGGTAAGCCGCAGGAGGTGGGGCAGCTCGTCGCCTATCTCGCGTCGGAGCACGCAGCCTACATGAACGGCGCCGCGATCGAGATCGACGGCGGCTCGCAGCGCAACATCTGATCAGCAGGCATTCACATGGATCCATTTCTCACGCGCAAGGTGGGCCGGACCGCGTTCGAAGTCACGCAGCTCGGCATGGGTGGCGCGAGCCTCGGCGACGCCCGCGAATCCATTCCCGAGCCGCAGGCCGAAGCAGCGCTCGATGCCGCGCACGCGGGCGGCATCGGCTATTTCGATACCTCGCCCTGGTACGGCAATGGCAAGAGCGAGTTGCGCTTCGGCCGCGTACTGCGCACGAAGCCGCGTTCGAGCTTCGTCATCTCGACGAAGGTCGGCCGCTTGTATTCGCGTCCCGCGGAGCCGGATACGTACGTGCATCCGCGCTGGCTCGGTGGCCTGCCTTTCGAGCCGCGTTTCGACTACAGGCACGATGCGGTCCTTAGGAGCTACGAGACGAGCCTCGCTCGACTCGGCCTCAACCGCGTGGATGCGCTTCTCATCCATGACCTCGATCCGCGCCATCAGCAGACCGAGGAGAACGTCCGGCGTGGGCTCGACCAGCTCGATACGGGGAACGGTTTCCGGGCGCTCGCGGATATGAGGTCACGCGGCGAGATCAAGGCGATCGGCGCGGGCGTGAACCACGTCGGCATGATCCCGCGCTTTCTGGAGCGATTCGATATCGACTTCTTCCTCGTCGCCATGCCGTACACGCTCATGGAGCAGGAGGCGCTCGACGGCGAGCTGCAAATGTGTGCGGAGCGCAGTATCTCGATCGTGATTGGTGCGCCTTTTGCCTCGGGCATTCTCGCGCGCGGGCCGGCACCGGGCGCACTCTACCGCTACAACCCGGCTGAGCCCGATGTCATTGCGAAGGCACAGCGTATCGGCGCTGTCTGCGCGCGTCATGGCGTTCCGCTCGGTGCGGCAGCGCTGCAGTTTCCGTTCGGTCATCCAAGCATCGTCTCGGTCATACCGGGGCCGATCGCGACCGAGGAAGTGCGGATGAACTTCGCCTGGATGCGCACGACGATACCTGATGCAATGTGGGACGAGCTGAAGGCCGAGGGTTTGATCCGGCAAGATGCGCCGACGCCGCGACTTGGCAATGGAGGAGCCGGCTGATGAAAGTCGTGGTGGTTGGTGGCGGTATTCTCGGCGCAAGCGCGGCGTACAACCTCGCGCTGGCAGGATGTGCCGTCACGCTCGTCGATCGGGCCGATGAAGGACGTGCGACGGCGGCTGGCGCGGGCATTGTCTGCCCGTGGGGCTCGCCGACGATCGACGAAGCTTACTATGCCTTGCTCGCGCATGGCGCGCGCTACTATCCGCAACTCGTCGAGAGGCTCGCTGAGGATGGTGAGCACGATCTCGGCTATGCCAAGGTCGGCAGCCTCTACGTGCCCTCCGATCCGGCCGATCTCGACGCCGCCGAGCTGAGGGCGCGCACGCGTGCCGTCGATGCTCCCGAAGCTGGCAGCATCGAGCGCTTGTCGCCAGCCGATGCGCGACGCCTGTTCCCCGCATTGCGGCCGGATCAGCCGGCGCTCTTCGTGTCCGGTGGCGCGCGCGTCGACGGAAGGCGCATTGCTGCGGCCATGCAGCGGGCCGCAGGCAAGCATGGAACGCGGCTCGTGAATGGTTCGGCCGAACTCGTCATGCGCGGCAGTCGGGCGGCGGGCGTGCGTGTCGATGGCGAGCTGATCGAGGCTGATGTCGTTATCGCGACGGCCGGAGCCTGGGCACCGAAGTTCCTGGAGCCCGCCGGCATGAAGCTCGCGGTGGCGCCGCAGCGCGGCCAGATCATTCACCTGCGCCTACCAGGTACTGACACGTCGAACTGGCCGATCCTGCAGCCGCTCAACAGCTACTACCTGCTCGCCTTCGAGGACTCGCGCGTCGTCATCGGTGCGTCGCGGGAGACGGGTTCGGGGTTCGACTATCGCCTGACGGCTGCTGGTGTCGCCGAGGTGCTGAATGCGGGGCTTGCCGTGGCGCCGGGGCTCGCGACGTGGACGCTGCACGAGATCCGCATTGGCTTCCGACCGCTTGCCGATGACTATCGTCCGAAGCTCGGGCGTGCGCCGGGCATCGATAACCTGATCATCGGCAATGGCCTCGGCCCGAGTGGCCTCTCCATGGGGCCGTTCAGCGGTGCGGAACTCGTGCGGCTCGCGCTCGGCAAGCCGACCGAACTCGCGCTCGAGCCCTATGCGATAACAGGCTGATGGGAATACCTCGGCACAGGGGGCTCAAGGAGCCCCCCTGCCGGTCCTCAGACGAGCTTCGCGTCGAGCGTGATCTCGGCCTTGAAGAGCTTCGAGACGGGGCAATTCTCCTTGGCCTTCTTGGCGAGCTCGGCAAACTGCGCCTGATCCGTGCCGGGGATCTGGGCCTTGAGGTCGAGGTGGATCGCGGTAATCGAGAAGCCGCCGTCCTTCTGCTCCAACGTCACCGTGGCCGTGGTGTCCATCTTGGTTGCGGTCAGCTTCGCCTGACCGAGGATATTTGAGAGGGCCATCGTGAAGCAGCCGGCATGGGCGGCGCCGATCAGCTCCTCTGGGTTTGTGCCCTTCACGCCCTCGAAGCGCATTGCGAAACCATAGGGGTGGGCGGCGAGCGCGCCGCTTTCCGTGCTGATCGTGCCTTTGCCGTCCTTGAGGCCGCCGCTCCAGCTCGCGCTGCCCTTGCGGTTGATCTTCATGGATTTCGTCTCCCTTGGCGTGGGCGAGGGCCGGCGCGGCCCCGCTTCTTACTGAATGGGGATCGCACGGCCCGAGTTCCAGGGCTATCACGGCGTTGCTATCGGCCGGCGGGTGAGGTTTCCCGGCTCAGCATGTGCCCTGTGGGGCCGCCCATCCCGCGGGCCGGCTTTCGTTTTCCGGGCAATGAAGGGTGGCCGCCTGCAGCGATTGTGCGATGTCCGCCCCATCGGGGAGCATGGGGCGCTCATTTCCTGTCAAAGCCTCGAAGGCCGCATTGGCGGCGACGTCGTGCGGGGCGCCGGTGCTGCGCGTTGCTTCATAAGTGTCCGCCGCCATGAGGGCGGCCTGCCGGCTGCAACGCCAGCGGCCTATTGCAGCGCTTAGCCGGCCGAAGAGCGCGCCAAGCGTCGATCCATTTCGAGTTGCATCGTTGTCCATCCACGTCTCCTCCGCATTCCCAGGTGCCCTGACCGGACCGACGAGATCCGGCTGCGGAAAAGTTGTACGAATGGCTCGTCAAGCCGACGTACGCCGGCAGACCCCCGGGCGCTCTCGCGGCCTTGACGCTGAATTGACGGAAGCCGGCTTAGGTTGAACTCGTAAGCACCGTGAAGGTGGGTTCGTCCGGCAAAGGGGCAGGGGAATGCATGGTTTTCATCCGCCCTGCCTCAAGTCACTCGGGCTCGTCGAGAGCGGCCGTGGACTTTCTTTCTTCGGTCACCCAGGCACGGCGCTTATCGGCTTTTGGCCGGCTTGCGATTTCATCGCGTGCATTAGGGAGAAGCTCAAGAAACTACCCCATTCTTCACTCGCCAATTTTTTCACAACGTATGACTTACGGCGGGCGCGGTCCTCAGGCGGGCTGGGCGAGAG
>JAEZAW010000140.1 GCA_023430315.1 Pseudomonadota bacterium | reverse complement strand
GCAGCAGCCCGCAGACGGGCGGGCCGACAAATGTCGGTCCAGCCATGGCGCTCAATGCCGTCGCGAGCGTGGTGAAGTCCTATCTCGATCCGCAGACGCCGGTGAACCACGGATCGTTCAATCCGCTGCAGGTGATCAATCCGCCGGGCAGTTTTCTCAACGCGACGCTGCCCGCGCCGTGCGGCGGCATGGTCGAGTGCCGCGCGATCATGGTGGCGCTGATGGTCTCGGCTCTCGGCCAAGCCCTGCCCGAACGGCTGATCGGCGATCTCAAGGGCGGCGCCAATCACGTCTATATGTCCGGCCCGCGCCCGAGCAGTGACGGCAGCAAGGCCGGTCTCTTCCTGCTCTACGAGTATCCGGCGGGCGGCACGGGTGCGACGAGGAGCAACGACGGCAACCACGTCGTGCGCGCCTTTCCCGAGGGCGACTTCAACACGGTGCAGGCTGCCGAGATTGTCGAGATGCAGTGCCCGGTGCGCGTCGAGCACTATGGTATCCGCGAAGGCTCGTGTGGTGATGGCATGTTCCGCGGCGGCTGCGGCATGCGTCGCGATATCCGCATACTCGCTGACGAAGCCAGCCTCTCCGTGCTCGCCGATCACGCGATCATTCCGCCGTTCGGCGTCGCGGGTGGGCACAGCGGCGCGCTCAACAGCTTCGTCGTTCTGCGCGACGGCGAGGTGATCGCGCCATCGCCGATCGCGGGTAAAGTCGGCGGCTTCAAGCTGAAAAAGGATGACATCGTGCGCATCGAGTCAGCGGGCGGTGGAGGTTATGGCGATCCGCTCGATCGCGATCCCGCACGCGTCGCTCACGATGTCCGTCTCGGCTACCTGAGCGTCGAGGATGCGCTGGCGCGTTACGGCGTGGCCTTCACTTCGAGTGGAGAGATTGACGCGTCAGCGACTTCCGAGGCCCGCGCGCGCTTACGCGGTGCACGCCTTGAACTCGCGATCAATCCCGCCGATGCTGACACCTATGACGGCGCGCGCCGACGCATGGATGTTCCGCGAGCGATTGCCGATCGCCTCGGGCTTTCCGATGGAGACCTCATGGAGCTTTCCACGGCCACGAGCGGATCGGCGCTACGCGGGTGGGTTCGTATTGTCGAGGGCGGCGAGAAGGTATCGCTTGGTCCGACTGGTTGCGCCGTTCTGGGTGTGAAGGCAGGCGACACGGTCGAAGTTCGCGCCGCGAGGTCTGTGACGTGACGACGACCCCGCGCTACATCATCGGGATCGACGTCGGCGGCACGTTCACCGATCTGCTCGCCTTCGACACCGCCACTGACAAGCTTCTCTCGGCTAAGGTGCCGTCGCTGCCGGGCGCGCAGTGGCAGGGCGTTCTCGGCGCACTCGCCGAGCTCGAGATCCCATTCGAAGCCATCCGCGCCTTCGTTCACGGCACCACGATCGCGACCAACGCGCTGCTCGAACGCAAGGGCGCGCGCACGGCTCTCGTCACGACCAAGGGCTTTCGTGATGTCATCGAGATCGGCAAGGGTCGGCGACTGACCGGCGGCATCTTCGACACCACGTGGCAGCGCGAACCGCCGCTCGTGCCACGCGATCGCCGCTTCAAGATCGACGAGCGCACGGCGGCTGACGGCAGCATTCTCGCCGCTGCCTCGCCAGTACACATCGAGGAACTCGCCGAACAGCTTCGCGCGCAAGGTATTGAAGCCATCGCGGTCGCCTTCCTCAACAGCTACGTCAATGCCACCAACGAGCGTGCGGTCGTGGCAGCACTTAGCGCGAGTCTCCCTGGCGTTCCGATCACGCAATCGGCGCGTCTCATTCCCGAACGCGGTGAGTTCGAGCGCACGTCGACGGCTGTGCTGAATGCCTATCTGGCGCCGGTCGTTAGGAAGTATCTGCGCACGCTCGCCGGGGTGCTCTCCGAGCGTGGCATCCGCGCGCCCGTCAACATCATGGGCTCGAATGGCGGCGCGATGACGCTCGATGTCGCCGCCGAGCAGTGCGTCGCGACGTTCCTGTCGGGACCTGTCGGCGGCGTCGGCGGTGCGATCCGCGTCTCCGAGCAGGCCGCCATTCGCGACGTCATCACGTTCGACATGGGCGGTACGAGCACCGACGTGGCGCTCGTCAAGAATCTCATGCCGCGCATGTCGCACGACAATCAGATCGACGCCTATCCGCTGCGCTATCCTCAGCTCGACATTCACACCATCGGCGCGGGAGGCGGCTCGATTGTCTGGATTGGCGCGGATCAGACATTGCAGATCGGTCCTCGCAGTGCGGGCGCGCTGCCCGGCCCCGCGTGCTACGGCCGCGGCGGCACCGAGCCGACAATCTCAGACGCTAACCTGTTGCTCGGTCGTCTTTCGCCAGATCGCGCGCTGGCGGGCGGCCTGCAACTCGACCTCGCGGCTGCCCGCACCGTATTCGGCACGCTAGCGGAGGCCGCAGGGACAGATGACGTGAGCGCGCTCGCCAATGCTGCGATTGCCGTAGCGGTCGCGAAGATGGCCGGCGCCGTGCGCGAAGTCTCCGTCCACCGCGGCTTCGACCCTCGCGACTTCGCTCTCGTCGCGTTCGGTGGTGCAGGCCCGATGCACGGCTTTCTCGTCGCTGAGGAACTGGGCATGGCGCGCGTGATCGTACCGCGCTATCCAGGCCATCTCTCGGCGCTCGGCCAGATGGTGGCCGATGCCCGGCGCGATTTCGTCAAAGCCTGGGGCGGACGTCTCTCGTCCATCGCGCTCGATGATCTCCGCGCTGAAGCCGAAACTTTGCGGCGTGAGGGGGAGGCGCAACTCTCGGCGGACGGCATTGCCGTCGCGCGCCATCGCCACGAGTTCGCGCTCGACATGCGCTATGCGGGACAGTCCTTCACGTTGCCTGTGGCATGGCATCCGTCAGATCCGGATTTCATCGCGCTCCGTCAGGCCTTCGACGCCGTGCACGAGGAGACATTCGGCTACGCAGACCGCACGAACGAGGCGGAGATCGTGAACATCCGCCTGGTCTCGATCGGTGAAGTCGACAAGCCAGCGCTGAATTTCGCGCCCGATGCGCAAACCGTGCCGACGCCGCGCCGTCGCAAGGTCTGGTTCGGTGGCTGGACGGATACGGTCATCTATGATCGCGCGGATCTGCCGGTCGGATACGTGTTCTCAGGCCCCGCGATCATCGAGGAAGCCGGCGGAACGTCGATCGTCCCGCCGGGCTGGACGGTTCGCGTGCACGAAAGCGGCGCCATGATCGGCGAGTTGCCCGAGTAATCGAGCGGCTTACTGCGCCGGAGACAAGCGACTCGGCACGATGCGCTGGACGTGGATCTTGGAGCGGTCGATCAGGTCCGTGACCTGCGGCGCGATGACGTTCTTCCAGTGGTCGGTTTCGTACACCGCCTTGTACAACCGCTCGCGCTCCGCTTCGCTCTCGAACCTGCGCGTCCAGACGTAGACGCTCTCGTCGGTCTCGCCGCGATAGCTTCCGGTGATCACCATGCCTTGGGCCACCTGGAAGGGAATGATCTGCTCCTCCATGAACTTCAGCCAGGCCTCCATCTTGCCGGGGCGGACCGTGTATTGCCTGAGCTCATAGAAAGCCATGTCGCGAACCTCTTCGACTGTCAGCGGGATGGAAGTGGGTGAGGAAAACGGTGGACGCCAGCGTCGCACACTTGATCTTCACTCTTGCGATGAACCCGCGCAAGTGATGATTGCTGCAGAGCACCCTGCGGATAAGCACGCGCCTCTTGTGTCCGAACGCGTACGCACGTCGACACGAAAAGCGCTAGCTCTCAGCTCGCCAGACCGAGAAACTCCTGAAGAGTTTCCAGCGCCTTGGTTGCATCCTGCTTGTCTCTCGCAGAGAGCACCCAGCGGTCACCCTCTCCCATGAGCAGCATGGTCGTGTACATCTCGGCCTTGGATGCTGGATCAACATCGGTGTTGATCTTGACTTGCTTGACCGATGAGAGAGGCCGCTCGACGGGCTTCCTCGCCCAAAACAGCAACTTGCGCTGCAACACCGCTTTGCCGGCGACTTTATCGAGCGCGACCGTTGTTGATCCGGTGCGCAACGCCAATTGCTGTGGTCCGCGTTCAATCGTGATCATCGGGGCTGCCTCCCCGTTGTGGGTCTAGATCCCTTCAAGCCGCTCGGTCGCGCTCGCGGTCGCCTCTGGCAAACAATCGTAATGATAGGTGCGTCGCCATCGCCGAGCCGTATCCCGCTCCCAGGCGCACGTCCGTAGCTACGTCTTCATCGATTTTGACAATCTGGGAAGCTTATCCCGATGCTCCGTCGGCGCAAGCGCTTAGCGGTTGCGCTTTGGGCGCCTAAACGCGCTTTTCATGCAATCGGAGGCGCGTGCGCGAAACCAAATCTTTGATTTCATTGGCTCCGCGGGTAGGCGCCATCCGTCTTTCGGCGTTTGCGGTCGGCCAGCAGGCGGGTTACCGTCAGCCCAATAACGGCCCGCGCATCGCACGCTGGCCTTGCACCGGGAGGACGCAATGGACAGACGCCAATTCGTGGCAGGTTCTGCCGCAACTGCTGCGGCGCTCGCCGCGGCACCCGTGAGGTCGCAGGAGGTTTACCCCTCCCGGCCCGTTACCTTCATCAACCCGTTTCCCCCTGGCGGTGCCGTCGATGTCGTCGCCCGACCCCTGGCGGCGGTGCTGGAGCCGATCGTCAAGCAACCGATCGTGATCGAGACCAAGGCCGGTGCTGCCGGCCAGGTCGGCGCTCAGTTTGCCGCTGCGGCCAAGCCCGATGGCTACACCCTCCTGATGCACATCGTCTCGATTTCGGGCTTCGCCGAGGTCGACCGGCTGTATGGTCGGCCCGTGAAGTTCACCAATGACGACTTCATACCGATCGCGCGCTTCATCGCCGACCCCATGGTGCTGGTCGTCAACGATCAGCAACCGTTCAAGACCCTGAAGGAGTTCACTGATGCCGCGAAAGCCAAGCCGAACGACCTGATCTTTTCCTCATCGGGTCTGCACGGCGCTCTGCATCTGCCGATGGCCCTGTTTCTCAAGTCGGCATCGCTGGAGCTGAAGCATCTGCCGACCAATGGCGGCGGTCCGGCGCTGACGGCGCTGCTCGGCAACAACTCGCAGGTGCTGTGCTCCTCCATCGCCGCGGCCAATGTGCATCTGCGTTCAGGCAAAGTGCGCGCGCTTGCAAGCTTTGGGGGCCGGCGCTCCCCTACGCTTCCGGATGTCCCGACGCTGAAGGAGCTCGGCTACGACATCGAGTTCTATCTGTGGGTTGGCTTGTTCGCCCCCAAGAGTACGCCGAACAATGTCATCGCCACCATGCGCCAGGCGTCCAAGCAGGCTGCTGCCGACGACAAGTTCGTGCAGGCCATGAAGAACCTCGGGCAGGACGTGGCTTATCTGGACCAGCCGGAGTTCAAGACCTTTTGGGATGCCGATGCCAAGCGCGTGCAGGACGCGGTGCGGGCCATCGGCAAAGTTTAGGCTAAAGCGTCGGACCTTAAATGCGACCCACGCCTGGGCTGATCTCAAAGTCGCATTTAAGGTCCAAAGACGCTTTAGAATCATAATGTTCTAAAGCAACTTTGGACTTGAAATTCACTCCCCGCCCAGCCTCGAATTGAGGTGAATTTCAAGTCTGTTGCTTTAGCGTCGGACGCCAAGGCCAACGGTTCGGAGACGGCCGCGTGAATCTGCGCAGAGACCACGTCGCTGGCGGCTGCTTCGTACTTGCAGGGGCGATCGTCCTGGCGATCAGTTCCGACTTGCCTTTCGGTACACTGGCATCGCCGGGCGCCGGCATGCTCCCCACGCTCCTCATTGGTCTCCTGATCGTGTTCGGCGCAGTGCTCTTCGCGCGCGCCCGGGAGAGCCCGCCAATGGCCTCGATCGACTGGTCCGACGTCCGCCACGCCTTGCCCGTGATCGCTGTGGTCTGCGTTGCGGCAAGCGCCTACACGGCGCTGGGCTTCCTTACCGTCATGCCCCTCATGCTGTTCTTCCTGATCTTCGTCGTGGAGCGCCGTCCGCTGTTGCCGGCGGCCGTTTTCAGCATCGGCGCGACGATCCTCGCCTATGCCGTGTTCGGATATCTGCTCAAGTCTCCGCTGCCGCGCGGCATCATGGGGTTTTAGGCGAGCGATGGATGTTCTCGACAACCTGCTCCTCGGCTTCTCCGTCGCCTTCCGTCCGGACGTCTTGGCTTATGGTTTTCTCGGCTGCCTTGTCGGCACGCTGGTCGGCATGCTTCCGGGCATCGGCCCTCTTGCGGGCATCTCCATTCTGCTGCCCGTCACCTTCGGCCTCGACGCCACCAAGGCCATCGTCATGCTGGCCGGCATCTACTACGGCTCGCAGTACGGCGGCTCCACCACCTCGATCCTGATGCGCATTCCGGGCGAAGCCGCCTCGGTCATGACCTGCATCGACGGCTATGCCATGGCGCGCAAGGGCCGCGCCGGCGCGGCCCTTGCCATTGCGGCGGTCGGCTCGTTCATTGCGGGGACGTTCGGCGTCATCCTGCTCACGCTGGTGGCGCCGCCACTCGCCACCTTTGCCCTGCGCTTCGGACCGCCGGAGTACACGGCGCTGCTGGTGCTCGGTCTCGTTTTTCTAGCTTACATGTCGACCACGTCCCTGGTGCGCACCATGATCATGGCCTGCACGGGGCTGCTGTTGGGCTGCATCGGCATCGATGTCATGACGGGCCACTTCCGCTACGCCTTCGACATCAAGGAGCTGGGCGATGGGATTGGCATCGTGCCCGTCGCGGTCGGCCTGTTCGGCTTGGGTGAGATCCTGTCGACTCCGAGCAAGATCGTCACCGACAAGGTCAAGCCGCCCCGCTTCCGCGAGCTGATGCCGAGCCGCGAGGAGTGGCAGCAGTCGGTGAAGCCGATCGCGCGCGGCTCGGTGCTCGGCTTCCTCGTGGGCATCGTTCCGGGCTCCGCCCACATCATCGCGAGCTTCTTGTCCTATGCGGTCGAGAAGCGGGTCTCCAAGACGCCCGAAGAGTTCGGCAAGGGCGCCGTGGCCGGCGTCGCCGGACCGGAATCAGCCAACAACGCCGCCTCGACCGGCGCATTCGTGCCCATGCTGGCGCTGGGCCTGCCGACTGGGCCTGTCACGGCCGTGCTGATGGCTGCGCTGCTGATCCACGGCGTTCCGCCGGGCCCTCAACTCGTCAACGATCATCCGCAAGTGTTCTGGGGTTTCATCGCTTCCATGTACGTGGGTAACCTGATGCTGCTCGCGCTCAATCTGCCTCTCGTCGGGCTGTTCGTGCGGGTCCTGCAGATCCCATACTCATATCTGTATCCGCTGATCATCATGTTCTGCATTGTCGGCGTGTACCTGGTGAACAATTCCATTGTCGACGTGTGGATCATGCTGATCATGGGCGTCGTCGGTTACCTGCTGCGCAAGCTTGATTTCGATCCGGCGCCGCTGGTGCTGGGTCTCGTGATCGCACCGACTTTGGAGCTCAGCCTGCGCCAGTCGCTCGTCATGTCGAGTGGTAACTGGACAATTTTCTTCAGTCGGCCGATTGCAGCGCTGCTGTTCGCGATCTGCGGCGTGCTGCTGGTGCACTCGGTTCTCTCGTGGCTGAGACGGAAGGACTGGCGCGAGAAGCTGGCGAAAGCAGAAGTGGGCGAGAAGTAGTCTTGGCGCTCGTGGCAAACGTCAGCGACGACGAAAGCCGCCACTGCGACCCAGCCACGTCTGGTCGATCAGATCGAAGCTGAAAATCGAGAGAAAGGAAGAGAAAAGCGAAGGGTCGCGCGCTTTTCCATCTGGCAATCGACAGCAAGCTGCTCGGCTGCGACGTGATCGTCGTATGCGTCGGAGCACGCATTGAGGGCAGCGCTTCCTGCTGCGCACCGTCGAGACCGGCTGGTAATATTAATATTAAACAAAACATTTTCAGTTGTTTCGTGGAGGTTATAGCATGGAGGCTCTGCTGGCTTCGGCCGGGCGGCGGCGATTGATCGGTATGGTCTGGGACCGGTGTGCACTGCGACCGCAGGCCTGATTGGTTCGCACGCAGGCTACACGGCGCTGGATTGTATTGCGTTTATTGTATCGCGTATGGAGCTGGGCGTATGTCCGGTGGCTCGATACTCCCGGTGGTGCGTTACGCAGATCCGGCGGAAGCAGCGGGCTGGCTCTGTGGCGCATACGGGTTCTCGATCCATCACGTAGCAAAGCGACCGGACGGCGGGACGGCGTATATCGTTTTGCGGTTCGGCGAGAATTCCGTGGTCGTCGCTTCCCATGGAAGCTCCGCGTTCGACGATTTGATGGTCCAACCGGCTGATGTCGGCAATCGATCGACCCAAACATGCTATCTGACGGTCCAGGACGTGGACCAGCATTGTGCCCGCGCGCTGGAGGCCGGAGCACGGATCGAGGTCGAGCCTAGCGACGACGGCATTGGCGGCCGCTTCTACATGTGCCGCGATCCGGAAGGCCATCTATGGAGCTTCGGTGCCCCACTGGTCGGATCGACGCCGGCAGGTCCGAACGGCGCTTCAGAACACCATGGCCGCCACCCTGCCCTCAGCAGCCGCGCAGCAATCGGCGTGGCCATAACCGTTGGCGTCGCTGTCGGTTGCGTCGCGATCTATCTCGGAACCAATTTGGCCTCCAAAGCGCCGACCGCCTCGATTGGCGGTATCAGAGAACCCAACGCCTTATCCGGTCTGTTCGAACAAGACGCAAATGCAGCTGCGGCGAAACGACTCCTGGTTTCGGAAGCTGCAGTTCCGGGCCTGACGGAGAAAATGCGGATCTCCCAATTCGAGCTCACAGAGGCGCAGCAGTCGAAGCGGAACACTTCGAAGCCGCTCAACGCCTCCGAGGCGGAATACCAAAATCGGCTCAGAGATAGTCAAGGCGCGCTCGACGCCGCGATGCGGGCCAAGGAATTGGCAGCGCAAGAGTTGGAGATGGAGCGGCGCCGGACGCAAGCGATCCAGAGACAACTGGATGAGGCATCGCAGCAATTGGCACGTTTGCGTTCGGGTGGTAGCACGCTCGAGGTTGAAGCCCGGCGGCCTCGTGACGCGAGCGGAAAACGCGGCGGCGAATTACCCGGTGCGACGCAGGCCGGGGAGATCGAGCGTGGCCAGCTCGCGACCACACAAAGCACGGAAGAATTGTTGCGGGAGCGGCTACGCGCCAGTGAGCGCGAATCTAGGGAACTGAATTTACGAGCCAGAGCAGAAATTCTGGAGATGGACAAGGAAGCCGCCAGGGCGCGAGCAGCGCGGGACGCCGACTCAGCTCGCACCGGGCTCGCCGCAACTCAAGCTAAGCAATTTGAACCTCGCGACAAGCTCCGCGCCGGCGAGCGTGGAACCGCCGACGCACCTGCGAGAGTTGCCCGCACAGCGCCGCCCGACACCAAAGTAGACGAGGGAACGCCCCGCGCCGCCCACGTGAGACCCTTACCGCAACACCAGCTCACGCAAAGAAAGAAGTGGATCTCAGTCGCCGCGATCAAGAAAGCCAAAGCCGAGCGCCAGCGGCTGGCGGCTGAAGCGGCGCAGAAAGCCGAGGCCGAGCATCAGCGCCAGATGGCCGAAGCTGCTGCTGCGGCCGCGCGAAAGGCCGAGGAGGAACGTCAGCGGCTAGCGGCGGAGGCTGTGCAGAAAGCCGAGGCCGAGCGTCAACGTCAGGCGACTGAAGCTGCAGCGGCGGCTGCGCGAAAGGCCGAGGAAGAGCGTCAGCGCCTAGCGGCTGAGGCTACGCAGAAAGCCGAGGCCGAGCGTCAACGTCAGGCGGCTGAAGCTGCAGCGGCGGCGGCGCGAAAGGCTGAGGAAGAGCGTCAGCGACTGGTGGCTGAAGCGGCGCAGAAAGCCGAGGTCGAGCGGCAGCGCCAGGCGGCCGAAGCTGCAGCTGCGGCGGCGCGAAAGGCCGAGGAGGAACGTCAGCGGCTAGCGGCTGAAGCGGCGCAGAAAGCCGAGGTCGAGCGTCAGCGCCAAGTGGCCGAAGCCGCTGCGGCTGCGCGAAAGGCCGAGGAGGAACGTCAGCGCCTGGCGGCCGAAGCGGCGCAGAAAGCCGAGGCGGAGCGGCAGCGTCAGGCGGCTGAAGCTGCTGCAGCGGCGGCTGCGCGAAAGGTTGAGGAGGAACGTCAGCGCCTGGCGGCCGAAGCGGCGCAGAAAGCCGAGGCCGAACGCCAGCGTCAGGCGGCTGAAGCTGCTGCTGCTGCCGCGCGAAAGGCCGAGGAGGAACGTCAG
>JAEZAW010000158.1 GCA_023430315.1 Pseudomonadota bacterium | reverse complement strand
TCCTGACACGACGGACCAAAGCAACACGGCCGGGGCGCAAACTCCGGCCGTTTTTGTTTGCGGACTTCGAGGTGCGCTGCGTTCAGGATCCGGCTTTGCGCTTGAAGCGCTCTGCGAGCGTACCGACGACGCCCTTCGGCATGTAGATGATGAAGAGCACCAACAGCAGGCCGTAGATGAAGGTATCGAGTGCCAGCGCGCTTTGACCGAGAATCTTGCTCAGTGTCTCCGAGCCGCGCAGACCGACGCGTAGCGTCTCCGCCAGCACCTGCGTGAAGACGGCGCCGAAAGTCGGCCCGAACAGCGACCAGATCCCGCCAGCGATGACCGCGAACACGATGTTGAGCGAGACGCCGAGGCCGGCGATCGTGTCGGGACCGATGTACATCTGATACTGGCCGTAGATCGCACCACCAAAGGCGCACATGGCCGATGAGAGCGCTGTGATCTTGAGTTTCTCGCGCGTCACGTTGATGCCGACCGAGGCGGCTGCATCCTCGTCCTGCGAGGCGGCGTCGAGCGCGTAGCGATCCATGCTCCGGTCGACCTTGATCCAGATGGCGAGGCCGATGAGCCATATGACGAGCACGATATAGTAGGCGAGCACGCGGTTCGGTTCGAACTGGAAGGCGTAGAGCGAGAGACCATCGCCGTAGCGCGCCGGCTGCGTGCCGAGCGAGCCGCCCGTCCAGTCGCGCAAGCCGACGATGCAGAGCCGAACGAACTCCGTGAAGGCGAGCGTCAGCAGTGCGAAGTAATGGCCGGTGATCCGCAAGCGAAAGCACGGATAGCCGACCAGCAGGCCGGCGATGGTCGCAACGACCATGGCGACGGGAATGCCGATCCAAGGCGTGATGCCGGCGAAGTTCCAAAGCAGCACGGTGACATACGCGCCGATGCCGGTAAACGCGCCGTGGCCGAGTGAAGTGAGGCCGAAGCGGCCCATCAGCGACCAACCGGTGTAGATGAACGCCCAGATCAGGATCTGGATGATGAGGTGTAGGTAGTAGCGATCCGTGTCCGGGAAGATCATCTTGATCAGCACGGGAAGTAGCAGCAGAACGACAAGCCCGATCGCCCCGGCGATGTGCTTTTGGGTGATCATGACTTGGCTCCGAAGAGGCCCTGCGGCCGGACGAAGATGACGAGCATGAAGAACAGGAAGGCGATCGCGTAGCCCCATTCGGTGGCGACACACGAGCCACCGATGGTGATGAACTGCGCGATGATGAAGGCCGCGACGAAGCCACCGACCATGTTGCCGAGGCCGCCGAGTACGCAGATCATGAACGTGAGCGGGCCGAACTGAAGGCCGATCTGCGGATAGATGTCGTACTGAAGGACCATGAGGCAAGCGGCGAGACCGGCAAGGCCGCCGCCGATCGCCGAGGTCGCGAGGTAGATCTTCTTCTGATCGACGCCCATGAGCGGCATGATCTGGCGATCCTGCGAGATCGCCCGGATGGCCGTGCCGATGTAAGTCCGCGTCAGGAACTGCCAGAGCACGATCATGGCGCCGAGCGCCACGGCGAATGTGATGATGCGACTCCAGGCAAAGCTCATGTCGCCGACGTTCATCGAGCCTAAGCGGATGCCGAGGTTGCGGAATTCGATGCCGAACGCCATGGTCGCAGCCGCCTGCAGCAGGAAGAGCACGCCACCCGTCACCAGAAGCTGGTTGATCGGCGGCTGGTCGAGCACCGGTCTGATGACGAGGTAATGGAGAATGGCGCCAGAGCACGCAACGAGGCCTATGGCGATGAGGAAGGCGAGCGGCAACGGCAGGCCCATCTCCTGCACGAAGAAGAAGATCGCGTACATGCCGATCATCACAAGCTCGGCGTAGCAGATCCAGACGACGTCGATGACGCCGAAGATGAGATTGAGCCCGAGTGCCAGGAGCGCGAGCAGTCCCGCCAGCAACACGCCGTTGATCAGCGCCTCGACAAAGAAGATGTCGAGTGAGCAATCGAGACTTGAGAACAACCCGAACATCCGTTTCTCCCTCGCGGCCGGCTCGGCTGCCGACCGTCAACCCCGTGGAATTCTCTTCGGTGCGCCCGCTCAGATACCCATGTACGCCTTGCGAATCTCGTCGCTGGCCGCGAGTTCGGCGGAGCTCCCTGATTGCATCATGCGGCCGACCTCGAGCAGGTAGGCCCGATCGGCGACCTTCAGCACCTGCGAGACGTTCTGCTCCACGATCAGGACCGTGTAGCCTTCGGAACGAATGCGGCGCACGAGCTCGAAGACCTGTTGGACGATGACTGGCGCGAGGCCCATCGAAGGTTCGTCGAGCAGCACGAGCTTCGGCTTGCTCATGAGCGCGCGTCCGATCGCGCACATCTGTTGCTCGCCACCGGACATGGTGCCGGCAAGCTGGTTGCGACGCTCCTTGAGGCGCGGAAAGAGGCCGTAGACATAGTCGAGCCGCTCGGCGAAGTGCGGGCGCGCCGATGGGATAAAGGCGCCGAGGCGCATATTGTCCTCGACTGAGAGGCGCGGGAACAGCCGGCGACTCTCCGGCACGTGCGCAATGCCGAGCTCGACGACCTTGTGCGGCGCCGTAGCGCGCAGGTCCGTTCCTTCCATGGTCATGGTGCCCGCGGATGCCGGCAGCATCCCCGAGATGACGCGCATGAGCGTGGTTTTGCCGGCACCATTCGCGCCGATCACGGCCACCGCCTCACCGGCATTGACCTGCATCGAGATACCGAACAGGGCTTGGAATGCCCCGTAGCCCGCATCGATATTCTTGAGGTCCAGCATCTCGATCGGTCCCGCCTCAGTGATCCGTTTCGCCGAGGTAGACCTCGACGACGCGCTTGTCGGTTTGCGCCTCGGCGGGTTTGCCGTCGAAGATCTTCTCGCCATGGTCGAGCACGACTACGCGATCGACGACGCGCATGAGCACGCCCATGATGTGCTCAACCCAGACGATCGTGATGCCCTTCTCCTTGCGGATGCGCTCCAGCATATCTGCGGCCTGGTCCATCTCGCTGTGATCGAGGCCGTTGAGGCTCTCGTCTGCGAGCAGGAGGCGCGGGCCGGTCGCGAGCGCGCGCGCAAGCTCGAGCTTTTTCAGCGACGCAGCACCGAGGCCGTCGGTGCTGGTATGCGCGTCGGTCGGCAGGCCGACCATGGCGAGTGCCTCTTCGGCCTTGGTCCAGCATTGCGCGCGCGAGAGTTTGGCGTTCGCGCCGAAGTGCGCCGACAGCGCGACGTTCTCGAGCAGCGAGAGATTGCGAAACGGGCGCGGGATCTGAAACGTGCGCGCAATGCCCTTGTGGCAAACTTGGTTGGCAGCAAGGCCACCGATCTCGCCACCTTCGAAGGCAATCGAGCCGGCGGTCGGCACGTACATTCCGGCGACACAGTTGAAGGTCGTGCTCTTGCCGGAGCCGTTCGGCCCGATGAGGCCGAGGATCTCGCCTTCCGCGACATCGAACGAGACGTTGCTCACGGCGGTAAATCCGCCGAACTGCTTGGTCAGACCATCAACTCTAAGCATCGCCATGCGTGAGGCACTCGAGGTGTCGGGTGGAGCGCGGGCAAAAATCGGCCACATCGCTGCCGCTCGTTGTGATCGAGCCGCAGCGATGGGCACTCATGCGTAGCGTCAGCGCGCGTAGGCGTGACCAGCGGGGAAAGGCAGCACGGGATCGATGGTGCGCAGGTTCGCCGGCCACGCGATCTTCGTCACGCCGTCGACGTACTGCATCACGACCGGGCTCGAACGCTCGTTCTGGCCCGACATCTGGTGCCCCGGCGGGAAGAACTTCACGCCATAGCCTTGGATCGTACCGCCGTTCGGAATGTCGGTCTCGAGCGAAGCCTTGCGCAGAGCTTCGGGATCGAACCCGCCATGCTTCTTGATCGCGCGCGGGAGCACGTCGGTCAGGAAAATCCAGGTCTGGTTGAAGCCCATGGAAGCGTGTGGCGGAACCTCAGCCACCTTGGTCTCGGCCTTGTACCGCTTCACCATCTCGGCTGTCAGGTCACCGACGCCGGGCGCAAGCGTTTTGGGATCGAGGAGCTGAGCCGCAACCGGATCGACGTTGTAGAAGAAGTTCACGTCACCCTTGAAGGTCTCGATCAGCTTGTCGATCTGGCCGTAGCCTGCACCATGGCCGATCAGCGCGTCGAACTTGAGCCCGGCTTCCTTGGCCTGCCGCAGGAAGAGCGTGATATCGGGATTGTAGCCTGTGTGCAGGATGACGTCGGGCCGCGCGCGGCGGAGCTTCGTCACAAGCGCCGATAGATCGGTCGACGTCGCGGCGTAACCTTCCTTGTGCACGATCTTGATGCCGAGCTCTTTGCACCGTGCCTCGTTGCCGGCGGCGACGCCCGTGCCGTAGGGGCCGTCCTCGTAGAGAATGGCAACGCTGACGTCCTTCGGCTCCTTCTTGAGCTTGGCCTTGGCATTCTCGGCGATGTAGTTGCAGGACGCCTCGCCGAACTGGTCGGAATGCACCTGCGGCCGGAAGACGTACTGCAGATTCTTGCCTTTGAAGACGGCCGAGGCCACGCAGACATTGGCCCACATGAAGCGCTTCGCGGCATCGACTTTTGCGGCCATGGGCACGCAGTGCGCCGACGAGTACACGCCCATGAGCACGTCGACCTTGACCTCGTTGAGCAACCGCTCGGCTTCGTTGATCGCTACGTCGGTCTTCGACTGCGCATCGGCGTAGGTTGCGGCAATCTTGTAGCCCTCGACGCCGCCGCGCTCGTTGATCATGTCGATCGCGATTTTGGTGGCGATAGCGGCAGGCAGCGAGCCGCCACCGGCGAAGGGACCAGTGTAGTCATAGATTGCGCCGACCTTGATTTCCTTCTGAGCGGCGGCCGGCAAGCTGGCGCTCGAGACAAGCCCAATAGCTGCTGCGGCGTACGCAGCAGATCTCCAAAGCTTCATGACGTTTCCTGCTCCTAGAGTGAGTTAGCGTCGGTTGATGCCGATGTTCGTTGTTTGGGGCCACACTGGAGAAAGAGGCCCCCTGGTGTCAATCGCTTTCACGATCGGGTTACTTATCGTCGTTGCAAAGGTTTATGCGGACGAGAGTGCTCAGCAATCAGGCACAAACTGCCGACGAAAGTCGCTGTCCAAGCGGGTGGCACGGGTGCCTGCGCTCAGATATACCTTTGCGCGGGAGACGAGAGATGAAGTGTCCCCGGCGGGACGTGGCGGACGCACGGGAAGGAAGGGATGCAGGACAAGCTGTCGAGGTCGACGCCTGAAAGCGGCGCGCCCGGCGAAAGTCCGGTGCTGGCTGCGGCTGTGGATGAGCCAGAGGTCCATCGCTGGCGCGTCGGCGCGCGCCTGCGCAACTATTTTCTGACCGGTCTCGTTGTCGTCGGTCCCGTTACCATCACGATCTACATCGCCTGGTACGTCATCAATATCGTCGACCGCTGGGTCAAGCCGTACATCCCGCACCTCTACAACCCGGATACGTATCTCCCGTTCGCGGTGCCGGGCATCGGGCTCGTGTTCGCGATCCTCATGCTCACCATGATCGGCGCGCTCGCAGCCAACCTGCTCGGCCGCTCGCTGATCAGCGCCGGTGAAATGATGCTCGATCGGACGCCGATCGTGCGCAACGTCTATCGCGCGCTGAAGCAGATCTTCGAGAGCGTGGTCAGCGTCTCAGCGCCGGAGCAGGCCTTCCAGAAGGTCGGCTTGATGGAGTTCCCATCTCCGGGCATCTGGTCGATCGTGTTCGTGACGGGCGAGGCGACCCGGCAGATTTCCTCGCTCAAGCCGCAGGACGATCTCGTCAGCGTATTCATGCCGACCGGAATGCTGCCGCCTACGGGCTTTGTCTGCTTCGTGCCGCGGGCCAGCGTCACGATCATCGGCATGAGCGTCGAGGATGCGGCGAAGATCGTCATCTCTGCCGGCATGGTCAATCCGGAGACACAGGCGCGCCTGCGCGAGTTGCAGGAGAAGGCTCACGCCAAGGATGACGGCAAGACGTCGTGAAGCTCAGCAGTTAGGCCGCATCTGCGGTGATGCCAAGGTAGGCATCGAAGACCGACCAGAAATGCTGCCGGATCGTGTCCTTCTCCTGCAGGATCTCATGCTGCGCCTGAGGCATGGGTACGTGTGCGCCGATTTTCAGCCGGCTACCGAAGTCCTCGATCGCGCGCGATGAGACAATGCGGTCGTTCGCGGCGCTGAACAGCAACATCGGCACCCGCACGCGGCGCGCAAAGGCCGGGTCCATCACATACGAGCATGAGCGATAGGCGGCTTTCGTCCAGCCGATGGTCGGATACCCGAGTGCGAGGTGAGGCGCCGCCTCAATGATCTGGCGGTTGCGCAAGTAGCGCTCCCGATCGGAGGTCAGCGTATTGCCCTCGGACGGCAAAGTCTCGGCTGGTTGGTCGCCCCCTGTCGGCACGTAGCGCTTCGAGAAACCCAGGAGGCATGCGCCCTCGATATAGGCGCGGACCAGACCACCTGGAAGGCGCTCTTTGTCGGCAATGATCTCGAGCATAGGCGCACTGAGCACGATGCGATCGAACCACGAGTCGCTCGCGATGGAATGCCGGGCCAGGATGTTGCCGCCCATGGAGTGCGCGAGCGCGTAGTAAGGCGGCGGGCACTCGGGGAGCACCACGTTCTGCATGAAGACCGCAAGATCGCGATCGAACTCACGGAAGTCCCGGATATGGCCCTTGCGCGGATTGGCCAGCAGCCGCGTCGAGCCACCTTGTCCGCGCCAGTCATGAATGGCGACAGCAAATCCGCGGCGCCTCAGATCGGCGATGACTTCGAAGTACTTCTCTATGTACTCGCCCCGGCCCGTGAAGACACACACCGTACCGCGCGCCGGACCGCGCGTCGCGCTCCAGCGGGCAAAGCGCAGAAGAGCGCCGTCGTATCCGGCGAAGTCATCGCTCACTGCGCCGCTCGGGACTGGGTTCTTCGCAAGCGAGACCAGGGACATGGAAACCGCCGTTGGTGTGTTGTGGAAGAGAAGAAAAGCCGCGAATCGAATGTCGGCAAGCTTATCAATGGGCGGTTGCGGCGGCAGATCCTTTTGTGCGCTATCCCCCCTGCAAACAAAACGGCAGGGGAGCTGCCCCTGCCGTCGAATGTCTAATGCTCAAACAGAGAAATTTCAGCGGAGATAAGGATCGTAGTACCGGCGCGGGCCGTAGGCGTACGGCACACTTGGAACTGGCGCCAGCGGACGTGCTGAAACGATGTTCCCCGAGCAGCGGTCGATCTTCAGGCGGTAGGGCATTCCATTCGGGCGCCGAGCCTCGACAACGGCCACGCCCGGGCGAAGATCGATCTCCTGGAAGTCATTCCAACCCTGGCGGTACAGGCGGTCACGGATCACGTGGCGCGGCGTGCAGTCATACGCAGCAAAGCGATCTGCGTATCCATAGACGCGAGGCGGGGGCGCGAGCCGCTTGTCGTCATAGTCGTCGTCTACTTCCGCGTAGCGCTCCTCGATCTCTTCCTTCTCGACGTAGCGCCGCGAGACACGGCCCGGGGGTGGGCCGTAGAGATCGCTGTAGCGCGAGTCCTCGTATGCCGATCTGTAGCGATCGGACGGATCTCCATATCCAAGGTCGGCGGCGCCTGCGGGTGTGCCTCCCGCTAAGCTCAATAGGGCGATGGCGCCGGTCGCCACGGCGATCAGTCTCATTGCCTCGGTCCTCCTGAAGGTGCTGGTGTCGCTAATTGCTGCCTTGCGGTCGCAGGCTTACGCTGCCGGCGCCCCACTTGCGCCAAGAGCGGTCGTGTCCTGCGTGCCCACGCCTCCCTCCGATGGCAAGGTGACGGCGAGACCATGAATGCAGCCTGCTGCCCGTATTCATGCACCGTTCATCCGCAACACCGGCAGCCTTGATTAGCTGCCGCGATTGCGGAACCTTGATGGCGAAAGAATACTCAGACTCACTAGGAGGTTCCGTGTTCAAGGAAGGATTACTCGAGGGCAAGCGCATTCTCGTGACAGGCGGCGGCACTGGTCTCGGTGCAGCCATGGGACGGCGCTTCTTGGAGCTTGGTGCGGATCTGGTCATCTGCGGCCGGCGGGCGGAAGTTTTGGAGGAGACCGCCGCACGCTTTCGCAGCGAGACCGGCGGCAAGGTCACGGCGCACTCGTGCGATGTGCGCGATGCTGCAGCCGTCGAAGCCATGATGGATCGTATCTGGGAGACAGGCCCTCTCGACGCGCTCGTCAACAACGCTGCCGGCAATTTCATTGCCGAGACGCACAAGCTCTCGCCGCGTGCCATCGACGCCATCCTCAATACGGTGCTGCATGGCTCGGCCTATTGCACGGTCGCGGCCGGCCGCCGCTGGATCGAGGCGGGCCGGCGCAATTGCACGGTGTTGTCGATCCTGACGCTATCTGCGCTCAAGGGCTCGGCATTCCGTGTGCCCTCGGCCATGGCCAAAGCCGGCGCACTCGCGATGATCCGCAGCCTCGCTGTCGAGTGGGGGCCGAAGGGCATCCGCACGGTCGCCATCGCACCGGGGCCGTTCCCGACGGCTGGTGCATCGCAGCGCCTGACGCCGGGTGGCGGCGACAACGTCGTCGAGCGCGAAATTCCCTTGCGGCGCAATGGCGAGCACATCGAACTCGCGAACCTCGCGGCGTTCCTCCTCTCGGATATGGCGGCCTACATCAATGGCGAATGCATCGCCATCGACGGCGGCAAGCAGTTCATGAGCGATGCGGGCAGCCGCACGGTCGAGCTTCTGAACTGGACGGACGAGGATTGGGCCCGCATGCGCGCGCAGGCGACGGCCAAATCCTGACGTCGCGCGTCCAGCTATGGTCGCGAAAGATACAAACCGCTAAGGCTTGGTCAGAGTTCATTAAGCTTAATAACTCACAGTGCTCTCCAGTCGAGTAAGGGGGCGCTGCGTTAGCGGTGTGTATCGCGTGAGCTTCGATTGGCGTCGGTTGCCGGTTCGTTCTTTCAGTCATCTCATGACCGTGCGGGCAAATCCGCCGGGTCACAGGGCCGAGGCTGCGGCTCTCGCCGACGATGTTGCGACCACAACTCTCGCCGCCTCCGGCCTTCTGATCGCCCTCATCTTTGCCGGCTACTATGCCCTGACCGGTGATTTCTGGACGGCCGCGCTGCTGGCCTCATGCCTTGCTGCCGCGATTGCCGCCGCAGCGCTCATCAAGGCACATCGCGCAACGCTCGAAGAGCTCGCCGCGCTCCGCGTCCTCCACAAGCTCGTTGCCGATAACGCTACGGACCTCGTTACGCGCCACGATCGCAACGGACTCATCAACTTTGCCTCTCCAGCGGCGGATGCGCTGCTCGGCGTCTCGCCATCGCTTCTCGTGCGGCGCGGATTGAGCGCCGCCATGAGCGCCGGCAATTCTGCGCGCTGCCAAGATGCGATCGCCCAGTGCCTGGAGTTTGGTGCGCCTGTTTCGGTCGAAATCGAGATCACGGTCGGCGCTGCGCCGCGCTGGATCGAGTTCCGCTGCAAGCCGCTCGCAGGCGGCAGTGGCACGGTCTGCGTGATGCGCGACGTCACGGCGCGACGTTGGCATATTATCGCCATGCGCCAGGCCCGCGAGGAAGCCGAGAGCGCGAGCCGCGCCAAGTCGGCCTTCATCGCTACGATCAGCCACGAGCTGCGGACGCCGCTCAATGCGATCATGGGCTTCTCGGAGATGCTCCATCGGGATCTGAGCGCTAACGAGGGCTCAGCCCGCCAAGCCGACTACAGCCGCATCATCCGCGAGAGCGGCGAACATCTCATGAGCCTCGTCAAAGACCTGCTCGACATCTCGAAGATCGAGGCGGGACGGCTCACGATCTGCACCGAGCCCTTCCATGCGCCCGATGTGATCGCGAGCAGCGTTGACACGTTGCGTCCTGCCATTGCTGCGAAATCCATCGCACTCGACGTGACCATTGCCGATGATCTCGGCGAGATGAATGCCGACAAGCGTGCGTGCAAACAGATGTTGATGAATCTGCTGTCGAATGCCTGCAAGTTCACGCCGGAAGGTGGCCGCATCGAACTTGCCGCCACGATCGAAGCCGGCAACGTTCTGCTGTCAGTGCGCGACAACGGCATTGGTATTCCGCCCGAGCACATTGCGAAGCTCGGCGAGCCCTTCTATCAGGTCGACTCTTCGCTCACGCGCCAGCTCGAAGGCGCCGGGCTTGGTCTCGCGATCGTGCGCGGCCTCGCCGATCTTCACGGTGGTCGGCTCGAGATCGAGAGTACGCCGGGTGTCGGCTCGTGCTTCAAGCTCCTCCTGCCGCTCGATGCCGAGGCGCACTTGGCAGATCAGCAGGCCGACGAAGAAAATTCTCAGATGAGGGAGCTGCCCACCGAAGAAGCAGCTCCGGCACCGCCCATCGCCCTTGTCGCATGAGCCTCGTTCTTTCAGTTGGAGTACTGTGACATGACCAGCCCTCGTGATGCACGGATCGCCGGCGTGTTCATTGTCGTGCTTGCCGGCGGAGTCGTGTGGAATGTCGCCTACCTGCTGGAGGGACCTCGCGACCGCCGAAGGACGGCCATTCCCGTTGGCGTGCATGTGCCGCTGCCCAATGTGCAGACCGCGGCCGAGGCACGTCGGCCTTCCGGGCCTGTGACCCTGTCGCTTGCTGCGCTCATCGAGCAGAGCGAAGCCCGCGCGCAGGAGGCGCAGATGGCTCCTGCGTCTGGATCAGCGCCGGCAGCTCCTGTGCAGGCTACGACCCAATCGATCGAGCGCCTCGCCAGCGCTGAGACGCCGTCACCCTCCACGACTGCTGCTGCGACGTTCGTGCGAGACGTGCAGAGTGCACTCGCGTTCCGGGGTTATGAACCCGGCGTCCCGGATGGCAACGCTGGGCCGATGACGCGCGCAGCGATCCTCGCCTTCGAGCATGATCACGGGTTGCCGGCCACTGCGGAGGCGAGTGAGGCGCTGCTTGCCGCATTACGCGCGCCAAGGAGGCGCGTTGCGAGCGGCGCGCGCTGGCAGAAGCCGACCGAGGCTGCGTCGAGCCTCGTGCGCGCCACTCAGCAGCAGCTTATCGCGTCCGGCTATTTGAGGGGCCAAGCGACCGGCGTACCGGATGCGCCGACAATTGCTGCGATCCGCGCATTCGAAACGGCCCACCGGCTTGCGCCGACAGGCCGTATCTCGGCGCCGCTCATCGCCCGCCTGCAACAGAACCGCGCCAGGGTCGCCGCGGGGCAGTAAGGGCGATTATTCCGCCGCCATCATGGGCGGATCGGCCGGCATCGCGTCGAGCATGCCGAGCGCGTGCAGGTAGACGTCGAGGATCGCCTCTTCCTCGTCGCGATCGTCCTTCGGCTGCTTCCTGATGCGCAGCACCTGCTTCATGATCTTGGGATCGAAGCCCATAGCCTTGGCTTCCGCGAACTTGTCGCGGATGTCCCCGGCCAGCGCCTTCTTCTCTTCCTCGAGGCGCTCGAGTTGCTCGATGAGCTGGCGCAACTGCGCCTGCGCGGATGCTTGAAGCGACGTCATAATTCTTACCCCACCATTGAACCCGGAACGCACACGCGCTGCTGCAACTCCCTCGCAGCGACTCAGTGCGTCCAGTAACGGTAGGGTTGGCGGATGACCTCAGCAAGGCGTCGTCGCGGCCGCTGTGTGTCTTGGGGAGAACGCGGGAAAAGTCGACGGGGCGCCTTTACAACGTGGCGCCCCGTTCGCGCGGCGCTACGCAGCTTTCGCGGATTTCAGCGCGCGAATCGCGCCGTCCCAGGCGTCGAGCGTCTTCGCCACATCGGCTTCGGTATGCGCGAGCGAGATGTAGTACTTGCTCTCGCCCTTGAGAATGCCGGAGGCGAGCAGCGAGCGATTGATGGCGCCCTGCATTTTAGCGTCGCTCTTGATGGTGCCGCGATAGTCGCGGATGTCGCCTTCTGCGAAAACCACATCGAACAGTGGCGGCTCGCCGATGACCTGCGCGGGAAGCTTCGCCGCGCGAATGCGCTCCGCGATGCCGTCCATGAGCGCGCGCCCGGTCGCGAAGAGCTTGTCGTAGGCGCCGGGCTCCTTGAGAACTGCCATCGTCGCGAGACCGGCAGCGGATGCGACCGGATTGCCCGAGAGCGTGCCGATCTGCACCGTGAAGTCCTCTTCGCCGACGGCCGCCTTGTCGAAGTGGCGCATGATCTCCGTCTTGCCGGCGATGGCCGCGAGGGGGAAGCCGCCGCCGATCACCTTGCCGAAAGTCGCAAGGTCCGGGGTCACGCCGTAGTAGGCCTGCGCACCGCCGTACGAGAAACGAAAGCCCGTGACGACCTCGTCGAAGATAAGCACGATGCCGTTCTGCTCCGTGATCTTCCTCAGGCCCTCTAGAAAACCGGGCTTCGGCGGGATCAAGCGCTGGAAGGGCTCGACAATGATTGCGGCGATCTCCTTGCCGTGCTGCGCGACGAGACTTTCGACGGCCGCAAGGTCATTGAACGGGGCAACGATCATCTCCTCGCGGATAGCCTTCGGGATGCCCGCTGAATCCGGCACGGCGGCAGGGAAGTTCGCGAGGCGCTTCGGTGCGAGGCTCATGAGGCCGTAGTCGCTCATGCCGTGGTAGCCGCCCTCGAACTTCAGGATCTTCTCGCGCCGCTTATAAGCGCGCGCCACGCGCATGGCATAAAGATCAGCTTCCGAGCCGGACGAGACGAACCGCACCTGCTCGGCGCACGGCACTGCCGATACGATCTCCTCGGCGAGGCGAATGCCCTGTGCGTTGTTGACGAAGAAGGTCGTACCGAGCGGCACCTGCTCGAGCACGGCCGCCTCGACTTTCGGGTGGCAATGGCCGACGAGCATCGGTCCCGAGCCCAGCAGGTAATCGATATACTCGTTGCCCGAGACGTCCCAGACGTGCCCGCCCATGCCCCGCGCGATCACGATATCGAGGGCCGTATTGCCGAAAGTACCGGCGGGCAGGACCTTGCGTGCACGCTCGGCAAGCTCCAACTCGTCGGCGCTGCGTTGCATCTGGCTCATCTAGGGGCTCCGCATGTTCATGTCTGGACAGGTGACAGGATATTCGCTGCGAGCTTAGACTGGCCGCTCACGCAATTGAAGCTGCGGATTGCGCATGGGGCTGTGGCGTGCCTCGTGAGCGACGCCGCGCCACCCGAGGAAACACCCATGCCCATCGTCCCCGCCGACCGCTTGACTGCTATCGCCAGCACGCTGCTCCAGAGCGCCGGCGCCTCCAAGGAGGAAGGTGATACGGTTGCCAAGGGGTGTGTCGCTGCCAATCTCGCCGGCCACGACAGCCACGGTGTCATCGCGATCCCAACCTACATCGACCGCATGGGCAAGGGTCATATCGTTCCGGGCGCGCCCTTCGAGATCAAGCAGGAGACGGCGACCACCACCGTCGTCGACGGTAACTGGGGCTTCGGTTTCGTCGTTGCCGAACGCACGGCGAAGCTCACCATGGAAAAGGCGCGGAAGTCGAACGTCGCGGCGGCGACCATCCTGCGTCAGAGCCACGTCGGTCGTCTCGGCGCCTATCCGCTCATGGCGGCGCGCGAGGGTTTCATCGCGATCATGACGGCGGACAGCGGCCGCAGCCCCAAGGCAGTGGCGCCGTTCGGCGGCAAGGAGGCGCGCCTCGGCACGAACCCGATCTCGATCGCAATTCCCTCAGACCTCGACGGTCCCTTCGTGCTCGACATGGCGACATCAGGCGTCGCCGTCGGCAAAATCAAGCTCGCGCAGGCCAAGGGCACGAAAATCCCGGAGGGCTGGATTGTCAACAAGGAAGGCAAGCCGACCACCGATCCCTTCGACTACGACAAGGGCGGTGTGCTGCTGCCGCTCGGCGGTGCCGAAGGCTTCAAGGGTTCAGGTCTCTCAGCGGTGGTCGAAGTGCTCTCGGCCGTGTTGCCCGGTCTCGGTTTCGGCGTCGATCCGACGGGCCGTCACAATGACGGTTGCTTCCTCGCCATGTTCAAGGTGGAGGCCTTCCGTCCGCTCGCGCAGTTCAAGGCCGAGGTCGCGGACTTCGCGCGCTATCTCAAGGCGACGCCACCCGCCGAGGGATACTCGGAAGTAATGTATCCCGGCGAGGTCGAGTACCGCCGCGAGCAGGAGCGTCTGAAGAACGGCATCGAAGTCGACGCGAAGACCTGGAAGACCTTCGGCGATCTCGCAGCGAAGTACGGCAAAGAGGGGCTTGTCGCCTGACACTCGAGATCATGTCGCTCGCCCAGCGTATCGCGCTGGGCAGCACATGTTTGGCGAGCGCGTGGGAACTCGACGAAGACGGTCACGCTGAGAAAGGCAGTAATGCCCATAAACCGCGGCAGACCTTCCTTAACGTGATCGGTACTCGAGCAATAAATCTAAGCTTCGATTGACTGCGTTCTGCGTCGTCAGTGCGCGTCGCGCGACTGATGCCTCGATCGTATTGCGGTGCACGATGAGTTCGCGCAGCGCGGAACCTATCCGCGCGCCGATCGTTTTCACCGCATCACGAAATTTCGAGGAGTAAATCCGATGAAAGCCTCAGTTCTTGCGGCCTGCACCGCGCTTCTAATGTCGTCTGCTGCTATCGCGCAGACCACCACGACTACGCCTCCGGCAACCCCGCCCGCGGCCACGCAGCCGCCTGCTGCAACGCCGCCGGCCCGCTCGCCGGGTGGTGAGACGCAGATGAAGTCGCAGGCGCCGACGGAAGAGGTGAAGGGTGCGTGGAACGTTCGCGATTTCATGCGCAGCCGCGTCTACAACATGAACGGTGAGCGCATTGGCGACGTCAACGACATCCTCGTCGACGACTCCGGTCGCGTGACGGCCATAATTCTCGGCGTCGGCGGCTTCCTCGGCATCGGCGAGAAGGAAGTCTCGATGACGCCGGACCAGGTGAAGCGCATGATTCACAGTGATGGACAGGCGTATTTCACCGTCAATGCCACCAAGGATCAGCTCACCGCGGCGCCGGACTACGTAAGGCCGGCCAAGGCAGCGCGTCAGGCGCCTACGCCGACCGGGACCGGTGGTGGCGGCACGACCCGCTAGTTGAACAAGAAGGGCACCGTGTGGTGCCCTTCTTCGCCTCAGGACCGCGATACGTGGCGTTGCCCGTATGGCGACCACTCATCCGCAATCTTTCAGTCAGTAAGGAGGGCCTCATGGCCTCGGCTACACAGCATCCGAACCATCAGCTCATCTCGAGTGAAGACGTCGAAGGCACGAATGTGTATGGCGCTGGCGACAGCAAGGTCGGCGAGATCGACCATCTCATGATCGACAAGTTCTCGGGCAAGGTCACGTACGCCGTCATGAGCTTCGGCGGCTTCCTCGGACTTGGTCACAGCCACTATCCCGTGCCGTGGGCGGCACTGAAGTACGACCCCTCGCTCGGCGGCTATCGGACAGGCATCACCGAGCAGCAGCTCCGTGACGCGCCCGAGTTCAGCGACGACGTCTGGGGCGATCGCAATTGGGAGACGCGCACGCACGAACACTATGGCGTGCCGATGTATCCCTGACGGCCACTAGATCGCTTCTCGTATGCGTGCAATGCGCCCGCCGAACTCTCGGCGGGCGCATTTGCATTTGTAGTCTCGTGTGAGCGGCCATAGTCTCGCAGCAACGAGAGCATCTAAGCGGGAGAGCCCGGAATGGCTATCATCGATGCCCAGGTCCACATCTGGGAGAAGGGCACGCCGACCGTGCTCCATCTCGAGCGGCCCTATCTTGCCGATGAAGCCATCCGCGGCATGGATGAAGCCGGCGTCGACGGCGCCGTCCTTCATCCGCCGAATTGGGACCCGGATTCCAACGAGCTTGCTGTCGAGGCGGCCAAGGCCTATCCGGACCGCTTCGCGATCCTCGGCAATTTTCCGCTGAACAAGCCGGAGAGCCGTGCGCTCGTGCCGACCTGGAAGCAGCGCCCCGGCATGCTCGGCCTGCGCTTCTATTTCAGCGCGCCCGAGAAACGCAACTGGCCGCTCGACGGTACGATCGATTGGCTCTGGCCGGCCGCCGAGAAGGCAGGCCTGCCCGTAGCTCTGCTCGCAGATCACTGGATACCGAAACTGGGCGAAGTCGCGGCCCGCCATCCCGGCCTCAAGCTTATCGTCGATCACATGGGTGCCGAACGCATCTTCAAGGGCGGTGCTGCGGCGTTCTCCAGCATGAAGGATCTGACGGCGCTCGCGAAGTACCCGAACGTCGCCGTAAAGCTGACGGGCGGCCCGTTCTACGCCGACGACGCCTATCCCTTCCGCAGCCTGCACGCGCCTTACCGTGCGCTATACGATGCTTTCGGTCCGCGTCGGCTCTTCTGGGGTACGGACATTACGAAGATGCCGTGCTCGTGGAAGCAGTGCGTCACGCACTTCCAGGAGATCGACTGGATACCCGCAGCGGACAAGAAGCTCATCATGGGCGACGCGCTCTGCGAATGGATCGGCTGGAAGCGCTGAGACACGGGCATTCTACGTCCGCGGCGTTGCGCGCGCGAGCGTCACAGCCACGGTCGCCACGATGTCGGCAACGCTTGCGCCGCGGGAGAGATCGGAGACGGGTTTCGCAAAGCCCTGAAGGAAAGGCCCGATAGCCTGCGCGCCGGCGAGCTCTTGCGTCAGCTTGTAGCCGATGTTGCCCGAGTCGAGATCCGGGAAGACCAGCACGTTCGCGCGCCCCGCGACGGCGCTTTCATCCTTCACCTTCTTGGCGGCAACGGAGAGGGAGAGCGCGGCATCGGCCTGCAGCTCGCCGTCGATCATGAGCGCGGGCGCGCGTTCCCTGACCAAACCGAGTGCCGCACGAACCTTGTCGACGCGTGGGTGCGCGGCGCTGCCATGCGTCGAGAACGAGAGTATCGCGATGCGCGCCGGCTCGCCGAGCAGGCTTTCGGCACTCGCCGCCGAGGCAATCGCGATATCGGCAAGCTCTTCCGGGCCTGGTTCGGCGTTCACCGCGCAGTCTGCGAAAATGAGCGCGCGGGGGGGCACATCTGCGCGTCCGGGGATCATCATAAGGAAGTAGCTCGACGGCGTCGCGATGCCGGGAGCCGGTCCGATGGTCATGAGGCCGGCTTCGATGACGCGCCGCGTCGGGTTCGCGACGCCCGCGACCAGCGCCTCTGCGTGCCCGACCGCCACGAGTGCGCCGCCGAAATAGAGCGGCTTCTTCACGAGACGCGCGGCCGTGCGCTCGTTCATGCGTTTACGCGTCGCCGCGACATGGGCCGCGAGCGTGGCGCCGGCGGGGTCGTTCTCAGGATCGAGAACGCTGATCGCCTCCTCGGGAGCGCCAAGGGCCGCGAGTGTGCTCTGCGTGGCTCCGACATCATCCGCCAGGACGAGTGGCCGCGCGATGTTCTCGCGCTCGATCTCGACTGCGGCTCTGAGAATGCGCTCATCCTCGCCCTCGGGCAGCACCACGCGAAAGCCGCGCCCCCGTACGGCAGCCATGCATGCCGCAATGATGTTCATCCGCCTCTCCGGGACTGCGCAATCGCCTTCGGACCGAATGCTCTTGTAGGGGATGGTGAGAATGGTGCAAGTACTGTTCCGGAATTTGATACGAAACGGCTCGGGAGACAGACCATGACCGAACCTGGCAACGAACCCCGCATCTACCGGGGTCTCAAGGATGTGTACTTCGAGCGCTCGGGCACAACCTTCATCGATGGCAAGGCAGGCGAGCTGCGTTATCGCGGCTACTCGATCCATGATCTCGCCGCTCATTCCTGCTTCGAGGAGACGGCCTACCTGCTCATCCATGGCGAGCTACCGACCGCCGCCGAGCTCAAGGTCTTCGACGCCGAGCTGAAGGCCGCGCGCGTGCTGCCCGACGAGGTTCTCGACGTGATTCGGCTGGTGCAGCGCGCGCATCCCATGGATGTGCTGCGCACGGCTGTCTCGGCTTTGGCAGCGTTCGATCCGGAGACGGCGGATACGTCGCGCGCCGCCACTATCCGCAAGGGCGTGCGGCTTTCCTCGCAGGTGCCGATGATCGTCGCGGCGCACGAGCGTATCCGCAACGGCCTCGCGCCGCTCGCGCCCGATCCCTCGCTCGGCCACGCAGCCAACTTCCTCTGGCTGCTCAAGGGAGAGACGCCGTCAGAGGATGCGGCAAAGCTCCTCGACACGGACCTCGTGCTGCACGCCGAGCACGGCTCGAACGCATCGTCGTTCACGGCGCGTGTGGTGATCGGCACCGACGCCAACATTCATGCGGCGATCACGGCCGCTATTGCCGCGCTGTCGGGACCTGCACACGGCGGCGCTGCCGAGGACGTCATGCGCATGGCCGAGGAGATCGGCGATCCCGCCAATACCGCGGCTTTTGTGAAGGCCAAGCGCGCCGCCAAGGAGGCGATCACGGGCTTCGGCCATCGTGTTTATCGCGCCGAGGATCCCCGTGCGCGGCACATGCGCGAGGGCGTGAAGCGCCTGTCGAAGGAGATGGGCGAGCCGAAGTGGTACGAGATCCTGGAAGCGCTCGTCGCGGAGATGAAGCCTTATGCGCGCCACGGTGTGAACGTGAACGTCGACTTCTACTCCGGCGTGATCTACTACCTGCATAAAATTCCGAAGGATCTGTTCGTGCCGATCTTCGCCGTCGGGCGCGTGCCGGGCTGGACCGTGCAAGTTCTCGAGCAGCTCGACAACAACATTCTCATTCGCCCGCTGACGCTTTACACGGGCCCCGAGGCGCGGCCGTACGTGCCCATGAGTGCGCGTGGCTGAGTGTGGATCGCAAAAGAAAAAGGCCAGCTGCGAGGCTGGCCTTCTTGTTGAGCGCTTTGGAGGTTCTTACCAGTAGCGGCAATCGTAGTAGCGATTGCGCCAGTAGCGGCTGCCGGTGCGCATCCACTTGCGATAGTAATAGCCGCACCCGCCGTAGTAGCCGCTACCGTAGTAGTAGCCACCGCCGTAGAGGAACGGTATTCCGGCGCCGATAACTAGGCCGCGGCGCCAGCCACGATGACGATGCCGGTGGCCGTAGTAGGCATGTCTCCGGCCATAGCCTCCGCCGCCGTAGAAGCGGGCACCGCGGAAGCTGCGGCCACCACCATAGCTGTGGCCGCGGAAACCGCCGCGGCCGCCCCGCCGCACTTGCTCGACAGCGCTCTCCGGCGTCGCGATCTTCGGTGCGATCGTCGGCGCAGCTCTGGTCGTCGTGGCTTGTCCAGGTAGGAACAAGAACCCTGCCGCAGCCACTGCGGATATTCCGAGAGTTCTGAACATTTTGAGCACTCTCCTTCGACTTTCAGACATTAACCCGGCGTAATTTTGAAATTGGTCGGTTGTGTGATGAATTGCAAGTTACGATCGACAATATTCGTCATGAACACTTATTCAGGTTCTGGAATTAGGCGTGCGATTGCAGAAGGACCACTTCTCGCAGCGCAGCCAATGTTGCGCTATAGCGGCAGTTGTGTTCCGAAATACACATCTGCGAGGCGCGGATCGCGGCGCATGCCGTTGGTCGCCACATCAATGATGAGACGTCCTTCGGACAGCAGCATTGATCGAGGGCAAAGCGCTTCCACCGCGGCAATCTTGTGCTCGATCAGCAGGATTGCGGTTTCTGCGCCGAATGCGTTCCCGATGAGCTCGATGACGTGATCGCACTCGCTCTGCGAGAGGCCTGCCGTTGGCTCATCGGCGAGCAGAAGGCGCGGCTTCTGTGCAATGGCGCGCGCGATCTCGAGTCGCCGCTGATCGTAGAAACTGAGATCGCTAGCGAGCGTGTCGCGTCGCCCGGTGAGGCCGACCGTGTCGAGAGCCGCCAGCGCCGCTTGCCGCGCATCGCGCGCCGTCGCGGCGGCAGAGCCAGTGACAGGCAGGGCGTTGTCGAGAGCGCTCAGACGCTGGAAGAGCCGCACGCTCTGGAAAGTGCGCGCGACGCCGCTTGCTGCAATCTGGTGTGGTGCGAGGTGCGAGATCGTACGCCCGTCAAGGCGGATGGTGCCGTCAGCGATCGCGACCAGCCCCGAGATGGCATTGAAGAGCGTGGTCTTGCCCGAGCCATTGGGGCCGATCACACCGACGCGCGCACCCAGCGGCACCGTCAGAGTGAGACCGCTCAGCGCCTCGACGCCGTCGAAGCGCACTGTGAGGCCGTCAATCTCCAGCATGCCGGCGCCTCCGCAGATAGTGCCGGATGCGGCCGACCGCGACCTCGTCGAGCAGTCCGCGCGGGCGCACGATCAGCAGCACAGCAACGAGGCCGCCGAAGACGATCATGCGATAGCCACGGAAAATCCGCGTCGACTCGAGCAGCCCGATGTCTATGAGCACGCCGAGCAATGGGCCGAGCGCCGTGCCGAGACCGCCGATCAGTCCATAAGCTAGGGCATGAACGCCGAGCATGATGTCGAAGCTCTTCGGCTCGACGTAGGTCATGAGATGCGCATAGAGCCCGCCGCCGAGGCCCGCCACAGCGCCGGCTGCAAGCGCCGCAGCCATGCGCACGCGCATGACATCGATACCGTGCACCTCCGCGAGCAGCGGATCCTCGCCGACCTGCCGCAGCATCCGACCCGCGCGTGTGCGCTCGGCCATGAAGAGCGCGACGACGACCAGCCCGAGCAGGACGTAGACGATCAGGCACGTCTGCAGCGGCGATACATCATTCGCGAAGAAGTATCGGATGTCGCGGAAGCCATCGATGCCGTCGGGGCCAGTCTCGATGCCATTGATCTCGCGCCGATAGACGAAGAGCTCGGCCGCGATGCGCATGATCTCGGCGAACGCGAGCGTCGCCATGGCGAAATAGATGCCGCTGAGGCGCAGCGTCGCGAGACCGACGAGTCCGGCGGCTGCGCTCGCGACCAGCGCACCGAGAATGAGCGCGCCCGCGAGCGGCCATTGCCACATGACGGTGGCGATGCCGGCGGTGTAGGCGCCAATGCCGAAATAGGCCTGCTGACCGAAGGAGATTTGGCCCGAGAGCAGCAGGATGTACGCCGAGAGCGCGACGAACGAGATCATCCCGATGTTGCTGAGGACCGTGATCAGATAGCCGTCCATGCGAGCCTCTGCCGCTCAGACCCGCCGGCCGACGGCCATCGTGCGGTCGAGCGCTTTCGCACCCATGAGGCCGCCGGGCCAGAAGGCGAGCAGTACGAACAACAAGCCCCAGGCGACCATGTCGCGCACTTGCGGGCCGAGGAGCCATTGGGCGTGCGCTTCGAGAACGCCGAGCAGAAGCCCGCCGGCTATCGCGCCCTTCACCGAGCCGAGCCCACCGAGCATCATGGCGACGAGCCCCTTCGTCGTCGCCCACATCCCGATCATGGCGGTGACCTGCGCGTCCGTCGCCGCGATGAGGAAGCCGGCGATGCCGCCGATGGCAGAGGCCAGCACGAACGTGAGCATCATCACGCGCTCCACGTGAATGCCGACGATCGCTGCCGCGCGCGGCTGGTCGATGACGGCGCGGATCGCGAGGCCAAGCTTCGTGTGTGCGAGCAGATAGGTCACTGCGCCGGCGATCAACAGTGTCGCCACGAGCATGACGAGATGATCCGCGCGCAGCATCAGTGGTCCGATCTCCAACGTTGACGTGTCGAGAAGCGGTGGGAAGGGGTTCATGTGCTGCGGGAGTAGGTGTGTCGCGGCTTCCTCGAGCTGCATCCAGAGTGCGAAGCTCGCGACCATGGACGCCGTGCGCGCGCCTTCGCCGAATGGGCGGAAGCATAGTCTCTCGACATAGAGGCCGACGAGCGATGCGCCGACGATGACGATGAGGAGGACTACAAGGCTCGGCGCGCCGAGCGAGATGAAGGCTGCCGTGCCGAGATAGACGCCGGCCATGATCGTCGGGCCGTAGGCGAGATTCAGACGGCGCATGACGCCGAAGATGAGGGTAAAGCCGACCGCAAGCAGCGCATAGGAGGAGCCGACCATCAGCCCATCGAGCGTGTTCTGGGCGAGATCGACGGCCGTCATGTCACCCCGTTTTGCGACTCGTGCCGAGATATGCGCGTTGGATCACCTCATCCTCGGCGAGCTTGCCGGGCTCGCCCGAGAAGGTCACGCGGCCCTGCTCCATGAGATAGAAGTGGTGCGCGACCTTGAGCGCCATATGCACGTTCTGCTCGACGAGGAAGATCGTGACGCCGTCTTTGTTGAGCTCGCCGACAATGCGGAAGATCTCCTCGACGATGAGCGGCGCGAGGCCGAGCGAGGGCTCGTCCATGAGCAGGATGCGCGGGCGGCTCATCAGGGCGCGCGCAACCGCGAGCATCTGCTGCTCGCCGCCCGAGAGCGTGCCGGCGAGCTGCGTATGCCGCTCCTTGAGACGCGGAAAGCGCGCGTACATGCGCTCGATGTCGGCGGCAACCTCCGCGCTGTCGCTACGCTGGTAGGCACCGGCTTCCAGATTCTCGGCAACGGACATCTGCGGGAAGACAAGGCGGTTCTCCGGTACGAGCGCGAGCCCGCGCGCAACGATCGAGGCCGGGGACTGCCCGGTGATGTCGGCACCGGCGAGCTTGATGGTGCCGCGCCGCGGCTTCAGGACGCCGGCTATGGAGTACATGAGCGTGGTTTTGCCTGCGCCGTTCGGACCGAGCAGGCACGTGATGCGTCCCTCGGCGGCAGCGAGGCTGACGCCCTTCAGCGCTTCGATCTTGCCGTAGGCCGTGACGATGTCCTGGATGTCGAGCATCAGGCCGTGCCTCTCGTCGCTGTCTCGGCGGTGCCGAGATAGGCCTCGCGAACTGCGGGGTTTGCCTGAACCTCGGCCGGCGTTCCCTCCGCGATCTTTTGGCCGAAGTTGAGCACGGCGATCCTATCGGCGATCGCCATGATCAGCTCCATGTGGTGCTCGATCAGGAGAACAGTGATGCCGCTGTCGCGGATCTGGCGAATGCGCTCGTCGAGTGCGCCGATCTCTTCGGCATTCATGCCGGCCGCCGGCTCATCGAGCAGCAGGAGCTTCGGTTCTGCCGCCATGGCACGTGCGAGTTCTAAGCGCCGCTGCTCGCCGAAAGCGAGATTGGCGGCGAGCTCGTTGGCTTTATCGGCGAGCCCCGAAAATTCCAGCGCCTTGGTAATGCGGGCACGCGCGCCGCTTTCGCCTCCGAGCCAGCGGGAGAGGAAGCTCGTTCGCTCGCGCTGCGCGCGTGAATTCTCCGCGACCCAGAGATTCTGCCAGACCGTGAGCTGGCCGAACAGGCGGATGTTCTGAAATGTGCGGGCAATGCCGGAGCTGAGGCGCACGTGCGTCGGCAGGCGGGTGATCTCCTCGCCGGATAGCCTAATGCTGCCGCTTGTGACATTGAGCAGGCCCGTGATGAGATTGACGGTCGTGCTCTTGCCCGAGCCGTTCGGTCCAATGAGGCCGAAGATCTGGCCCGGCTCGATTCTGAGATTGAGGCTATCCACGGCACGCACGCCGCCGAAATGCTTGGAGAGGTTCTGGAGCTCGAGCACGGCTCTCAGCCCTCCCTACGACCGAAGAGGCGGCGCAGCGTCGCCATGGTCCGCGCGTCGAGCAGCCCGCTCGGGCGAATGTTCATGACGAGCACGATGAGCGCACCGAACAGCAGGTTCCGCCAGTCGCCGAGGAAGCGCAGTCCCTCGACGAGAAAGCCCTGTATGAAGACCACGGCTGCCACCGTCCCGAAGATGCTCGAGAGCCCGCCGAGAATGGGATAGGCGATCGCGAATGTGGCGACCATGATCGTGAAATTCGATTGTTCGATGTGTGTCGTGTAGTGAGCGTAGATGCCGCCGGCGAGCCCTGCGATGGCACCGCCCGCCGTCATGGCGGAGACCTTCACCGCCGTGAGGTTGATGCCGCAGCTCTGCGCCGCGATCTCGTCCTCGCCGACGGCGCGGAGCACTGCGCCTGCGCGCGAGCGGTCCATCCACCAGAGTGCCGCCATGACGAGCGCCACGACCGACCAGATGAAGATGGCGACGTGCATAGTCGTCCATCCATTCTCCGGGAAATAGCGGATCTGCCGGAATCCTTCGCCACCGAGCGGACCGACCCGAATGCTCCCACGCGAGATCTGGTAGTCGAAGTTGAAGAAGAAAAGTCGGACGATCTCCGTGAAGGCGAGAGTCGCGACGACGAGCATGAGGCCGTGCACGCGGAGCGCCGGGAAACCTACGAGGCAGGCCATGAAACCCGCGACCAGTGCGCCAGCAAGGAGAGCGGCGATCAGCGGCCAGCCCGAGAGAACGGTCAGCATAGCCGCGACGTACGCGCCGATCGCCATGAAGCCGGCTTGAGCGAGCGAGACCTGCCCGGTCAGTAGCACGACATAGGCGGAGAGGCCGAGCAGCGTGTGCACGCCCATGATCTGGAAGAGGCCGAGGTAGAAATCCATTTGCTCTTGCTCTCCTCAATCCCGCTTCACGGTCGACGAGAAGATGCCGCCCGGTCGGAAGACAAGGAAAACGAACAGAAGCAACATCACGTAGATGTCGCGCTCGGTGACGCCGCGGAAGTACTGGAAGACGTTCTCGGCCATGCCGACGAGCAGGCCCGCGATGATGGCGCCGGGAATGCTGCCGAGGCCGCCGATCACGGTCACGATCAGCCCCTTGATGGTCAGCGGCACGACCAGCAATGGCGACAGCAGACCGACGGCGGAGCCGATGAGGGCGCCCGCAAATCCGCCGAGCATTCCGGTCACGACGAATGTCAGGGCATTGACGTGGCTCAGGCGGATGCCGACGAGCTGGGCGGCGATCGGCTGCTGCGAGACGGCGCGCGTCGCCATGCCGAGCTTGGTCCGGTAGAGCAGATACAGCAGGATCACCATTGCCAGCAGCGCACACGCGAAGACGAACACGAGATCGCCGCGGATCATGAACTCGCCGAGATCGAGGATGCCGCGAACGACGACCGGATAGTTCTGCGGCATCCCGTCGGTCGTGTGGACGATGATCTCCTCGGCGAGCAGGAACATGCCGACCGTCGACATGAGCGTTGCGAGTTGGTTCGACAGTGGGATGAAGCGGAAGCAGAGCCAGTAGATGACGAGGCCGAACAGGCCGCCGACCACCGCCGCGATCAGCAGCGAAGCCCACGCCGGGCCGCCGATGAGAGTGATGAGGCGCAGCGCCGCGTAAGCGCCGCCGACGGAAGCAGCCGCATAGGCCATGTTGATCTTGTGCATGACGCCGAAGATCAGCGTGAAGCCGATGCCGATCAAGGCGTACGTGGCACCAAACAGAAGTCCATCGACAATCGATTGGACGAGATCAACGATGAGCATGATGAGCGCGATATCCGATAAAGGGAAACCGGCGCCTCGTGTGTTTGAGGCGCCGGTCCGGCGATCGAATGAACGTGCTCAGTTCGTCGGACTATGGAGCACTTCCCACTTGCCGCTCTTGGCGTGCACGAAGAGGAAGGGCTTCACGGCCTCGCGATCCGGCGTCCGCTTGGACACACCGATGAGGCCCTTGGTCTCGGTGAGCTTTGCGAGACCATTGCGGATCTTCGCGCGGTCGGCCTGCACGGTGTCAGGTTTCGCCATCACGCCTTCGCTCTCGATGACACTCTTGAGGATCGCGATGTTCTCGTAGGCGGCGCCCGAGTGGAGATCGAGGCTTCCGTTGAACTTCGCAGCGCGCTCGGCGGCGGCCTGGGCCTCCGGCGTGACGGGAGCGAAGCTCGTCGGAATGATGATGGCCTCGGCCTCGGCCGCGCAGCCCTGCAGCGTCTCGAGGCTCGATGACGACGTGAGCCCGATCACCAGCTTCGGCTTCACGCCTTGCCGGCCCATCTCCTTCAACATACCGCAGGTCGTGAAGGGGTGTGCTGAGATCGCGATGATATCGGCAGCGGCCCGGCGAGCCTCACGCGCCTGATTGGTGAAGTTCGTATCGGCGAGCAGCCACTTTGCCTCGCCCTTGACCTCGAAGCCTTCCTTGGCCGCGACCTCCTTCATCACCACGTACCAGGTGGCGCGCGAATGGGCGAAGTCCTCCTCGACGCCACCGAACACCGACTTCAGATCGGGCTGGGTCTTCTTGACCCACTGGAAGAGCGCCCGGTACATCGCGCCCTCGTCCGGCACGTTGCGGAACGCCCAATCTGAGATCTTGGCTAGGCCGACCTTGATGGCGACGTCGGTGAAAACAGGGAACTGCAGGCCGCTGTCGCCCGCATCGCCGACTTTCTTCTGCAAGATGCCGAAAAGCGGTTCGGCGACATTCGAGCAGGTCGG
>JAEZAW010000049.1 GCA_023430315.1 Pseudomonadota bacterium | reverse complement strand
CTCAACGGAACCGGGCAATGGGGATAGGTGCGGCAACGGCTACGGCAGGAGGGCCAAGCCCGGATCATGGATTGAGATCGTAGCGGTAAAGATCCATGCCGTGAATGCGCAGCCAGGCCTTGGCCTCGCCGGCACGGGGCATGATGCGGTCGACGAGGCGCCAGAAGCGCGGCCCGTGGTTCATGTGGACAAGATGGGCGACCTCGTGGGCTGCCACGTAGTCGAGAACGACCGGCGGTGCCATTAGCAGCCGCCAGGAAAACGAGAGCTGCCCCGCACTCGAGCAGGAGCCCCATCGCGTTTTCTGATCGCGGAGCGTGATCCTGAGCGGCCGGACGCCGAGCGCCTTCGCGTAACGTGATACGGCTGTCTGAAGGTCGCGCGCGGCTTCGGCATAGAGCCAATCGCGCAGGCGCCGGGGGGCGTGCTCCAACGTACCGTGCACGATGACGACAGGAACGCGCCGACCCGCGCGCGTGGCAATCTCGACCACGCCGGCGCCGCGAAGTGTCGGCTCGATCGCAATTTCATGCGGTACGCCCCGGAGAGGGAAGGTGGCGCCTTCGACGAGCGGCACGGGCTCTGGCACGCATTCGAGGCGCTCGCGCACCCAGTCGCGATTGCGCAGCAGAAAGCGATCCGCCTCGCGCAGATCGGAGCTGCGCGGCATGGTCAGAATGACGGCGTGTTGCGTGCGACTGACGCGCAACGTGAGACGACGCGCCTTCGGGTGGCGACGCACTTCCACTGGCGCGGAGATGCCGTCCACCTTCAGTAGCTGCACCGAAGCAGCCGTTGCCTTGCCCGTCGATTTTGCGGTCCGCCGCTTCATGCGCGTCCTCGCTCGTCTCCCAATGTGCGTGAGGGATTGCGCCGGTAGCGCATTTGCAAATGTCCCCCATCGACCGGTGTCAGGTGCACCACTCGACTGACGCGCTTCGCACTCGTTTGAGGCAGTCCTGCGGCGCACCCCGATGCACCGCCGAGTGATCGATTCCTAGCAGGCTCGACCGAGCGCGCGAACCCTTTGCCGCGAGCAGAACGCATGAGAGCAAAAGTATGTTGCGGCAACGCCACGCGACGCATCAGCGCCACAGATATTTGCGCACGACTGAGTCGCAGAATGCAGGGCGTTATTGTTGCCAAACTTTCAGTCCGTCGAGCAGCAGACTGCCGGCGAGCTGCAGCATTGTTAGATGTGCGAGCTGAGGCAGATAAAGCGCGTCAGCTGCGTGCGTATGTGAAGCCTGCCTAGTGGCCGCCGCGGCGTCGTGCCGCGTCAGCGTGCGCCGAGGACGCGCGGGTGTGTCGTTACCAAATGTGAAGGCGGCTGCAGAAATTTCGCGGCGCTCTGCATCAATCTTTTCGCGCGGCGTGGTGCGACGAAGTGCTGGCGCGGCGATGCCTGCCTTCGTGCGCGGATCGCGTTCGCGAGCAAAGGCTGCGATTCGCGGTGCAATCTCGCGGCGGAAGCGGGAGCCGTTGAAAATGCCATAGTGGCCGACATGCGGGCACGTAAAGTGCATCTTGTCCGCGTCCGGCAATGACGTGCAGAGGTCGTGCGCGGCCTGACATTGGCCGAGGCCGGTGATGTCGTCCTTCTCGCCTTCGATGGTGAAGAGGCCGACGCGGCGAATCGCACTCGGATCGATCAGGCGTCCACGGTGGCGCATCTCGCCCTTGGCCAGAAGATGGCGCACGAACACGGTGTCGACCGTATCGAGGTAGAACTCCGCGGTCAGATCCATGACGGCGAGATATTCATCGTAGAATTCGCGATGCTTCTCAGCGCTGTCGCCGTCGCCGCGCACGAGATGGAAGAAGAGATCCTTGTGCGCGTTCATGTGCCGGTCGAGGTTCATGGTCATGAACCCGCTGAGCTGCAGGAAGCCCGGATAAACCGAGCGCCCCGCGCCGGCATTGGGCCACGGCACCTGCGTGATGACATTGCGGCGGAACCAGTCCGTACCGCGCTGCTCGGCAAGTTGATTGACGATCGTCGGGCTGCGGCGCGTGTCGATCGGTCCACCCGCGAGCGACATGCTGAGCGGTACGTCGGGATCGCCCTCGGCTTCCATGAGCGAGACTGCCGCGAGCACGGGCACGGAGGGTTGGCACACCGAGAACACGTGCACGTCGCCGCCGAAGTGCCGGAACATGGCGATCATTGCGTCGGTGTAGTCCTCGAGGCGGAACTCGCCGGCCGTCAGCAGCACGTCGCGCGCGTCCTGCCAGTCGGTGATGTAAACCTCGTGATCGGGAAGGAAGGTCTCAACTGTGCCGCGCAGCAGCGTCGCGAAGTGGCCGGACATGGGTGCGACGAGCAGCAGCCGCGGATCACGGGCGGCGCGCGCCGGCGCGATATCGCGTTTGAAATGGACAAGGCGGCAGAAGGGATGTTGCCACACCACTTCCTCGCGGACACCGACGTCCATGCCGTCGACGTTCGTGCGATTGATCCTGTAGTTCGGCTTGTCGTAGCGCCGTGTTGTGCGCTCGAACACCTCGAGTGCTGCCGCGGTGTGCCGCGCGACGCTCGTGTGTGTCAGCGGATTGAAGGGGTTTGAAAGCAGAAACCGGGCAGAGCCGGCGGCTGCGCGTACCGGGCGCACGGCCGCATGGCCGAGCTCGTACCAATGGTAGAGCATATCTCTCTCCCCAGTGTGTTTCCCAGAATGACCGTTGATTCCAACGTGTGGCGCATCTTGCTAACAGTGCGATGCGGTCGGCAGTTCCGGCTGTTACACCTTCGCCGATCGCATGGTGCGGCGCCTTATCGCGATGGAACGATCATTCAGTCGACACAATCTCCCACACCTCAGTGTGGGCCGATTCTCCTTAAAGTGAAAGGGGAGAAGGGTTTAAGGCGCGCGCCTTCATTTGCCGCCGCGTCCTTTTGACAACGGTTGGGCCATTCCGGCAGGAGGCTTGATCCTCGGCGCCTGCCGTAAGAGGGCCCGGCCCGGATGGTTAAGGCGGGCATACGCGCTGAACTCTTCGACGAAGATCCTGGCATAGGCGGGGAGGTGCCGCCGCTTGCTCCAGGCAATCATGGTCCAGCGCCCGAGCGCGACACCGTCATGGACGAGCGGCAGCAGGCGCACGCGATCGGGCGCCGGAGCGACGGCCGATGGCAGTATTCCAATCCCATATCGTGCGGCAGCGAGTGCCAGGATCGCGTTGTGCGACGCACTTTCGAACACGACTTTAGGTCGGAGGCCGGCAGCGCGGCAGGCATCGTCAAACCAGTCGCGCGAACCAAAGCCCGCGTGCAGTGGCATGACGTCGAACTCGACCAGCGTCGCCAGCTCGAGCGTGCGCGCGCGTGCGAGCTGATGATCGGTCGCGACCGCTGCCACAACGTGGATCGGATAGAGGAGCTGGTAGTCGAACCGGGAGTCGCCGGCAGGGACGTAAGCAACATGCACCTCTCCCTCGTGCAGACGCTCCGCTAGATGCGTGCCGCCGTCCTCGATGAGATGCACCTCGATGCCGGGATGGCGCTCGTGCCAGTCACCGAGAAAGCCGGCCAGCGGCGCTTCGATCGTGGGCGGTGTTGCGCCGATCCTGAGAATGCCGGTCTCGCCGGATTGAAGTGATCTGGCGCGATCCTTCAACGCTTCTGCGTCGGAGAGGATGGCTCTGCACCGGCGAAGCAGATCTTCACCGCTCGACGTCAGGCGCAAGCGGCGTTCCGTTCGATCGAACAGCGAGAGCCCAAGCTCCGCCTCGAGCGTCTGGAGCTGCCGCGAGAGCGCGGGCTGGCTGAGATGCAGCCGCTCGGCAGCGCGCGAAACGCCGCCCGCATCGGCGACCGTCACGAATGCTCGGAGCTGCGTGAGATCCATGAATCATCCAATTTATGCATGTTAATTGAGAAAATAAATGCATTGGACGCATAATGCAACATCTCGCATGATAGCGATCTGCGAGGTGACCTGCCGTGATAACCCCGACGATTGCCGCTCTCGCCACCGCCATGGTGGCGTGCTCCTTCCTGTCCGGCATCTTCGGGATGGCGGGCGGCATGATCCTGCTCGGCATCCTGCTTGCCGTGCTCGCATTGCCCGAAGCTATGGCTTTGCACGCCATAACGCAGATGACCTCGAACGGATGGCGCGGGCTCCTTTGGCTGCGTTACGTGCGGTGGCGCAGTGCCGGCGGCTTTCTCGCCGGCAGCGCCGTCGCTTTCGCTGTCTGGAGCATCTGGGCTTTTGTGCCGAGCACCGCTCTCACGCTGGTGCTGCTCGGGTTCGCGCCGTTCGTGGTGAGACTACTGCCGGCAGGCATGAAGCCGGATCCGGCGCGCCCGTTGCACGGCGTAGCGGTCGGCGCGGCGAGCATGATCCTTATGCTGCTGGCCGGTGTGTCGGGGCCGCTGATCGACACGTACTTTCTCGGCGGAAAGTTCGAGCGCCGGGAGATCGTCGCGACGAAGGCGATCTGCCAAGTGTGCTGCCACACGATGAAGCTCGCCTACTTCGGTGGGCTGGTCAGTCAGGCGGCTTCGATCGATCCGCTGCTCGTCGGCGTCGCCATCGTCGCAACGATCGCGGGTACGTCGCTGGCAAAGCCAGTTCTCGAGCGGCTCAGCGACGCCCAGTATCGCGTTTGGGCCATGCGCATCGTCACGACGATTGCCTGCGTTTATATTGCGCAGGGCCTCTACCAACTCGCCATTGCGGCGAACTAGGAGGAAGAGATGTCTGGCAACATCGAGCCGTTGATCCTCGACCTGGTCGAGTGGATTGCGAAGGAGCCGCGGCCTTATGAGCAGGTCATGGATATCTGGCGGACATCATGTCCGCGGCTGACCGTCTGGGAAGATGCCGTCGATCGCGATCTGCTAAGGGCGGAGACGTCGAGCGCGGGGCTCATGGTCGTGGCCACGCGCGAGGGCCTCATGCATCTTGAGAAGCACGGTCGCCTGCCGAAGGACTTCCTCACCTTGATGTGCTGATGGCCGCTGCCTACTCGGCCGCTGCTGCGTGCGGCACCGCCGCTGGTGCCGGCGCGGGCACGGGGGCTCGGCTCAGGGCGAACAAGAACGCGGCGACCACGACATAAGCGATGGCAACCGTCGGTGTGACGGCAATGCCGACCGACTCGCCGTGCATGAAGCCGAAGAACGTCAGCACAGCGGCGGCGGCGGCAAACGCCGATGCCGACAGGAACTGCCTGTCGATGATGAATGCGCCGATGGCGCCAAAGATGAGGCCGCTCAGGATGGCGCCGCCGCCGAGCACTTCGAGCCCCTGATAGAGCACGCCGACCTGCCCGAGCTTTTCGAAGCCGATGGCGTGCGCGTTCGTGCCGGCAGCCTGTAACGCGCCGTCCATGAGGGTCTTGCACCATGCAGCGAGATGCGGCACGAGCGCGAGCACAACGGCAGGCGCGTGGCTCTTCGGCGTTTCCTGGAAAGCCTGCGCGCCGATCAGCATGCCGATGTAGAGCAGAATGGGCGAGATCGCGACGACAGGCACCAGCGACAGCAGCAGCGCGATGATGCCGAACCATGAGAGCACGATGACCATGAGCCCGGTCGCGGCCGAATAGCCGATGCGGCCGCCCATGGCTTTCCAGCCGGGATGGCCGATGTAGACGGCATTGATGAAAGGGTTACCCATGAGGCAGCCGATCAAGCTGACGACACCGTCGGCCGTGAGCACCTGCGTGGTCGGATAGGCATCGCCCGCCACCTCCGCGCTCTCGACATTGTCCATGGCCTCGACGAGGTCGTAGATGCCGAACGGGATCGCGGTGACGAGAATGATGCCGAGGAATTCGAAACCGCCGAACAGTTCTTTGTAGGCGGGAAGTGGCACCGAGAAGCCGAAGCTCGTGAGCGACGCAGTGAGCTTCTGCAGGCTGAGGCCCCCGTAGTTGAGACCAAAGAGGTTCGACCCCCAGGCGATCAGCATTCCCGCTGCGATGGCGACGAGACCCGCCGGAATGCCGCGCGGATAGCGAAAGCCGCCGAACCACGCGACCAGGATGATCGCGAAGCAGGGAATGCCGATCATGGGCGTCATGTACATTTCGAGCGCCGGTCGCATGGAAATGAAGGTGACGGAGACCCCTGCCAATGTGCCGAGCAGAGCGGCTCGCGGTGTGATCTTGCGAATGTATGGCGCGATGAAGCCGCCGATCATCAGGATGAAGCTCTGGAAGAACACCCAGACGAGGCCCGCCTGCCAGCCCTTGATCGGATCGCCCGTCTGGAGCGAGATCGGCAGCATGATCACGAACGTGACGACGAACATGTGCGGGACGCTGACGCCGGAGGGGAGCGCGCAGACGTCCGTCCTGCCGGTCCGCTTCGCGAGGCGATAGGCGAGGAACGCATAATACAGCGTCGAGAGGCACATCATGAGGCCGAGCGCCGGCAGGATGCGGCCGAACACCAGCGAGTCCGGCATCTTCAGAACGAAGCGGAGCAGCCCCGTCAGCACGAGCATGTTGACGAGGATGTTGGTGCCGAAGCCGAAGAAGGCATTCCAATCGCCGGGCGTCCACAGGACGGGACGATGCGCTTCGGTCGCGGTAGCCATGGCTCTGGTCCCCCATGCGGCCGCGCCAAGTGCCTCGCGGCATCGGGGGCATGTCGCAAGATTCACGCCACGCTGAATGCTTGTCCGCAGCTGCAAGTGCCGCGCGAGATTTTCTCAGCACCGTCAATCACGTCGTTTTCAGTGCGGAGTTCGCGGCCTGCCTGAATGCGCGGCGCAGTTGCCTACTCTGGCGGCACTGTTGCGTGCGGTTGAATGGAAAAGCGGCGTGGCTCGGCAGTCTTCAATCGATCACCGCAAGGACGGCCTTGGATGACGACACCCAGCCGAAGATGCCGCCCTGGGCCTTGATCATGGCGAGGCCCGCCGCGTGGAATTCGGGAAAGTACGACGCGCAGCAATCGGACAGCACGATGCAGCGGTAGCCTCGGTCATTGGCCTCGCGCACGGTGGTGTTGACGCACACTTCCGTCGTCACGCCACAGACGAGCAGGTTCTCGATGCCGCGATTGCGCAGCATGAGCTCCAGCTCCGTCTGATAGAAGGCACCCTTGCCCGGCTTGTCGATGACCGGCTCGCCTTCTGCCGGATAAAGCGCTGGAATGATGTCGTGACCGGGCTCGCCGCGCACGAGAATGCGGCCCATGGGACCTGGCGCGCCGATGCGGAGACTGGGAACGCCGCGCTCGACTTTGGCGGGCGGCGCATCCGAAAGATCAGGCCGGTGACCCTCGCGCGTGTGGATGACGAGCAGGCCTATGCGGCGGGCGGTATTGAGCACGGCGCGGCACGGCTCCACGGCAACCGCGAGCCGCGATACGTCATTGCCGAGCGTTTCGCCGAAGCCGCCGGGCTCCAGGAAATCGCGCTGCATGTCGATGATGATGAGCGCCGTCTTCTGAAGGTCGATGGGAAGCGAGGTCGGCTCGGCTTCGATCGTGACGGATGCCATTTCACGCTCCGGAGGCTACGGGGCTCTCGAAGCGCCAGCAAGAACGGGGCCATGTTCGGCCAAGCGGGGGCGCAGGCCTAGGTGGCCAAGCTCCCGCTACTTTCAGAACACGCCTAGATCATAGCCGTCCGCACCTGACGTCAGGCCGCCTGCTCGATGGTGGCGGCGCTGCCGGCCACCGTTGTGCGGCGCATGTCGCGCGGCTGATGTTCGTCGTACCGGCGCACGCGATGCATGGTCTGCTGATTGTCCCACATCACGAGGTCGCCGGGCTGCCACTTATGCACGTAGACGAACTGCGGCTGCGTGGCGTGCTCGGTCAGATCACGAAGCAGGATGCGGGCAGCAGGCATCGCCATTCCGAGAATGGCTCCCGCGTGTGATGACAGGAAGAGCGACTTGGCGCCTGTTGATGGGTGCGTGCGGACCAGCCGCTGGCGCACCGGCTTGAACATCTCCCGTTCCTGATCCGTGTACTCGAGAAAACCGAGCGCGCCGCGCGAGTACATCAACGAGTGCTCGCAGACCATATTCTCGATTTCCGCCTTCGTTGAAGCATCCAGGGCTTCGTAGGCAGCGCGCATGCTCGCGAATTCCGTGTTGCCGCCAACAGGATTGACGACGCGGGCCGACAGGATGGAGTACTTGGCGGGAATAGCGCGGAAGGAACTGTCCGAGTGCCACAGCATGTTGCCGATATTGAAGAGATGCTGCCGGCTTTCCTTGGGCAGCGGCTTGCCGTCCTTGCCGAGATTGGACACATCGTTCATGCCCTCGACGAGGCGCTTGTCCTCGGGCTTTGTAATGTTGCCGCCGCGCGCATTCTCGATCGGGCCGAAGTTCAGCGTAAACGCCATCTGCTGCTCGTCGCTAATGCGCTGGCCATGGAACACAAGCACACCGAAACGGTCCATCGCCCCTTCGATCTGTTCGGCTTCCGCGGGCGTCAGAGGCTTAGTGAGGTCGACGCCTGATACGCGCGCGCCGATCGCCGGCTGAATTGCTTCAAATGAAATAGCCATCGGCCGTCCTTTCCCCTTATTGGCTACGCCTCCCAGATCCATGGCCAGACCGCATCAGGTTCCTGGCATGGTTAGAACCAATGTTAGTTTACAAGAGGCCTCGGCGCCAGACAGAGCGCCTGCGCGTTGAGACGGCGACCAGCGCCTTCAAACGGTTCGTGACTGATATCGGTTACGATCCGTTCGATGTCCGAGTTGGGTTAAGAGCAGTCTTTTGCTGCAGTGCCTACGCAGCCCTCTTCACTGCAGCTTCGCCAGCCGCTCGGCGATGCGGTCGACGGGCGTCGCATGCGTGAAGTGGGCGATGTATTCGCCGTTGCGATCCATGAGGTAGATGAGCGAGGTGTGGTCGAACGTGTAGCCGGCCGACGACTTTGGATCGTCGACCCGCTTCGCATAGACGCGATAGGCCTTCAGCACAGGGGCAACCTGCTCCGGCGTTCCGGTGAGCCCGACGAGGCGGGGATGGAAACTCGGCACGTACGAGGCGAGCTGCTCGGGTGTGTCGCGCTCGGGATCGACCGTAATCAGAAGCGGCGTGATCTGCTCGGCCTTGGCGCCAGCCTTGTCGAGGGCGGCCGCGATGACCTGCAAGCCCGAGGGACAAACGTCCGGGCAGTGCGTGAACCCGAAATAGACGAGCATGTAGCGGCCGCGGAAATCCTGGTCCGTGACGGCCTTGCCGGTGTGATCGACCAGCGAGAAGGGGCCGCCGACCAGCGCCTTGCCCGTCGAGGGCAGTACGTTCGCGACCTGCTCGCGTGGCCCCGGCAGAACGGCGAGGGCGAGGAGTCCTCCCGCAAGAACGGATGCTAAGGCGACAACAGCGAGACGGAAATTCATTGAGGTTCCTTGGAGGGTTCCTTGGGCTGCCCTTGGCATACCTGAACGACGATAGGGGCCAGTGCCCGCTTGACTGTTTCCTCTTTTGATCAATCTGGTCTACACGACGCTTCGCCACAAGGCCGCGCCCTGCGGCGATGGGCCTCTGTGACCACGTGCGTAGAACGAGCGGTAACGCACCTATGGCTCCCATCGATCTGAATTCTCTCGGGCCTCACGACAGCCGTCTCAGGATGCAGACCATCGTGCGTCTGCGCTGGTTCGGCGTGCTCGGCCAGCTCGGCACGGTGCTGTTCGTCTACTGGGGTCTCGGCTATGACCTCCCGCTCGGTTGGTGCCTGCTCCTCATCGCGCTTTCGGCATGGCTGAACGTCGGCCTGCGCGTGATCTTTCCGGCTCGCCATCGCCTGAGCCCGACTTTCGCGACGGCCGTGCTCGCGTGTGACATACTCACGCTCGCGGCGCTGCTCTATCTGACGGGGGGATTGGAGAACCCATTTGCGCTCCTCTTCATCGCGCCCGTCACCGTCTCGGCGGCGACGCTGCCTGTTCGCAATACGATCGCGCTTGGTGCGCTGGCCATGGCCGCAGCGTCGATGCTGGTTGCGTACCACATGCCGTTGCCCTGGTATCCACCCACGATGTTCGCGCTCCCGTGGATCTACAAGGCAGGCGTGTGGGCAGCGGTCGTTGCCGGCATGCTGTTCCTGGCCCTCTACACGGCGCGGCTCTCGCGCGAGGCGCGACTCATGACGGCGGCATTGGCGGCTTCCGAGCTGGTGCTCGCACGCGAGCAGCGTCTGCACGCTCTCGACGGTCTGGCCGCCGCTGCCGCGCACGAGCTCGGTACGCCGCTCGCGACCATTGCCCTCGTCACCAAGGAGCTCGAGCGCGAAGCCGCAACGTCATCGAGCATGCCACCTCATGTCGCCGAGGACATAACGCTGTTGCGCGCTCAGGCGGAGCGGTGCCGCGAGATCCTGCGCAAGCTCACGCGCAGTCCCGGCGAGCAGGACCCTCACCACGTCAGCTTGCCGTTGACTCAGCTCATTCAGGAAGCGGCGCAGCCCTACAAGTCGCCAACCATTCGCATCGAGATCACGGCGCGTCCGTCTACGGGGCGCAATGGCGACGCGCCAGCCGACGCACGCGAGCCGATCGGCGAGCGGCGCCCGGGTGTCATCTTCGGGTTGGGGAACATCATCGAGAATGCCGTGGACTTCGCGCGCGAGCGGGTCGAGGTCTCGGCTTTGTGGGATGATGCGGAAGTGTCGATTACGATCGCAGACGACGGGCCGGGTTTCTCGCCAGAGATCATGGATACGCTCGGCGATCCCTATATAACCACCAGGCCAGCCGGTTTGCGGGCCAGTTCGGGCACTCAGGCTGGCCGTGTCAGCGCCGGCCTGGGGCTCGGCTACTTCATAGCGAAGACGCTGCTCGAGCGCTCCGGTGCGCAGGTCACACTTGCTAACCGTATCGCGCCGGCGAAGGGCGCAGTCGTGAAGATCGCCTGGCCCAGGAGCGCCTTCGATCTACCGTCGCGAGTGGGATCTGATCCTGCTCCGATTCCGATCGCATCTATTTGATTTCCGGTGCTTAACCGGCTTCAAACCAGAATGTCTACGGGCTTGGCGAGGCTCACAACCTTCGGTATGCTGTTGGATATGGAGAACAGTGCCGTGTCAGAAGACCTTTCGTTCAAGCAGGATGAGCTGCCGGCGGATCGAACGCTCGTCATCGTCGACGACGACAAGGCGTTCCTGCAGCGGCTCGGCCGCGCCATGGAGCTTCGCGGCTTCGATGTGCGCATGGGCGCAACCGTGTCCGAGGGCCTCGACCTCATCCGCCAGAAGCCGCCGGCCTTCTGCGTCGTCGACATGCGTCTCGATGATGGCAATGGCCTCGACGTGATCGCCGAGCTGGCGCGCGTCCGCCCGGATGCCCGCACGATTGTGCTCACCGGCTACGGCAACTTCGCAACGGCCGTCTCCGCCGTGAAGCTCGGCGCGGTCGACTATCTCGCCAAGCCCGCCGATGCCGACGACGTAACCGACGCGCTCCTCGCGCCTTCGGGCGAGCGAGCCCCGCCGCCGGAAAATCCCATGTCGGCGGATCGTGTGCGCTGGGAGCATATTCAGCGCGTCTATGAGCTGTGCAACCGCAATGTCTCGGAGACGGCGCGGCGGCTCAACATGCACCGCAGGACGCTCCAGCGCATTCTCGCCAAGCGCGCGCCGAAGTAGACGCTACTCCCGCGGCAGCGGCTCGAAGCGCGTGTGCGCATCGAAGGCTGAGCTGAGCCGCGCCGCTGCGAGCCGCGCATAGTGCAACGTCAGGGCCTTGCGACGCGCCGGTGCGAGTTTGTGCCCGGGTGCCGGACGAAGGATCTCCCCGCCGAAGCGATCCGCGACGATGAGGCCCGTATCCGCTGGCAGGATCTCCTGGGGAAAATCCGTCGCGACGGCGAAATACAGCGCGTCGCAGTAATCGCGATATTCCGGCCACTTCTGGTCGACCTGGAAATCCGTCACGCTCGATTTGATCTCGACGATCCAGAGCGCGCCACTCGGAGAGAGCGCCATCACGTCGGCGCGGCGTCCGTTCGCGAGCGTCGTCTCGATGAGGCCCGTCATCTCGTGCTGGGCAAGCACGCGCATTACACCGCGGCATATCTCGGCGGCTCTGTCGGACTGACGGTTGTCGACGAGCACACCGGGGCCGTCGGGGACGACCGGTTCACCCGGAGGATTTGAACGCACAAGAGACATCATTGCTTCCGTATCTGGGTCGCTTCGCGAGTGGGGCTTTCGCCCCACGCCCCA
>JAEZAW010000018.1 GCA_023430315.1 Pseudomonadota bacterium | reverse complement strand
CAGGATGATCATGTCGTCGAGATCCTTGTTCGGGATCACGACGCGGCCCTGGACCTTGTCGTCGCCGACGGTCTCGCCATCGCGCCGGGTTCTGAGGCGTACCGAAGGCTTCACGCCAGGGGGCGCTTCCTTGGGATCGCGGTCGCGCCACGGGCTCTCGATGACCTGCGGGCGCCCCTCGGCCTTGGCTTTCTCGCGCATGGCCGTCAGCTCTTCGGCCGTCAGGTAGCAGTTATAGGCGCCTCCCGCCGCGAGCAGGCCGAGCGCGACCTCGCGATGACGCTCGACGCGCGCGAATTGGAAGAGCGGATCGCCGTCCCAGTCGAGCTCCAGCCACTTGAGGCCATTGGTGATGGCATCGACGTGCTCGGGCTTCGAGCGCTCGCGGTCCGTGTCCTCGATGCGCAGCAGGAAGGTGCCGCCGGTGTGCTTGGCGTAGAGCCAATTGAACAGCGCCGTCCGGGCGCCGCCGATGTGCAGCATTCCCGTCGGCGAGGGGGCAAAGCGCGTGACGACCTTGCGGCCAGTGGTGGTCATGAGGCGGGCGCTCTCACGAGTGAGCGTTGAGGTTTGGCGCCCCCTTAGCACAGGTTCGGCCGGGGGGTAAGCGTATAGCCCACCCCCAGCAAAATCAGGTCTCCGCGCCGCCGTTCACCTGCAGGAGCTGGCCGTTGATGAATGCGCCGGCGTCAGAGGCGAGCAGAGCCGCCATCGCAGCCACCTCGTCGGGCGTACCCAAGCGGCCAACGGGTACGCGGGCCACCATCGGCTTGATGTGATCGGCCATATGCGGATCCTGCGCCTCGCCCATGATCGGCCCCGGCGAGATGATGTTGACGGTAATGCCCTTGGGGCCGAATTCCTTGGCGAGCGCCTTGGTGAGTCCCCACGACGCGTGCTTGGCGACCGAGACGGCAGCGCGACCGTTGTAGCCATGGATCGCGTTCATGCCGGCGAAGTTGATGATGCGGCCCCAGCCCTTTTGCAGCATTCCCGGGAGCGTCGCGCGCGCGAGCCAATAGGCAGCCTTGTAGTCCGTGTCGACAACGCGATCGAAATCCGCCTCGCTCATTTCGAGGAATTTGCCGTCGGGGCGCATGGCGGCGTTGTTGAGCAGCGCATCGACAACACCGAAGCGAGCGAGCGCTTCCTTGGCAATACGCGCGCAATCCTCGCGCTTGCCGACATCGCCCATGGCCACCAGCGCCTCGACGCCGAGCGCCTCGACCTCGCGCGCGACGGCGTCAGCCGCTGCCCGATCCTTCGCGCCGTTGACGACGATATTGAAGCCGCCTTTGGCGAGCGCGAGCGCACAGGCGCGGCCGATGTTCTTGTTCGATCCGCTGATGAGCGCGGTACGTTGGGCGCGGGGCATGTGAGGCTCCTCTTTCTTGCGGTGTTGGGTGGTGATTGCTGTCAGCCGCGGTGGATGAGTTCGACGATCGACACGGCACTGTCGAGTGTCATGGCATAGCGTGCGCCAAGCTGGGCGTTGGCCGCTTCTGCGCCGGAAGTGCCCTTCCAGTAGCGCGAGCGCTCCCATGTGGCCATGTCCTGATACCACGCCATCAGGCGCATTCGGATGAGGCCGGGTGCCGGCACGTAGCTTGACCGCCAGAGGCCGATGACTTGCGATGCGTGCGTGCCCTCGAAGCTCCCCCACGCGGCGGCCGAGTGCTCGAGGAATGTCGGTAGCGTGTCAGCGGCAATGTCGTAGTGGCGATGCGAATAGTAGCCGCCAGCGAGTTCGGGCAGGCGAGAACCCGGAGCGGGGCGCAGTGTCGGCAGCCAGAGGTCGCCGAGTTCTACCGTCGCGCCTTCGATACCGCCGAGAATTTCGGCGCCGTGGGCGATGGCAGCCTCGGCGTTCGGCCATTCGGCAAGGACGATGAGGTGATTGAGGCTCAGGCCCAACAGCGGTTTCCAGATACCGAAGAGGCGGCCGCCATGTGTTGTAATGGCGGAGGCTCCGGCACTCTTGATCCGATGGGCGATGGCGCCGTGCTGTTTCGGCGGAATCGCAAGCACATGATGTTGGAATATGCTCATGCGAGTGCGGCCTTGGCGGCGGCCGGCGTCCCTCCTGCTGCGGCCACGTTCGGGCTCCATTTTTGCGGGCGTTTCCGAGGATGAGCATCCGGCAGGGGGCGCCAAAAAGCAAGCTGGTGGCTCTTCCGGGCGCCATGCTGGCCATGCAAGGCCATTGGTCCTATATATCCGCCATGACCCTGACCCCTGAGGAGATCGCCCGCTACAAGCGCCACCTCGTGCTGAGGGACGTCGGCGGGCAAGGCCAGCAGAAGCTCAAGGCGGCGCGCGTGCTGATCATTGGCGCCGGTGGCCTCGGCTCGCCCGTTGCCATGTATCTCGCCGCAGCCGGCATAGGCACGCTCGGTATCGTCGATGACGATACGGTGTCGCTCGACAATCTTCAGCGCCAGATCGTGCACGAGACGGAGAAGGTCGGCGCGCTCAAGGTAGAGAGTGCGCGCGAAACCCTCGGACGCATCAATCCGCACGTGAGTGTCGAGACACACGCGACGCGCATCACCGCCGAGAATGCGATCGAGCTGATCAGCAAGTACGATCTCGTGATCGACGGCTCGGATAATTTCGCGACACGCTACCTTGTCTCGGATGCCTGTTATCTCGCGAAGCGCACGCTTGTCTTCGGTGCGCTCGGCGCCTTCGATGGCTACATCACAACCTTCAAGCCGCACGAGAAGAAACCGGACGGCACGCCCTGGCCGACATACCGCTGCATATTCCCCGAGGCGCCGCCACCGGGCACGGTCGCGAACTGCGCCGAGATCGGCATTCTCGGCGCGGTCGCAGGTGTCGTCGGCACGCTGCTCGCGACCGAGACGTTGAAGGAAGTCCTCGGCATCGGTGAGGCACTCGCCGGCCGTCTCATGATCTACGACGCGCTCGGCAGCCGTTTCGAGCAGGTGAAAGTCGCGTGGGATCCGGAGAACGCGCTCAGCGGCAAGAACGCGACGATCAAGGATCTCTCGATCCACGCCGGCGCCGGTGATGGCGCGGTGTGTGCGGCTTAGCGATCGAATAATATTTCGACGGTCGCGCTGTCGCCGAAACGGGCGAGAACGCGCTGGCCGGGGCGGATCGGCAGCATGCCGGTCATGGAGCCCGTGCTCACGGTGGCGCCCGCCTTCAGGCCGTCGCCGAAACGGCGTCGTTCTTCTGCCAGCCAGAGCAACGGGGCGATCGGGTTGCCCATCACGTCCGCACCCGTACCACGTCGCACTTCCTCGCCATCGACTTCGAGCGAAACGCGATGCGACGCGAGACCGGAGCGCCAATCTTCGATGGCGTCGCCAAAGACATACCGTCCCGAGGCGCTGCCATCAGCCAGAATTGCCGGCAGAGGCGGAAGGGCACGCATCGGGAACCGGCACTCGGCGACCTCTATTCCGGCGTGCACTGTCTCTATTGCGTCGACGACCTCCGGCATGGTCCACGGTCTCTCGCGAGGTCCGAGGTCGCGTCCCAGAGTGATGAAAAACTCGCACTCGACGAGCGGATCGAGAAGCTCGGCGTGCTTTAGGTGGATGGGCGAAGCGTAGCGGAACTTTGTGAATGTCCTGCCGTAGATAGGCCCGGCTGTGCCGAGCTTAGTGCGCACAGCCTCAGTCGTTGCAGCAATCTTCCAGCCGAGTTGTTCCCAGCCGAGGCGGTCGCCGATTAGCGTGTTGACGCGATAAGCTTGATTGGCTCCAGGAGGGATCAGTCGTGCTGGCAGATGATCAATTTGCCTGCCCGAGCGGCGCGCTTCAGCAAGGCGATCTGCCAATTCTTCTTGGTCGAACGCATTTTGATCCGGCAAGATGGCCTCCTTTCATCGAGCCGCCTTTAACTGCTGCTCCTCGAAAATATCATTTCTCCCGCACCAGCTTGAACTCGTGCTCCACGGTCCAGAATGGATTCTGCAATCCGATCTCGGCGGCCTTCTTCGGATTGTCGTGCTGCGTGAATTCGCAGATGAGGCTGTCCTTCACGCCGAAGACGACATCCGTCTCCAGATAGGGATCGCCTTTGACGAAGAGGTGCGTCGCGACCGCCTGATGGCCGAGCGCCGATACGATGAAATGAATGTGCGCCGGCCGATAAGGATGACGGCCGAGATTGCGGAGGAGCGCGCCGACCGGCCCGTCGTGCGGGATCGGGTAGAAAAGCGGCTTCGACGAGCGGAACCAGTACCGACCATCGGCGCCGGTGATCAGGCGCCCGCGTAGATTGTTGTCCGGCTGCACTTCCTTCTGCTGGACATCGTAGTAGCCCTCGCTGTTGGCCTGCCAGACATCGAGCACAGCGCCTTCGATCGGTTTGCCCGTTTCATCGACGACGCGACCGGAAACGAGCAACGGCTCGCCCTTACCTTCCAGGTTGATCGTGTCGCCCATCTTGTAGATCGGCGCATCGGCGACATGGAACGGACCGAGCACAGTCGTCTCGGTCGCGCCCGAGGGTTTGCGATGGTTGATCGCGTCGACGAGCATCGACACGCCGAACGTATCCGAGAACAGGATGAACTCCTGCCGCCAGTCGGTGCACCAATGTCCAGTCTCAGTCAGGAACTTGATGGCCGTCAGCCATTCTTCTTCCGTCGGCTCGACCTCTTTCACGACGGCGTGGAGGTGGCGGATCACGCTTTCCATGACCTGCCGCAGGCGCTCGTCCTTAGCGCCGGCGATCGCGGCGACGACGAGATCGGCGGAGCGCGCCTCGTCGAAGGCATATTGGGTGGTTCCGTCGGCGCTCATTGGGTCCTCCCTGGTGCTGGCCCATTTATTTTGACTGGATCCAGAATGAGCCGTGGGACGCCGCCTCGTAAAGGTCCATCGTGCGCGAAGCCATGCGACGGCGGTGCATGTGGCTTCGGGATGCGCGAATCGCACTGGAGTCGTACAATTGCCATGGTCCGGGAGCCGATGCGGGCTCGGATGATCGGCCTGGGGAATGAGATGCGCCATCGCGCTGCCATAGCGACGCTTGCTGCCCTGCCGCCGGTGATGGCGTTGCTGGCTGCTCTGTCGGCCCCGCCTCTTGCGGCGCAGGGTTCCAGCGGGGATGCGCGGCCCTATGACACCAAGCTCATGCGCCTCGCCGAGATCCTCGGTGCCGTGCACTACCTGCGCGAGCTCTGTGGCGCCAACGAAGGGCAGACGTGGCGCAAGCGCATGGAGGAGCTGATCGAGGGTGAGGGAAATGCCTCGCTGCGCAAAGCTCAGCTCACGAGCCGATTCAACAACGGCTATCGCAGCTACAGCCGCACGTACCAGTCCTGCACGCCTTCGGCACAGACGGCCGTTACGCGCTTCCTCGCCGAGGGTGCGGAAATTGCGAGCGAGCTCGCGAAAGTCCAGCAGTAGATTTTCACACTATCCGGCCTGATACGAACTTCAACACGACCTCACTGAGCAGCAGGCCGCCGAAGCCCAGCAGAATGATGCTCGCCAGGCGGTTCAGCAGCCGCAGCATGTCGACGTCGATGCGATGTCGGAAGCGGCTGATGGTGTGCGAGAGCACGACCCACCACAGGAGGCTGCCGCCCATGACGGCAGCAACCATCGTGAAGGCGTCGATATAGCTCTCCACTTCGACGAACGAGCTGATGCCGCCGAAGATGGCGAAGAGGCCGAGCACCGCACCGGGATTGGTGATCGTGAGGAAGAATGTCTGCGGAACATCCCACGCGAAAGCAGCCAGCGATGGACGCCGGCCCTCGTGCAGCTCGTCGGGAAGGAGTTGAGGCCGCGTGAAATAGAGGCGGATTCCAAAGATCACAAGGGCGAGCCCGCCGATCGTCTGCACGCTCATGCGGTAGTGCCGGATCACGCCGGTGACCGCGCCGACGCCGAGCGCGGCGAAGAGGGCGATCAGGCCGTCACCAATGACCACGCCGACGCCCGCCGCGATGCCGCCCCAGAAGCCCCGCTCGAGCGCGCGCTGGAGACAGAGCAGATTGACCGGGCCGAAGGGCATGGCGAGCAGTATGCCGATCATGATGCCGGCCGGAATTATCAATGGATTGGGCAGGAACGTCATCAATCGCGCCGCCCAGCGAGCGGACGGGTACTGCGGCGTGGTTGGGAAATGGCGGGGCTCAGCGGTCGCGGCACGGCGACAACCACCCATCGGGCGGCGCGCCTATATCGGAACATGCTTCGCGGCGGACTGTGCACGCCGGGCCCATCTCCATTCGTGAGCAGCGCTGAGGCTGCAATGAGCTAAGTGTTCTCACTCCTTAGTTGCGCCTGTCCGCATTGTCCACGGGAGAGACCTCGTCCGCCCTAAACTTTGGGCGGAACACTATCTGTGCTGACGGATCTGGATCGTTGAGCGTCGCTATGCGCGGGCTCAGGTCGTCCCCGTGCCGCCCAGCCCCGTGAGCAGGCGCTCGATCTTCCGCTGCTGTGCGGTGCTGCACCAGACGTTCTCGATCAAGAAGGGCTCGGAGCCGGGTATTGCCGCCTTGAAGACCAGGTCTCCAGTGCCGAGACCGAGGAAGCCCAGCCCTAACAACTTGTGGCGGAAGAGATCATCCGGATTGCGCCGCATGAGCATGCCGCGCGTGTCGTAAACGTGGCCGGTGGCATTGCCGAGCCGGTGGCGCTCGACCACCTGGCCGCCGCCAAAGCGCCAGTACGTGAGCTGGTCGATGAAGAAGACGACGACGATCCAGATGAGCAGGAGGCCGGTCGACATCATCATGTAGAAGGCGAGGTTCATCTCCACGCGGATCTCGGGCACGAAACTGAACACCGAGCCGAGCCCCCACCGCCATTCCATGCCGACCAGTGCAAGCGCCACTACAGCCGCGATGATGAAGGTGTGCAGTACGCGCGCGCGAACGTTCGTGAAGACGACCACGAACAGCAGGACCGCAACATAGGAAATGCCGAGCCAGGCTTCAGGGAAGAACTTGATCTGCTTGCCGGCAAAGGGAACGACGACATGATTGAGGTACGTCGCGAGCGCGCACATGTAGCCGTAGAACCAGACGACCCACCAGTAGAGGATGTTGGAATGTGCAACGAGGCGAACCTCGCGTGGCGGAGCGGCCTTTTGGGCCTGCGCGTGCATTCTCGCAGCTCTCATGGCGGCGGCGTCGCCACCAGCGTCCCGTGTTTCGGCCATGTCCGTGACCCTTCCCCTGGAATGGTAAGACGCCCAGTGTGATGATCGAGAAATTCGCCACACCGAGCGGTAAGGTACGGAGCGAATTTCTCAATCTGAATCACACTGGCAGAACTATGCTTCTAGTGTCCCTCATGATGCCGAAGTTCGCTCGCGCCACCAGCGTGGAGCTGTGGCGAACTTCGGCAT
>JAEZAW010000001.1 GCA_023430315.1 Pseudomonadota bacterium | reverse complement strand
ACCTTCCTCCAGGCACGCTTTGTAGAAGTCGTAGCCGAAGACATTCACGCCATAGGAGCCGGCGAGGTCATAGTAGGGGTTGCCGTCGACATCCGTCAGCGTCACGCCGCTCGAGTTCTCGAGGAATGGGCCTGCGCCGAGATGGTCGCGCACCATTCGACTGAATGGATAGGGGACGCGGTACGCGTCGGTGAACTGCATGTCGGGGAGCGCACTCTTGGCCTCAGCCTTGAGCGCAATGGTTCGCGGATAGCGCATCCGGTAGTCAGCGGCGAGTGCATGAAAAGCCTCCCGCCGTCGCGCCGCGATTTCATGTGGCGCATCATCGCACGCGAAGAAGCCGTCGTCGCCGAACTCGTAGTGCGGAATGAGCGACGCGACGCGCCGCGACATGCGGACATGCCCGGTCAGGGAGGGATGCTTGGCGCGCGACAGCGCCAGGCGTCTCTTCGCCTTGGTAGCTGCCATGGTCAGCGCGGCAGCGCCGAGGCCGCCGAGCGCGAAGGTCGTGAGACTCAGTTCCATAGCCATCGACCGAATCTCAAGAAGAATACAGGACGATGACAATGCGCACGCTGCTCGCGCGCCTCGCCGGCAACGATGGCCTGAACTACCTGCTTACCAACAGGATTCCGCGGCGCTCTCTTACGAACCTCGTCGGATGGCTCGCCAAGATCGAGCAGCCCCTCGTGCGCGATCTCTCCATTGCCATCTGGCGCCAGTTCTCCGATCTCGACCTCTCCGAAGCGCGCAAGGCGACCTTTCGCAGCCTGCACGATTGCTTCATTCGCGAACTCAAGGATGGCGCGCGCCCGATCGACCCGCGGCCCAGCATCCTCACGAGCCCCAGCGATGCCATCGTCGGCGCCAGCGGCCACATCGTGGATGGCGTGATGTTGCAGGTCAAAGGCTCGACCTATGCGCTCGAGGAACTCGTTCGCGACCCAGACGTCGCCGTCACCTATCGCAACGGCACGTACGTCACGTTGCGGCTGACGGCGAGCATGTACCATCGCTTTCACGCGCCGCATGACTGCCACGTCGAGCAGGTCAGCCATATTGCCGGCGATACCTGGAACGTGAACCCGCCGACGCTCAAGCGCCAGAACCGCGTCTTCTGCCGCAATGAGCGCGCGGTCCTGCGCCTGCGTCTCGACGCAACGGGGCACACGCTCGCACTCGTTCCTGTCGCCGCCATCCTCGTCGCCGGCTTGAAGCTGCGGTTCATGGACATGCCCGCCGACCGCCAGCACGCGGCACCGTGGGTGCGTGACTGCGATGTCGGCCTCGCCAAGGGCGAGGAAATGGGGTGGTTCGAGCATGGCTCGACCATCATCGTTCTCGCCCCGCCCGGCTTCACGCTCGCCCCATCAATTCTGGACGGCAGCTCCATCCGAATGGGTGAGCCTCTGATGTATTTGCCGTAGGTGAGCGACCGCTGTTGGCGTTGTCACAAAAGCTTTAAGAGCGGCAACTAAAGCACGGGCCATGCCCGACGCTCAGCAGATTCATGACAAGCCGGACGAGCGTGCCGTTGCTGCGCGTCAGGAGTTGATGGCTATCTGCGCACAGGCGTCCGAGTCGGAGCTCACCGCAGCCCTCGACGCGCTCGAGCCGCCCCCCGAAGCCATCGACATTCGCCCTGCGGAAATCGGTCTCGTCATGCTGCGCGGCCGCGTCGGCGGCAGCGGCGCGCCGTTCAACGTCGGCGAGGCGACCGTGACGCGCGCCGCAGTGCGGCTCAGCACGGGCGAGACGGGCTTCTCGTATCTTCTCGGCCGTTCCAAGACGCGAGCCCGCCTCGCCGCCATTCTCGAAGCTGCAGGTCAGCGCCCCACCTATCGCCGATCCATTGTCCAGCATCTCGTTCTTCCGGTGGGAGAACGGGTCGCGAGCGAGCGACGCGTGGCTCGCGAGGAAGCGGAAGCGACCAGGGTCGAGTTCTTCACGCTCGTGCGCGGCGAGGACTAAACTATGAGCACGTCCGCCATCGCGCGCGGCTTTGCCGATCCGGTCCACGACTCTCAAAAGGTTTTTCGTTGCGCGCTCGATGCCATGGCGCATCCTGGACGCATCGCAAAGCTTCCCGCGCATCTCGATCCGCCGACCCCGCTCTTCGCGACCTCCGCGAGCCTGCTGCTGGCGCTTGCCGACTACGAGACATCCGTCTGGCTGGATGACACGCTTGCCGAGGTGCCGGTCGTCGCCGAGTTCATCCGCTTTCACACGGGCACGCGTCTGACGCGGGCGCGGCGCGAAGCCGAATTCGCCGTCATTGCCGAGCCCGAGCACATGCCCCCGCTCACCGCATTCGCGAGCGGCACACCCGAGTATCCCGACAGGTCGACGACGCTGATCATTCAAGTCGCGACGCTCGCCAATCGCGGTTGGCAGCTCACCGGCCCCGGCATTCGGGAACGCGCAGCCTTCAGCGCCGCGCCCGTCCCCACCGATTTCGTGCAGCAGTTCGCAGCCAATCGCGCGCGCTTTCCTCTCGGTGTCGATCTGATCTTCGCGACCCGAACCGAGATCGCGGCCCTGCCGAGAACCTGCCGCATCGTGGAGACCGCCTGAATGTATGTCGCGGTGAAAGGTGGCGAAGCTGCAATCGCGGCGGCCCATACCCTGCTCGCGAAGGAGCGGCGCGGCGATCCGGCTGTGCCCGAGCTGACGACGGACCAGATCCGCGAGCAGCTTGCGCTCGCCGTCGATCGCGTCATGTCGGAAGGCTCTCTCTACGACCGCGATCTCGCTGCACTCGCCATCAAGCAGGCGCGCGGCGACCTGATCGAAGCCATCTTTCTCGTGCGCGCCTACCGTTCGACGCTGCCGCGCTTCGGCTATGCGCAACCGATCGATACGAGCGCGATGGCGATCCGCCGCCGCATCTCCGCGACATTCAAGGATCTGCCAGGCGGTCAGGTGCTCGGACCGACATTCGACTACACGCACCGCCTGCTCGACGACAGCCTCAATGAGGCGGCGACAGAACCAACAGCGCCCGCGCGCAAGCCAATCTCTGACCATGCAAACGCGCCTCATGTCGCCGACCTGCTCGGTGAGCAGGGCCTGATCGAGCCGAACCCACAGGCGACAGACGATGCGCCAGTCGCCGATCTGACGCGTGATCCGCTTGCTTTTCCTGCCGAGCGCGACTTGCGCCTCCAATCGCTGGCTCGTGGCGACGAGGGCTTGCTGCTCGCACTCGGCTATTCGACCCAGCGCGGCTATGGGCGCACGCATCCCTTTGCCGGCGAGATCCGCATGGGCAGCGTCGATGTGCATCTGGTTCCGGAAGAACTCGGCTTCGAGATTCCTCTCGGCACGATCGTCGTCACCGAATGCGAGATGGTGAACCAGTTCAAAGGCAGCGCCGAGAGTCCGCCGCAGTTCACGCGCGGCTACGGCCTCACCTTCGGGCACTCCGAGCGCAAATCCATGTCCATGGCACTCGTCGACCGCGCGTTACGTACCCGTGAGCTCGGCGAGGAAGTCGTTGCGCCCGCGCAGGACGAGGAGTTCGTCCTCTCGCACGTCGACAACGTGCAGGCCACGGGCTTCGTCGAGCACCTGAAGCTGCCGCACTACGTCGACTTCCAGGCCGAGTTGCAGCTCGTCCGCCAAATGCGTCGCGAGTGGGAAGAAGCAAATCGCAAGGAGGCCTCCGAATGAGCGACGCGGCCAGCTATAACTTCGCCTATCTCGACGAGCAGACGAAGCGCATGATCCGCCGCGCCCTGCTCAAGGCCGTGGCCATCCCCGGCTATCAGGTGCCGTTCGCGAGTCGCGAGATGCCGATGCCCTACGGCTGGGGCACTGGCGGCGTGCAGGTGACGGCTTCGGTGCTCGGTGCCGATGACACCCTCAAAGTCATCGACCAGGGTGCCGACGACACGACCAACGCTGTATCGATCCGGAAATTCTTCGAGCGCACGGCCGGCATCGCGACCACCACCCATACGACCGAGGCGACCGTCATCCAGACGCGCCATCGCATTCCCGAAGCGCCGCTCGGCGAGGGACAGATCCTCGTCTACCAGGTGCCGATCCCGGAACCGCTACGCTTCCTCGAGCCTCGCGAGACCGAGACCCGGCGCCTGCACGCGCTCGAGGACTACGGCCTCATGCACGTGAAGCTCTACGAGGACATCGCACGCCACGGCCATATCGCGACGACGTACGCCTATCCCGTCAAGGTCGACGATCGCTACATCATGGATCCGTCGCCGACGCCGAAGTTCGACAATCCGAAGATGGACATGTGCCCGGCGCTCCAGCTCTTCGGCGCCGGTCGCGAAAAGCGCATCTATGCGCTTCCGCCCTATACGAAAGTCGTCAGTCTCGATTTCGAGGATCATCCCTTCGAGCCAACGAAGTTCGACCGCGGCTGTGCGCTCTGCGGATCGGAAGGCATTTATCTCGACGAAGTCGTCACCGACGATCGCGGCGGCCGCATGTTTGTCTGCTCCGATACGGACTTCTGCGAGAGCCGCCGCGCGGACGCAGCCGACACCGGGCACGCTCTGCACGAGGTGCCGCGATGATCGCGCCTGATGACCGCCCGCTGCTCGTCGCCGAGGGCCTCACGAAGCATTACGGGCCGCACCTCGGCTGTGCGGATGTCTCGCTGGAGATCCACGAGGGCGAGGTCGTCGCGGTTGTCGGCGAGTCCGGATCGGGAAAATCCACCCTGCTCGGACTGCTCTCCACACAGCTCCTGCCGAGCGCCGGCAGCATTCGCTATCGGATGCGGGACGGCGAGGCGCGCGATCTCTTCGCCCTCGGCGAGGCCGAGCGGCGTTTCCTCCTGCGCACGGACTGGGGCTTCGTCCACCAGGATGCGCGCCTTGGTCTGCGCATGGGCGTCTCGGCCGGCGGCAATGTCGGTGAGCGGCTGATGGCCGTCGGCTGGCGCAACTATGGACGCATCCGCGCCGAGGCGGAGAGCTGGCTCGAGCGCGTCGAGATCGCGCGCGATCGCATCGACGACCGGCCCGACACATTCTCCGGCGGCATGCGCCAGCGCCTGCAGATTGCCAAGAACATGGTGACGCGCCCGCGCCTCATTTTCATGGACGAGCCGACCGGCGGCCTCGACGTGTCCGTGCAGGCCCGTCTGCTCGATCTCATCCGAGGCTTCGTCAGCGACTACGGTCTCGCCGCGGTGATCGTCACTCATGATCTCGCCGTCGCGCGTCTGCTCTCTCACCGCATCGTCGTTATGCGCCACGGCCGCGTGATCGAGACCGGCCTCACCGATCAGGTGCTCGACGATCCGCGCGAGCCCTACACGCAGCTCCTCGTTGCCTCGATCCTGCAGGCCTGATGCCCATGTCCGCCAACCCCGTCATGATCCGCCTCGATGCCGTCGCCAAGACGTTCGTGATGCATCTGCGCGGCGGCGCGCGGCTGCCGGTCGTCGCCGGCGTGTCGGTCGACGTGAGCGGCGGCGAGTGCGTCGTGCTCGGCGGCCCCTCGGGCACGGGCAAGTCCTCGATCCTCAAGATGATCTACGGCAACTATCGCGCCGACGGCGGGCGCATCGACATTCATGGCCCTGCCGGCTGGGTCGACATCGCACGCGCCGTGCCACGCTCCGTGCTATCGCTCCGCAAGAGCACGATCGGATACGTGAGCCAGTTTCTCCGTGTCATTCCACGCATCGGCGCCCTCGATGTCGTCGCAGCGAGCGCCCGCGAAAGCGGGCTCGACGAAACGGCTGCTCGCGCCCGCGCGGCATCGCTTCTCGACATGCTCAACGTGCCGGAACGGCTGTGGAGCCTGCCTCCCGCGACATTCTCCGGCGGCGAGCAGCAGCGCATCAACATCGCGCGCGGATTTGCCGCCGAGCGTCCCATCCTCCTTCTCGACGAGCCGACGGCCTCGCTCGATGCGACGAACCGCGCCGCCGTGGTCGGACTGATCGAAGCCCGCAAGCGCGCGGGCGCCGCAATCCTCGGCATCTTCCACGACGAGGATGTTCGTGATCGTGTGGCCGACCGCGTGATCGACGTCGCAAGATTCGCACCCGAGGCGCCCGGCAGATGACACGCGAGGTTGTTTTCGGCAATGCAAAGCTCGCCCTTCCCGACGAGATCGTCGAGGGGTGGGTCGCCACGTGCGATGGCATCATTATCGAGATCGGCCGCGGCACCGCGCCGCGCGGCAGCATGGATGTCGCCGGCGATCTCGTAATTCCCGGCCTCATCGAACTGCACACCGATCACCTCGAGACCCATCTCAGGCCGCGCCCCAAGGTGCATTGGCCGGAGCGATCCGCGATCCTCGCCTTCGATGCGCAGATCGCCGCTTCCGGCATCACGACCGTGTTCGACTGCATCCGCGCCGGTCGTGACGACGACTATTCACCCGTCGTCAATGAGATCTCGCTCGTCATCGGCTACATCATGCAGGCCGCGGCGGAAGGGCTGCTGCGGGCCGACCATCGCGTGCATGTGAGGTGCGAGGTGACCTCGGACGAGGTGCTCGACGATACGCGCAAGGCGCTCACGCAGCGCATTGACCTGATCTCGCTGATGGATCACACGCCCGGCGCGCGGCAGTTCACAAGTCTCGACGCCTGGCGCATCTACTATGGCGGCAAGTCGGGGCGAACGGCCGCCGACCTCGAGAAGCTGATCGAGACCAAGCACGCTTCGCACGCCAGGAACTACGCGAAGCACCGTCGCGCGCTCGTCGCTCTCGCGCGGGAGCGCGGCATCGTGCTGGCGAGCCATGACGATGCGACACCGGCCCACGTCGACGAGTCGATCAGCGACAAGGGCGCCATCGCCGAGTTCCCGACTTCAGCGGAAGCCGCACGCCTCTCGCACGAGGCGGGGATCGACGTGATGATGGGTGCGCCAAATGTCGTGCGGGGCGGCTCGCACTCCGGGAACATCGCCGCCGAGACCCTTGCCCGCAACGGACATCTCGACATCCTTTCTTCCGACTACGTGCCGGCGAGCCTGCTACTCGGCGCCTTCGAGCTGGCGCGGCGTATCGAAGGTTACGGTCTCGCCAAGGCCCTGCGCACCGTGACCGTCAATCCGGCGCGCGCGGCCGGACTCCATGATCGAGGCGCGATCGAGGTCGGCAAACGCGCCGATCTCGTGCGCGTTCGCGTGGTCGACAACCAGCCCGTTGTCCGCGACGTCTATCGGGAGGGTCGCCGTGTGTCCTGAAGCCACCCCGCTGGGACCCGGCACCCTGGTACTGGTCGTCGGGGCGAGCGGCGTCGGCAAGGATGCGCTGATCGCAGGTGCGCGCACGGCTCTCGCCGCGGACGAGAACTTCGCCTTCCCTGAGCGCGCCGTCACACGCCCACCCAATAGCGCGGAGAGCCACGCGTCGTTGAGCGATGCCGAGTTCACAGGCGCCGTCGAGGAGGGGCGCTTCGCCCTCACCTGGACGGCGCACGGTCTCCGCTACGGCGTCCCCGCGAGCATTGACGGATTGATCGCGGAAGGCCGGGCCGTCATCGTCAATGCCTCCCGCACGATCGGCGAGGCGGCGCGGCGGCGCTATGCTCGCGTGAGTTTCGTCCTCGTCGAATGCCCTCTCGATGTCCGGGCCGCACGGCTGAAGGGACGCGGACGCGAAAGCGCTGCCAGTGCGGAAGCCCGACTCATGCGCAGTGTTCCGGCCTTTGATCCGGCAGAAGCAGACATCCGGATCGACAATTCCGGCCCACTCGCCGATGGCGTGCACGCACTTACCGAATTCCTGCGATCGCTGCCCGCGAAAGCCTAGAGGCCAAGGCCGACCGCGGGAGCGTACGCTCTGAGCGCAAAGCGCTCGACCACCGCAAAGCGGCTGTCGCGTGTCGGTTGAGCCAAGATCGTAATGGCATCGATCCAGACCGGACCGCTGATGCGATGATAGAGCGTCCGCAGCACTTCGAGCGCGCGCGGCTGAAGGGACTTCGGCAGCGCCCCCGTCAGCGTCATATGAAAGCGGAAGTCCTCGAAGACGTAGGGATAGCCCCAATCTTCGAGATATCGATGCTGGCGGGGCGTGAGCGCCGATTCCAGCCGACGCGCCCGATCTTCCGCGCCAAGCGGCGCCCGCAAGTCGTCGAAGTCCCCGACACAGGCGGCCGCCAGACGGTTCAGCTCAGCATCTTCGGCGAGCGGGCGCAGCGCCACGAAATCGCCGAGCGACGCGACCTCCAGGGCTGGCAGACAGATTGGGGCGCGGCTGGAGCTGAACGACGCGGCACGTTCGAGAAGCACGTCCTCACCCGCACCGGGCGCCAGCGCGAAGGGTGCCTTCAACGTCGCATGAAAGCCGTAGCGCGCTGGCGTCGCCTGGGCGCGCTCGAACCACGGCTCATGCCATAGAGCGTGCGCGGGGAAAGCCGCAGCCTCGCGCGCGGCGCTGTCATAGCCGAGTACACCCGACCCGAACCGCCAGAGGATCGTATCCGGCGCCGGAGTGAAGTAGATCGCGTAGCGCATGTTCGCCGAAGAGTAATCCGTGGCGGCAACAGGTTTGTGACATGAGCCGCGCAGGCGTTTCTGCCTATCACGCCTCCTCGCGCGGCCATTGTCGGCAGGAATGACGTGATCTAGTGTGACACTGACAGTCACACCTCTCCACGAGCATCTCCCCATGTACGATTTGGCCATTGTCGGAGCCGGCATCGTCGGCCTCGCCCATGCATTGGCGGCGGCGCGGCGCGGCAAGAAGGTCGTCGTGATCGACCGGGATGCCCAGGCGAACGGCGCCTCCATCCGCAATTTCGGTTTTGTCACCGTAACCGGGCAGGGCGCAGGCGACTGCTGGAACATGGCCCGCACGGCGCGTGACATCTGGGCGGAGATCGCGCCGCTCGCCGGCATCGATATCCTCCAGCGTGGGCTCGTGATGACGGCACGCTTCCCGGAATCGGAAGCCGTGATCGACGCTTTCCTTGCAACGGAGATGGGCGAAGGCTGCCGCCGTCTCACGGCAGTGCAGGCGGCTGAGAAAGTACCGTCGATCCGCGCGGATGCCGTTCGCGCGGCGCTCTACAGCCCACATGATCTGCGGGTCGAATCGCGAACCGCGATCCCGAAAGTCGCCGCCTTCCTGGCTGAGCGGCTCGGCGTCGAGTTCAAACGCCAGGCCCAGGTACTCGGCGTCGCGCCACCGACAATCGAGACGTCGAAAGGCACCATCAAAGCCGAGGTGGTTATCGTCTGCCCGGGCGATGATTTCACGTCGCTCTTTCCCGAGCGACTTGCACCCTACAATGTCACGCGCTGCAAGCTGCACATGCTGCGCGTGCGCCCAGCAGCGCCCGTTCGGCACCAAACCGCCGTCATGTCGGACCTCGGGCTCGGTCGCTATCTCGGCTATGCCGAGCTGCCGGCCGCAACGCCGCTCAAGGCGCGCCTCGATGCCGAGTTCAAGCCGGCGCGCGATAACGGCGTGCACCTCATTGTCACGCAATCCGCCGATGGCTCTCTCGTCGTCGGCGACAGCCATCACTACGCGGCGACGCCGGACCCCTTTGCACCATCAGAAGTCGACGACATCATTCTCGAGGAGCTCGACCGCGTGCTCGACCTCCCCGGCCGCACGGTGACAGAGCGCTGGATCGGCACGTATGCTTCGGCACCCGACCGCTGGCGGTTGACGGACCGCCCGGCTGATAATATCCGCATCGTCATCGTTACCAGCGGCACCGGCGCATCGACGTCGTTCGGGATCGCCGAGGAGACGATTGCCGAGTTGTACGGCACATCGGAAAGGAAACGCCTATGACTAAGTTCAAGGCTGCGGTTTTCGATTGGGCCGGGACCGTCATCGATTTCGGCTCGTTCGCGCCAATGGGCGTGTTCGTCGAGGTCTTCAAGCGCTTCGACGTGCCGGTCACCATTGCCGATGCGCGCAAGCCCATGGGTCTGCCGAAGCGCGACCACATCAAGTCGATGATGTCGGAGCCGCACATCGCTGCGAGTTGGGCGAAGGCGCATGGCGCCGCGCCGGACGAAGCCGCGATCGACCGCGTCTACGAAGTGTTCGTGCCGCTCAACGTCGAGGTGGTTGCGAACTATGCCGACCTCATTCCCGGCGCGGCCGAAGCCGTACAGGAGTTGCGCAACCGCGGCATGAAGATCGGCTCAACAACCGGCTATGTCCGCTCCATCATGGAACGCGTGCTGCCGCTCGCCGCAGCGCAGGGCTACTCGCCCGACAATCTCGTCTGCTCCGATGATCTCCCACTCGGGCGGCCGACGCCCATGGGTATGTACAAATGCTTCCTCGACCTCATGGTCTATCCAGCCTCATCGGTCGTCAGAGTCGATGACACCGAGCCCGGCATTGCCGAGGGCGTGGCGGCTGGCTGCGTGACCGTGGGCGTTACGCTCTCGGGGAACGATGCGGGGCTCACGCTCGCGGAGTTCAAGGCCTTGTCGAAGGCGGACCGCGCCAGCATCCACGAGCGCGTCGGCGCCAAGCTGAAGGCCGCAGGTGCAGACTATGTCATCGAGACGGTCGCCGATCTCCCGGCGCTGCTCGATGAGATCGAGCGCAAGACGGCGTAGCGCGCTCAGTTCTTCCCGGCCGCAAGTGCTGCCAGCAGCGCCTCGTGCAGGATGTCGAGCGCGCGATCCATCTGCTCCTGCGTCGTGACGAGGGGCGGCGTGAGCGTCAGCACGTTGCCCATGGTCGTCTTGAAGGAGAGGCCCCGCTCGAGCGCCGCGTACATTGTCCGCTCGGCAAGCTGACGCGCTGGCGCCTTGCTCTTGCGGTCCTCGACCAGCTCCACGCCGATCAGGAAGCCGCGCCCGCGCACCTCGCCGATCTCCTCGATGTCGTGCATCCATGAGCTGAGGCGTTCCAGCGCGGCAGCACCGACGCGTGCGGCATTCTCGACGAGATGCTCGTCCTCGATGATGGCGATGGTCTCCAGCGCCGCCCGGGCCGTCACCGGGTTCTTCTCGTGCGTGTAGTGGCCGAAGGCCCAATCGCCGCCGACGTCGAGCTCCGGCCGGCAAATCGCGGCGGCGATCGGCAGGATACCGCCGCCTAGCCCCTTTCCCAGCACGAGGATGTCGGGAACAACGCCGTCATGCTCGCAGGAGAACATATGCCCCGTCTTGCCGAGGCCTGTCGGGATTTCGTCGAAGATCAGGAGCGTGCCAGTGCGATCGCACGCGTCGCGCACCTTCTGCCAGAAGCCCGGCGGCGCCACGTAGGGCACGGCGCGCATGGGCTCGGCGATGAAAGCCGCGAAATCGCCATCGCGGCCCAGCACGTAGTCGATCATGCGGGCGCAGGCATCACCTGATTCCTGCGCGTTCGTGCCGCCATAGGGGCAGTTGAAACTGCCGAAAGGCGCAACGTGCTCGGCACCCGGCATCAACGGCCCGTGCGGTCCACTGCGGAAGAGCGCCTCGCCGCCGACGCTCGATGCGCCGAAGCCCGCGCCATGGAAGGCATCCCAGAAAGACAATGTCTTGAAGCGCCCCGTCGCCGCGCGCGCCACCTTGATTGCGACCTCGACGGCATCGGAGCCACCTGTCGTGAACAAGACTTCGGAGAGCGTGCCCGGCGCGCTCTCTCCGAGCTTCTCGGCGAGCTGCACGGCGGGCTCACTCGTGAAGCGGCGCGGCGTGAACGGCAGCTCGTCCATCTGCGCAGCGATCGCCTTCTTCAGGCGCGGATGGCCATAGCCAATGTGGTGGACGTTGTTGCCGTGGAAATCCATGTAGCGCCGGCCGGCAAGGTCCTCGATGAAGATGCCCTCGGCCTTGCGGATGGCGCTGAGACACGGCGTCGACACGGATTGATGGAGGAACGCGCGGGCGTCGCGATCCAACAGCGCACGTGTGTCGGCATCGAGGTGACGCGCGCGCCAGGCGGCACGCTCCGGCGTCGCATTCGTATCGCTCTCGGATTGAGCGGGCACGACTTTCGACATGGCATTTTCCTCAGCGCTTGTTCCTCAGCGCCGGCGCCACGCCTGGAGGCGATCCAGCAGCAGGCGATCGGCGAGAACCTGGAGCAGCTTCACCGTCATCGATGCCAGCACGACCAGCACGCACATGCCCGCCGCCGACGCCGTGAAGCCCGCCTCATCCATATTCACGGCGGCGATCGATGCAAGCTTCGTGTCCGTCGAATAGAGGAAAATGATCGCGGAGACGGTCGTCATCGCACTCACGAAGAGATAGACGGCAATGTCCAGGATGGCCGGCAGAGAGATCGGCACGGTCACGCGTGTGAACGTGCGCCAGAACGGCACCTTCAGCGACGCCGATACGGCCTCGAACTCCGGATCGATCTGCTTCAGCGCTGTCGTCGCCGTAATGTGCGGCACTGTGTAGAAATGCGCCGTGCAGTTGAGGACCAGGATCGCGATGGTGCCATAGAGCACGTTCAGCGGGTTCCAGGCGGCATTGAAGAAGAATATGTAGCCGAGACCCAGAACCAATCCCGGCACGGCCATCGGCAGCATGGCAAGGAACTGCGCGACGAAGCGCAGCACCGGGAAAGCGCGCACTTTCTCCACGAGATAGGCGCCGACGAAGATCACGGCCGTCCCGCATATCGCGGTCAGAGCCGCCACCTCGAGCGAGTTGAAGAACGGCTGCCAGCCGCTCGAGTCGGCGATCTCGAAAGCGTAGTGTTGCAAAGTGAGTGCGAGGTTATAGGGCCAGTAGGTTACGAACGAGGCCCATACGGCCATGCCGAGCACGGCGAGGAATATGCCCGAGACGACAATGCAGAGCGCGAGCGCGGCGGCGTCGCGAAGCGGACTGCGTTTCGGCGCATAGGCGACGGCACGGGCGGATACCAGGGCCACCTGTCGTCGCTGCGCGAGGCGGTCGACGAGAAAGGCGATGACAGCCGGAATGAGCAGGATGACGCCGACCACCGCGCCCATCTCGAAATTCTGTTGCCCCATGACCTGCTTGTAGACGTCGGTCGCCAGCACGGAGAACTGGCCGCCGATGACCTTGGGGATACCGAAGTCCGTGATCACGAGGGTGAAGACGACCATGACGGCCGAAATCAGCCCGTACTTCGCGCCGCCGAGCGTCACCGTGTAGAAGATGCGTGGACGCGACGCGCCCAGCGCTTCGGCGGCCTCATAGAGCCGCGCATCCGCGAGCCTCAACGCGGCAACGAGGATCGTGAGCGCGTGGGGGAAGCAGTAGAACACTTCCGCCATGATGATGCCGGCCGGACCATAGATCGAGCCGCCGAGCATCCAGCTTTTGAGAAAGCCCTGGTTGCCGAAGAAGTAGATCAGCGAGATCGCCGGCAGCAGTGACGGTGCAAACAGTGGCACCAGCGCGGTCGCATAGAGCAGGCCCTTGGCCCGCATGGACGTGCGGGTCAACGCATAGGCATAGGCGAAGGCGATCGGCACCACGATCAATGTGGTCGCGAATGCAACGAAGAGACTGTTGACCACCGAGCGCGAGAGCGCCGGCGTCGTGACGTAAGCGACGAAATTCTGAAGACCGGCAAACTCACCACGCACGTACAGGCTCTTCGACAAAAGAGACCATAGCGGGAAACCGACCAGCACGAGCAGGCCGCAGACGAGCGCGAGGATGGCCGTGCCCGCCACCGCTGTCTCGAGAGATGCGGAGCGGGTGACCAGGCTTTCAGCGGGTCGAACGGCGGCAGTCATGAGAAAGCGATGCGAAAATGAGGCGCGTGGCCCATCACTGCGGCACCGGGAACACGCGCAGGGTTTCAGGAGGCAGAGACACGGTGAGTGACTGGCCCTCTGCGAGGGAGAGGTCGCGGAGTGCATTCATCGAGAAGTCGGCGATCACTTGCAGCTCGGGGGCGACGACCGGCACGAGGCGCGCGCGGGCGAAGGCACCGAGAAACTCGAGGGCTTCGATCCGGGTGTCGAGGCGGTTCGGGACATCGGTGCCGAGATTGCGCACGCGCACCTCCTCCGGCCGGATCCCGAGCTTCACGGTCGAGCCTTGCCGGATCGAGAAGGGCGCGGTCTCGAACACCAACGCCCCTGCCTGCACGTGCGTATCGTCGAGCGCGGAGGCCGGGATGAACGTCATGGCGCCAATGAAGTCCGCGACGAATTCAGTTGCCGGCTTGCGGTAAACCTCGGCTGGGCTTCCGATCTGCTCGATCGTCCCGCGGTTCATCACCACGATGCGATCGGCCATCGTCAACGCCTCCTCCTGGTCGTGCGTGACCATGATGGTGGTGACGCCGACGCGGCGCTGCAGATCCTTGATTTCCCTCCGCAGATGAATGCGCACGCGCGCGTCCAGTGCCGAAAGAGGCTCATCGAGCAGCAGCAGGCCGGGTGAGGTCGCGAGCGCGCGTGCAAGCGCGACACGCTGTTGCTGACCACCGGAAAGCTGTCCCGGATATTTCGCGCCCTGGTCTGCTAGCCCGACAAGCTGCAGGAGCATGGTCACGCGCTCCGCCGTCTCCGCCTTCGGACGCCCGCGGCTCACGAGCCCGTATGCCACATTGGCAGCTACTGTCAGATTGGGGAACAGCGCGTAGGACTGGAACACGATGCCGAAATCGCGCGCCGGCGGCGGAAGATTGGAGATATCGCGGCCGGCCTGCTCGATGGTCCCTGATGTCTGCGGATCGAGCCCTGCTATGGCGCGAAGCAGTGTGGTCTTGCCGCAGCCGGAAGGTCCGAGAAAGCAGACGAACTCGCCAGCCACGACATCCAGCGAGACGCGATCGAGGGCCGTGAACGTGCCGTACGTCTTGACCAGATTTCGTACGCGCAAGTAGGGCGCGACGCCGGTCACACCCTGACTTGCTTCGTCTGTCATGCTCGCCGTCACAATCCGGCTTGTGGAGATAGGCCGCGCAGAACGCGCGACCAAGGCGACTTCCTAGGCCCTATTTCTTGGCGGCCTTGGCGTCGTAGCGCTTCGTCCATTCCGCGAGAATACGCTCGCGGTTGCTCGCCATCCAGCCGAAGTCGTTTTTGATGAGCGACTTCTCCGCGCCCGCGGGATAGTTCGGCGGCAGGTTCTCGACGCCGGGCAAGGCAACGACGGCATAGGTTTTTGAATAGAGCTCGTTCGCCCCTTTCGTCGCGACCCAGTCGGCGACCTTCTTTGCGAGCGCCATGTTCTTGCTGCCTTTGACGACCGCAGCGGCCTCGATCTCCCAGCCGGTACCCTCGCTCGGGATGATGACCTCGAGCGGCGCACCCTTCGTCTTCTCGCTGGCGCCGCGCATATCGAGGGCGATGCCCGCGACCCGCTCACCGCGTGCGGCCTGAACGCAAGGCGCCGAGCCCGAGT
>JAEZAW010000360.1 GCA_023430315.1 Pseudomonadota bacterium | reverse complement strand
CTGCATGACGGCGACGGTCAGCGTCGATACTGAGCGCGAGCGTAAGCTCAGCCAGATCCTCGGCTGGGCGACGGCTTCCGCGAAGGTCAAAGGCGTGCCGGAGAAGCGCGCGGAGCGGTAGTTTTTTCTACGGACGGCCTAACGGCCGGCGCGCGGTCGCGCGCTCAAGAAGAAATGCTCATCGCCTTTGCTGGGCCTTCGCTGGAATTTTCAAAAGGCTGGTGGGTCCGGGAGGATGTCCCACCCGGTAGAGCGCGAGACAAGTCTCGCTCGCGCCGCAGGCGCGACTACGCCCCCAACACGACCTCGCGCTCGAGAAATGCCGCAACATCCTCGGCCTCGACCTCGCGCGTGACGAAGGCGTCGCCGATCGCGCGCATGAGGATGAAAGTCAGTCGCCCGGACTGCACTTTCTTGTCCTGCTGCATGAGCGCGAAGAGCGTCTTCGGATCGGGACGATCGCTGCCGGGAATGTGCGCCACGCGCGTCGGCAGACCGACGGCACGCAGATGCTTCTCCATGCGCGCAGCCGTGCCCGCCGGACAGAGGCCGCGCTCCTCGGAAAAGCGCGCGGCCTGGCACATGCCGATGGCAACAGCCTCGCCATGCAGGAGACGGCTCGAATAACCGGCCCAGGCTTCGAGCGCGTGGCCGAAGGTATGGCCGAGGTTGAGCAGCATGCGATCGCCGGTCTCGGTCTCGTCGCGCTCGACGATGCGGGCCTTGGCAGCGATGGAAATTTCGATCGCCTCAGTCAGAGTGGCGGGATCATTGCCGAACAGGCGCTGCCAGTTCTGCTCGAGCCATCCGAAGAAGCGCGCGTCGCCGAGAAGGCCATACTTCGCGACCTCGGCATAGCCCGCGCGCATCTCGCGAACGGGCAGCGTCGAAAGGGCCTTGGTGTCGGCAAGGACGAGGCTCGGCTGATGGAAGGCGCCGATGAGATTCTTGCCCTGGGGCGTGTTGATGCCGGTCTTGCCGCCGACGCTGCTGTCGACCTGGGCGAGCAGGCTCGTCGGGATCTGCACGAAGCGGACGCCGCGCCGGAGGATCGCTGCCGCGAAGCCCGCGAGATCGCCGATGACGCCGCCGCCGAGCGCGATGATGAGGTCGCCGCGTTCGAGCTTCAGCGAAAGCAGGCTCTCGCTCAGTCGCCCGAGCTCGGCGAAGCACTTGGTCGACTCACCGGGCGGCATCGTGATGGTGCCGAGGTGGCGGTCGAACGTGCGGAGCGAGGCTTCGAGCGTGGCGAGATGATGCTTGGCGACGTTGTCGTCGGTCACGATGGCGGCGCGGGCCTTGCCGAAACGCGAGACGATCATGTCGCCAGCGCGCGCGATGAGGTCGCCGCCGACGAGCACGTCATAAGAGCGCGCATCGAGATCCACATGCACAATGCGCTCCGCGCCAGCCGGCAGCTCAGGGCTCGCCATGAACAGCTCCGCTCGCGACGGTCTCGACTGGATCGGGGCGCGCGAGCAGGGCGGCGATGATCTCGCCGACAATAAGCTCGTGCGTGGTATCGCGGCTCTCGATGGTGATGTCGGCCTCCGCATACACAGGATAGCGCTCGTCCATCAGGCGCTTCATGACACCTGCGGGATCGTCGGCCTTGAGCAGCGGGCGGTTGTCGCGCTTGGCGACGCGGCGCATGAGTACGTCGAGATCGGCGCGCAGCCACACGCTGATGCCGGCCGCCTTGATCGCCGCCCGCGTCTCCGCGTTCATGAAGGCGCCGCCGCCGGTTGCGAGAACCTGTGGCCCGTTGCTGAGAAGCCGCTTGATGACCTTGCGCTCGCCCTCGCGAAAATACGTCTCGCCATGGTCCGCGAAGATCTCGGGGATCGTCTTCAGCGCGGCGCGCTCGATCTCGTCATCGGCATCGACGAAGGGGAGACCGAGGGCGGCCGCAAGCCAGCGGCCGATCGAGGATTTGCCGCAGCCCATGAGGCCGACCATGACGATGGTGCGGGCGCCGAGCTTGTCGCGCACCTCCTGGGCGCGCGCGAGAAGCTCGCTCCGGTCTCGCTTCTTCCAGCCGAATCGCATCATGGCCCGGCTCCGCGTGTTTCCCTGTCGGCAGCCGCGGCCGCGTAAAGCATTTTCTGAGGCCCCGCCATATATCGCGCGGCCATTCCGATCCATCTCATGGTCCGCAATTCACACAATTGCAACACGAGAGCCCTCGCAACCGTGGAATAAGCCCGGCTAGAGCATTACCGGCGCCTTGGCACGGGGGCCTCGGGCGCCATAATAGCGCCAAGGCGCCGACCTACGGCAGAATGTACAGGACTTACGATGCCCAGTCTTTTCAGGTTCTTGATGGTGGTTGCCGTCTTGTCGGCCATGACGGCCGGGGGCCTGTACATCCTGTCGGAATACTTCGAGCCCAATCCCCGGGAAGTCACGCAACCCGTATCCGGCGTCAAAGTACGGCGTCAGTAGGTGAACCCCGCGATGGCCAGATCGCCCTCCAGTGCAGCAGTCCGAGCGGCGGCCTACCTGATCCTCTCGACCCTGGCTCTCAGCGGATCCCTGCCCGGGGCATCACCGACCGCCGCCTGGGCTCAGGACTCCTGGATCTTTCCCTGGGACCAGCGGGCGCGCCGAGGCGGCGGGTCGGATAGCTCCGGCCCTCGAGAAGGCGACCGGCCACTGGAGCCCAAGGGCGGACGCAATGCCTATCCAGGCGAGGCCGACGAGAGACCGCGCGGAGACGGCGCCCCCTACACATCTGGCTCTCGCAGCGCTGCGCCGGTAGCCGTCGACCGGCAGGAGCTGGCCCCGTTAGCGACGCCACCACCCGAACCGCCGCCGCCAGCCTCGGCCGGCGCGATGCCACCGCCCTCGTCACAATGGGATACGCGCACCACGCCCATACCGGGGGGCGAGCGGGGCTTCGACGAGCGCGGCTTCCTGCCGTCCCCTCGCCGCGATCGCGAGTTCGCACCGTACGCACCACAGCCTGCTGCACCTGCACGCTCCTCCGCTTTCGAAAGGCCGCCATCTCCGTCAGCTCCGCCGGTGCGCGGGGCGCCGCGACCTTCACTCGACGGTATCGCGGCGATCGAGCCGAAAGTGCTCGAGGACATCGTGGACGGCGTAGAGCTGCCGCCGAAATCTGCGACGATTGCAGCACTCTGGCCCGAGCCCTGGCGCGCTGCCAACGGACAGGTATCGCCGGCCTTCGAGGCCATACGCATCGAGGCGCTGCGTCGCGCGGGCGCCGTCGATGCACTGGAAGCCGCACTCGATCGCGTGGCGCCACCGAAAGAACCCGTGCTGGCGGTCGTCGTATTGCGGGCCCAACTCCTTGTCGGCAATCGCGAGGCCGGCTGCGCACTCGCCGGCGAGGCCATCCGCAACCGCGCATCACTGCCAGCAAACTTCCGTCGCGATGCCGTACTCGCAGCTGGCTACTGCGGGCTCGCGGGCGGCAATGCCGAGGCCGCCAAGCTGACGGCCGATCTCATTCGCGGCGAGAAGATCGACGCACCCTTCGCGCTTGCTGTTCTCGGCGGCAGCGGCAAGGACGGCAAGGCGCCACCACCCCTCCCCTCGACGATCGGCGTTCTCGATTATCGGATCGGCGAGGTCGCGGGCCTCATCTGGCCGAATACGCTCGTCGATCGCGCCGAGCCGGCCGTGCTCGCGGTCATCGCGACGGCGCCGACGGTCGATCCGGGCCTCAGGATTGTCGCGGCCGAACGCGCTACGCGGCTGGCTCTCGTCCCGCCCGGCGTCCTCGCTGAGCAGTATCGCGCCCTGCCCGTGGCGCCCGACGACGTGGCGAACGGCCTCGCCACGCGGCAGACAGGGGCCATGCGGCGCGCCGTACTCATGCAAGCTGCACTTGCCGAGCGCTCGCAGGACAAGAAAGCTCGGCTGCTCGCCGCTCTGCTCGATGACGCGGCCAAGGCGGGCCTCAGGGCAGCCGTAGCGCGGACGCTCGGCCCCCTGGTCGAGCAGATGCGCCCAGCGCCGGAGATGGCATGGTTCGCCGACAGCGCATCGGAAATTCTCGTGTATTCCGGCCATGGCAGCGCGGTCGAAGGCTGGGCCGCACTCACCCGCGACCTCGATCATTGGCGTGTGCTCGGTGCTCTCGCGAGCGAGGCCGACGCGCCATCGAGCAGCGCGCTGACCAGTCTCGATAGGATCGCCCACGCCGGCCGGATCGAAGCGCCGCGACTGCATCGCGTCGTAACCGTGCTCGATGCCCTCGATGTGCAAATACCCATCCCGCTGTGGGAGGCGGCAAGTCGCACGCCACAGCCGACCGACGGCCATCTTCCGGCGACGGGCGTGCTCGGCGAGCTCAAGATGGCTAGCGACAAGCGCGATGGCGGCCGCACCATCCTGCGCGCGGCCCAGGCGCTCGGTCCGGCGAGCGCGGCGAACGCCAATCTGCTGACGCTGGGCGATATCATCCGCGCGCTCAAGAGCGCAGGCTTCCAGCGTGAAGCACGCGCGCTCGGCATCGAAGCACTGATCGAGAGCTGGCCGACCGCGGCCGGCCGGTGAGAAAGACTATTCGGCCGCGAGCAATCCGCGGTTCTGGCCGTTTCCGCCGGTCGTGGGTGCCATCGTCGCAATGCGGCCGAGCGCCTCGACGAATCCCGCGCGGCCGCTTTCAGGCAGTACGCCCAGCAGGATCTGGTCGACCTCAGCGGCACGCAAGCGGAAGCTCTCAAGGAGCGATTTACCCTCGTCGGTAAGCCGGAGGACGTTCGAGCGCGCGTCGTGGCGCGCGCGACGGCGGGCAATCAGCCCCTTCCGCATCAGACGGCGGACAAGATCGGCCGTCGTCGAACGGTCGATGCCTGTGGCATCCACTAGGCCGACTTGATTGGTCCCCTCACGCTCCCCAACGACAACGAGCACCGCGAGCTGGCGCGGCGTCAGACCGGTATCGGCGAATGCTGCCGCGAAGGCTTCGTCGGCCGCCTGCTGCGCACGGTGCAGCAAATGCAGTACGCAGCCATTCAGATCAAATCCGGTCGGGCTTTCCTGGTCCAAGGTGCTCATTCCCCCTCGATTTGCCAATCGGTGAACAGGCGTGCCTTCGGTCCCAGTGAGGCCGAAACGCGCTTTAGATCGGATGCCTACATCGCAAGTATCGAGATCATCCGGCGAGGGAGTTTGACTGTTGATCAACGAACGGCAATCCTCTAAAAATTGGCTATGGCTGTCAAAAAACGCACAGCGTATCCAGACTGGGAAGATGTGCATTTTTTCCTAGAACTGGTTCGTCTCGGGAGCCTTTCGGCGGCCGCGAGGGCTCTCGGCGTGACGCATGCGACCGTCGGGCGCCGGATCGCGTCCCTCGAGACGGTCCTCCGTGTGCAGCTTTTCGACCGGCACGACGGCCGATTCACGCTGACGGCGGCGGGAGAGCGGGCCGCAGCAGCTGCCGCAGCCATGTCGGATGGGGCTCAATCGATTCGGCGGCTCGCTGCCGGCCCGGCCGACGCCATAATCGGAAAGGTGCGTCTCACGGCGACGGAAATATTCGGCTCTTACTTCCTGATGTCGCGCATGCGCGAGCTGATGGAGAAGAATCCCGGCCTCGAAATCGAGGTGGTGATCAGCAGCCGCAACCTAAGCCTCGCACGGCGCGACGTCGATCTCGCAATCCGCCATTCGCGGCCCGAGGGCGCCAACGTGATCACGCGCAAGATCGCGGACTACGCGAGCTACTTCTATGCCGACCGGCGCTACGTCGAGGCGCATCGCGACGGCCCGCTGGATTTCATCGGATTTGCCGACGACGTTGCGCACGTCGAAGCGGCACAGCACTGCGCACGAGCGGTCGGCAACACGCACCGCTACTCGCTGAAGGTGAACACGCTCTTCGCGCGCTTGGCCGCGGCGCGCGGCGGTCTCGGCGTCGGGCTCATTCCGAAATTCGTCGCCTACCAGTATCCGGATCTCGTGGCCGTGGACCTCGGCGGAGAGCCCTTGATCCGCGAGTTGTGGCTGGTCGCACACCCGGACGTCCGGGGCGTTGTGCGCCTCCGCGTGACATTCGACTACATCGCCAATGCCGTGGTCGGCGCCCGCAACATTCTGATGTGAGCGCGGGCGCGCCGTTGACGGCTACTTCGGCAGCAGCCAGACGTCCGACAGATCCTGGCCGAGATAGTGACTCGGCATGGCGTACCAGCCCTTGAGGCGCGTCGGCTGGACGACAATGCGCTGGAACCACAGGAAGGGCACCGCATTAGCGGTCGTCAGCACATAGCGATCGAGCTCGTTGACGAGCCGCTTGCGTTCGACGGGATCGACGGCGCGCTGCTGCGCCTTGTAGAGGTTGTCGATCTTGTCGTCCTGGTGGTCGGAGTAGCCGACGGCCGTAAGTCTCTTCGAGAGCATCTTCGTGAACTGCAGCGTCGGATCGTCCGTGTAGTCGGAGATGAACTCGATCGCGACGTCGAAGTTGCCGCCCGAGAGAGCAGCCTGATAAGGCGCCGTCTCGAACTGCTCGTGCACAGCCGTCACGCCGATGCGGCGCCACTGGTCGAGCAGATAGACGCCCGCCGCCGTATAGGGGTCCGTTGCCGAGCGGTTCAGGAGCTTGAAGGAAAGCTTGTCGACGCCGACCTCCTTGAGGAGCTTCGTCGCTTCCGCGCGGGCGGCTACCGGATCCTTGCCGAAGCCCGGGATCTTGACGAGCTCGCTCTCGGGGAGCGCCATCTCGTAGCCTGGACGTGCAACGCCGCCGACATAACGGATGGCGGCGATCTTGCCGAGCGCCGCGCCGCCACCCCAGCGGTCGATCGCGAGCGAAAGGGCCTGACGGACCTTCTCGTTGTTGAAGGGCGGGCGCTTGGTGTTGAAGATGACGATCAGTGCCGATGTCAGCGGCTGTTCCTTCACCCAGACCTTGTCACCGAGCTGTGCGACGAGCTGGTCACGCTCGGCCGGCGAGCGGAAACGGAACTCGGCATCGAACTGACCACCGAGCAAGCCCGTCAGCACCGTCGCCGACTTCACGAAGAAAGCCTTGTAGCCATCGAGATAAGGAAGGTCCGGCCTGAAGTAGCCGTCGAAGCGCTTGGCGGTCCAGGTTGCGCCACGCACATGCTCGACGAACGTGAAGGCGCCCGAGCCCATGATCTCGCGCTCGGGATAGCGCGGATTCTCTTTCAACTTGGCGGCGCTGTAGATGCAGTTGAAGGGCGATGCGAGCAGCGGTAGCACACCGGCCACCTGCGTCTTCATTTTGAAGATGACGGTCAGATCGTCCGGCGTCTCGATGTCACCGAAGTCCGAATAGTAGGACCGCCGCACTGAGACGATGCCCTCCGGCGGCCGGATGATGCGCTCGTAGCTGGCTTTGACGTCGGCTGACGTCAGCGGCGAGCCATCATGGAACTTGATGCCCTTGTGCAGCTTGAAAGTGTAGCTCATGCCGTCCGGCGCGGCCGCCCACGACTCCGCCAGATCGCCGGTCACGTCGGGATAGCTCTTGCCGTGAAATTTGAGCAGCGTCGAATAGTGCGGTGCGATGGGGTGCGTGTGTCCGAACGTCGTATTCGAGTGGCAATCGTAGTTCGGCGGCTCGGCGACGACGGCAAAGTTGAGAATTCCACCGCGAACCGGGGTCTCGGCAACTGCGGCACCCGGCACGGCAAATGCAGCTGCGACGGCCAGCAGCCGTCGGACAGTCTTGCTCATCAGACGTTCTCTCCCAGACATTCTCTCGGCGCGCACGACTGGCGCGTTGGGCGGCATATTGGCACCGGCGAACAGGCGCGCCAACGACGCAACGGTCTGCCTGCCACGCGCCGGGAGAGGGGCAGTAGCCCGAGATCAGGTATCGTGATCGGGATGCTGACGGCTCGCGAATCGAGGCAGCTCGTCGGCGGGTATGTCGTCCTCGGTGCGGACACCGGGAAGGTCGAGCATCTGGACTACAAAGGGCAGTCGACCCTCGAGGCCAAATTGCTCGGTGGGCGAAACCCGGGAGGGATCGTCGAGCGAGCCGAGCGACACCGATATCCGGTCGTTCTTCAGCACGCGATAGGTGAGCGGCGTGCCGCAATCGCGGCAGAAGCCACGCTCGGCAGCCTCCGACGATCGAAATGTTCCAGGCGTTCCCCGCGTCCATGCGAGATCCTTGGGCGGCACGCCGGCAAGCGGCGCGAAATAATTGCCGAAAGCTTTCTGGCACATGCGGCAGTGGCAGATCGAGGCGCCGGTCGGTTCCGAATAAAGCGCGTAGCGAACCGCGCCGCACTGACAGCCGCCCGTATGTATTGGTGTCCGTTCAGCCATGGGAACCTCACTCTTGCTGTGCTCTCGCCAGAATAACGCGCGAGCCAAGCAAAAGGAGCCCGGTCGAAAGATCCGTGAATGCTCAGGTCTTGCCGGCGAACTTGTCCGTCGCCCGGATCAGCCGATCGAGAATGCCCGACTCCGAATAGGCGTGGCCAGCACCCTCAACAATACGAAATTCCGCATCGGGCCACGCCTTGGCCAGATCCCAAGCCGTCCGCAGCGGACAGGGCATGTCATAGCGGCCATGGACAATGAGGCCGGGAATTCCCCTCAACTTATGCGCATCGCGCAGCAGCTGGCCCTCTTCGAGCCATCCGCCATGCGTGAAGTAGTGGTTCTCGATGCGCGCGAAGGCGAGCGCAAAATCATCATTGCCGTGCTGGCTCGTGAGTGCGGGATCCGGCAGCAGCGTGATGGTCTCGCCTTCCCAAAGACTCCAGGCTTTCGCGGCCTCGATCTGCTTCGCGCGGTCTGGCCCCGTGAGGCGCTTGCGGTAGGCGGCCATCAGGTTTCCACGCTCAGCCTCGGGAATGGGCGCGAGAAAGCGCTCCCACTTATCCGGAAACATCTCTGAGACGCCGAACTGATAGTACCAGTCGAGTTCGCTCTTCTGCAGCGTGTAGATGCCTCGAACGATGAGCTCGCTCACGCGCTCGGGGTGCGTCTCGGCATAGGCGAGCGCCAGCGTCGATCCCCACGAGCCGCCGAACACCTGCCACTTCTCGACGCCGGCGAGACGGCGGAGACGCTCGATGTCCTCGACGAGATGCCAGGTCGTGTTGGCTTCGAGCCCGGCGTGCGGCGTGGAGCGCCCGCAGCCGCGCTGATCGAAGAGCGTGACGTCGTAGAGCTTGGGATCGAACAGCCGACGCTGGTTCGGCGAGATACCGCCGCCGGGACCGCCGTGCAGGAAGACGGCCGGCTTGGCGCCGCGGGTGCCAACGCGTTCCCAATGAATGACGTGGCCATCGCCAACGTCGAGCTGGCCAGTCTCGAATGGCTCGATCTCGGGATAGAGTGTCCGCAGCGCCGTCATGGCCGTAAACTCACGTAAGAGCAGGAGCCCGAAACGCTTCCGGCACCCGGGGATGCCGGATGCCGGAACGCTTTGGCTAAAAGATGGAAGCCCGCTTAGGCCGCCATCGCTTCTCGGCAGCTTACGCCGCCATGGCCTTCTTGAGGTTCTCGTCGATCTTGTCGAGGAAGCCTGTGGTCGACAGCCACTTCTGCTGGTCGCCGACGAGGAGCGCGAGGTCCTTGGTCATGAAGCCGGCCTCGACGGTGTCGATGCACACCTTCTCGAGCGTGGTCGAGAACTTGGCGAGCTCCGCGTTGTTGTCGAGCTTGGCGCGATGGGCGAGACCGCGCGTCCAGGCGAAGATGGAGGCCATCGAGTTCGGCGAGGTCTCGCGGCCCTTCTGATGCTCGCGGTAGTGACGCGTGACGGTGCCGTGCGCCGCTTCTGCTTCGCAAGTCTTGCCATCCGGTGTCATGAGCACGGAGGTCATGAGGCCGAGCGATCCGAAGCCCTGCGCCGCCGTATCCGACTGCACGTCGCCGTCGTAGTTCTTGCAGGCCCAGACATAACCGCCCGACCACTTGAGGCACGCTGCAACCATGTCGTCGATGAGACGGTGCTCGTAGATGAGCTTGCGCTTGTCGAACTCGGCCTTGAACTCCTTATCGAACACCTCCTGGAAGATGTCCTTGAAGCGGCCGTCATAGACCTTGAGGATCGTGTTCTTGGTCGAGAGATAAACCGGATAGTTGCGGGCGAGGCCATAGTTGAACGAGGCGCGGGCGAAGTCGCGGATCGACTCGTCGTAGTTGAACATGGCCATGGTCACGCCCGCGCCCGGCGTCTTGATCACTTCGCGCTCGATGACCTGACCGTCCTCACCGGTGAACTTAAGCGTGATGGTGCCCTTGCCGGGGAACTTGAAGTCCGTGGCGCGGTATTGATCGCCGAAGGCGTGGCGGCCGATAACGAAGGGCTGCGTCCAGCCGGGCACGAGGCGCGGCACGTTCTTGCAGATGATGGGCTCGCGGAAGATGGTGCCGCCGAGGAT
>JAEZAW010000303.1 GCA_023430315.1 Pseudomonadota bacterium | reverse complement strand
CCCCCCCCCCCCCCCCCCCCCCCCCCCCCCCCCCCCCCCCCCCCCCCCCCCCGGGGGGTTCACGGGCCGCCCGCCCCTCTCGCGCTGAAAGCGCGATGCGCTACGCCCACAATATCGCGCCGCCGTTGCCGTGGCCGGTCGAGCTCAAAACGCGCCGGCGTCGGTGGGCCAGCAGTCCTGAGGCTCATAGCCGACGAGGTCGCGCGCGGGCGCGAGATCGTAGCGCTCGCGGGTGAGCGGTCGGCTCGTGACATAGACAGGTGCGAACGACGGCAGGCGATCGAGTGCCGCGTCGACGGCGCAAGCAAAAAAGCGGCCGGCATCGGCGGGGCTCAGATACACATCCTGATCGTCGGGATTAGCGGTCAACTCCGCGACCTGGCCTGGATTGCGGGGACACCAACCGAGCCGCACGGCGATCACCTTCATGCCGTGATGGGCGGCATAGACTTGGCCGAGCTGCTCGAGAAACACCTTGGTGCAGGCGTAGAGATAGCGGGGCGCGTATGACGCGTCTGCGCGAACCGGGATGTTGCCGGCCTTGCGGTGGCCGACGATCACCTGCCCGCTACTGGCGAGCACGAGCTTTTTCACGCCAGCCTTACGCGCGGCCTCCATCACCCGATAGGCGCCGACGATGTTGTTCGGAACGAGCTCATCCTCGAAGTTGTCGACGTCGCCAGGTGGGGCGGGGCGTGGATAGACGGCATCGTCGGGCGTTGCGCCGAGATGCACGATGCAGTCGGCGCCTGCAATTGCGGCCGAAAGTTTGTCCTGCTCGAGCAGCGACGCAATGAACACCTGCGCTGGCGGCAGGCCGGGCGATGACCGGATGTCGAGGCCGACGACAGTGTGGCCGCGCTCGGCGATGGCCGCGACGGCAGCTCTTCCGATCCGTCCGGCAGAGCCGGTCACGAGAACCCGCTGGATCATGCTTACTCGCTTTACGCCGCCAATATCGCGTCCGCGATTTTCTCGGCGCTCATGAGCACCGGGAAGTTCGTGTTCGCGCTCGGCACCATCGGGAAGATCGAGGCATCGACGACACGCAGGCCGCTGATGCCACCACGCACGCGTCCTTGTGCGTCCGTTACGGCCATGGGATCGCCATCCTCACCCATGCGGCACGTACATGACGCGTGCCACACGCCGATGGTCGCCTTGCGCACGAAGGCTTCGAGCGCCTCGTCGTCCTGCATGACCTGGTCGTACTTGAAGCCTTCGACGATGTAATTGTCGAAAAGGTAGTTGCGCAGCGACTGTGGGCCGTCGAGCAGGCGTCCGGCGATGCCGGTGATGATCTTGTTCTTCGTGCACACGACGCCGAGCCCGCGTACGCGATCCGAGTAGGCGGCAGGGAATGGGTTCGTCGTGACCTTCTGCAGCTCCGGATGCGCATAGGCTTGGCCCATGCGCTTGAAGCCATCCATGAGCCGCTCGAGATCGCGGCGATCCGAGAGTAGGTTGAACTCGACGAGCGGCTCTTCTCGGGAATCGCGCGACACGAGCTTGACCTCGCCGCGCTCCGAGCAGGTGCGGTTCACCCAGATAAGCATCGAGGCAATGCGCTTGCCGACATCGTGCCACGCCGACTTCGAGACGACGCTGACGAACATGTCGCCGGGCGGCAGGTCACCGATGCCTGACGAGTAGCGCAGACCAAGCGTCATATGCCGCCGCGTGAAATCGTTCTGGCGGCCTTGCGGGCGCAGGTAGGCGGAGACGGAAATTGCAGGGTGATCCGTCAAGCGCTGGCCGACGCCGGGTAGTGCCGCCCGCACATCGATGCCGAGATCCTTGAGATGACCGACGGGACCGATGCCCGCGCGCATAAGATGAGCCGGCGAGTGGATCGCGCCACTGCACAGTATAACCTCGTTGGCGCGGAATTCCTGAGCACTGCCTTTGACCTGCGCGCGCACGCCGACGCAACGATTGCCCTCGAAGATGAGGCCGCTCACCTCGGTGCTCGTCGAAATGGTTAGGTTCTTTCTGAGCCGGGTCTCGGGGCCGAGGTAACCGATGGCGGCCGACACGCGCTGCTCATTGGCATTCGAGTGCGTAAGCGGGAGATAGCCGTCCTCGAACGCGCCGTTCTGATCCTCGACGTATTTCCAGCCCTGGGCTTCGAAGGCCTTGGCCGCCGCCTTGGCGAAGCCGGTCCAATGCTCGGGGAAGATGCGGCGGACGGGAATGTGGCCTTCCTTGCCGTGATAGGGGCCGTCGAAGTCCATGTCGCGCTCGACCTTGCGGAAGTAAGGGAGCACGCCATCCCAGTTCCAGCCGCGCGCGCCGCGGGCTTCCCATTCGGCGTAGTCCGTCGGCGCGCCGCGATTTGCGAGCTGGCCGTTGATCGAGGATCCGCCACCGAGTACGCGCGCCTGCTCATACTTGCGGAAGGGGGGCGGGGCTTCGGTCGGATTGTTGTGGGAGACGACTTCGGTGCGTACGCGCAGCTTGGTCCAGTGGAAGCGCGGGTCGAAGTAGGCCGTGCCAGGGTAGCTGTCGAGGATCTCTTTCGGGACGGCGCCATGCGGCGTGTCGGGGCCGGCTTCGAGCAGCAGCACCTTGTTCGCACTCTTCGCCGAAAGCCGGTTGGCGAGCACCGAACCCGCCGAGCCACCGCCGACGATGATGAAGTCGTAGATCATGGGCATTTCCACCAATTGCCTGCGCGGAGCTTCCTCGGGTCGCTCCGTGGTCATTCGATAGCAGTTGGTCTGCCCGCGCACAAAGCCTCAGCTATGCGGGCACACGATTGGCGGATGCATGGCACGCGGGCTAAGCTCGGGCCAACCTGAGCGGGGAAGCGCAATGCTGAAGATCTACGGCCGTGCCGACGGCATCAATGTGCGCAAGGTGCTGTGGCTGTGCGAGGAGATGTCGCTCCCGTACGAGCGCGAGGATTGGGGGCGCGGCTACCGGCCGACGAGCGATCCGGAATTTCAGCGGATCAGCCACTTCGGTCTCGTCCCCGTCATCGAGGACGACGGTTTCGTGCTGAGGGAGAGCAACGCGATCCTGCGCTATCTCGCGAGCAAGAACGAGAGGAGCGATTTATATCCCGTGGAGTTGCGAGCGCGGTCGACCGTCGATCAATGGATGGACTGGGGTATCAGTGACGGCTTCGCGGGCTTGCGGCCCGTATTCCTGGGACTGCACGCCAAGACGCCGGAGTTCGTCGGGAAGACGGAGCTGATCAACTGGGGCATCTGGCACTGGACGCGTCAGCTCCAGCGACTGGATGCCGATCTTGCGCGGTCCGGTGGGCCCTACGTCTGCGGCGCCAACTTCACCATCGCCGACATCCCCGTCGGCATGATCGTGAACCGGTATCTCGGACTAGAGTTCGAGAAGCCCGAGCTGCCGGCAGTGGAGCGCTACTATGAGCAGCTCAGCACGCGGCCGGCGTACCTGATCCACGGTCGGAACGGCTTGGTCTAGTGGAGGGCGAGCCACTCGCGGGCGCGGCGCTGGGCCTGGCCGATCTCGGCGCGGCTCATCTCGCTTGCAAGCTCGCTGCGGTAGCGCTTGGCTTCGCTGTTGCCGCGCAGTGCCGCGAGATTGAACCACTTGTGCGCCTCGATGAAGTCGACTCCGACATCGCGGCCGCTGCAATAGGCGAGCCCGAGCTCGAAGAGCGCATCGGCCGCACCGCCCTGGGCTGAAAGGGCCGGCATCTCGTGGAATGCAACATCAAATCTGGCCATGGGTACGCAACTCCTATCCCGACATCAGGCCGTCGAATGCTGCCACGCCGACTTGAGGGCGGGCATAAACGCAAGATGCGAGGGCTCTGACTGAGAAGAAGTAAATTCGATCGGCTTTTGACTAAATGACTTCGGACCGTCTTCCTTTTTGCTTCGTCAACAGGCGCCCAGCACCAGTACATTCCGGCCAATTCCGGCACACTGCTAAGGCCCGCGGCAGGAGATCCATTTCCAATACATTTACCGTGTTCTCAGAAAGCCTTTTTCGACGGGTGGACCAAGCCTCGCCAGCGACCTGCGCCAGCCGCGCCCTTGAGGCCGGCCGCGCAGCCATGTATTGCTCGCGCGGCTAGGTAATGGGGATACGGGCATGGTGAAACGAGAAGAAGGGCGGCTCATTGCAGTCGTGGGCGGCTCGGGCTTCGTCGGCCGGCACACGGTCAGGGCGTTGGCGCGGCGCGGCTTCAGGGTGCGCGCGGTCGTGCGCCGACCCGATCTCGCGGGCTACCTGCAACCCATGGGGTCCGTCGGTCAGATCCATGCCGTGCAGGGCAATGTCCGCTTTCCCGACTCGATTGCACGGGCGCTCGAGGGCGCTGACGGGGTCGTCAATCTGGTCGGCATCCTCGCCAAATCCGGCGCGCAGACCTTCGACTCGATCCATGTCGCGGGCGCCAGGACCGTAGCCCGGGCCGCGCGCGAGGGCGGCGCCCGGCGTCTCGTGCATGTGTCCGCGATTGGTGCCAGCAGCAACTCGGCGGGTCAGTACGGACGCACCAAGGCCCAGGGCGAGGCCGCGGTGCTCGAGGCTTTTCCCGAAGCGATCATCCTGCGGCCCTCGCTGATGTTCGGACCTGAGGACAGCCTGTTCAACCGCTTTGCCGCCATGGCGCGGACGGCGCCCGTGCTGCCGCTCGTCGGCGGGCGCACGCGTTTCCAGCCGGTATATGTCGGCGACGTCGCGACCGCGATCGCCAATGTCTGCGAGGGCGCCGGCAAGCCGGGCACGATCTACGAACTGGGCGGACCCGAGGTGCTCAATTTCCGCGCCTTGCTCGACCGCGTGCAGGAGCACGCCGGCCGCTCACGAGGCTATCTGCCGCTCCCCTTCTGGCTCGCGAAGCTCGTTGCGGCATTGACCGCGCCACTCCCCAATGCTCTGCGGCCGCTCACCGTCGACCAGGTGCGGATGCTTCAGGCCGACAACGTCGTGAGCGACGCGGCGACCAAGGAAGGCCGCACCCTACAGGGCCTCGGCGTTCACGGGCCGCACGCGATCGATACCATCGTGCCCACGTATCTCGAGTCCTACCGCGCGAAGGGCCAGTATTCGCATTACCGGGGATAAGGCCCGCAGCCACGGTGAACCCGGCGGCGGCGCATGGCTACATGAACTGTCGAGACTCAAAAGGGAACGGCGCCCGTGCTGCTCATCCGACTGCTCGAATTCACCAGCTATCTCGTCTCTCTCTATACGTGGGTGATCATCGCCAGCGTCATATTGAGCTGGCTCATGGCCTTCAACGTCGTCAATGCCTACAACCCCTTCGTGCGCTCGCTGTGGAACGCGCTCAATGCCGTCACCGAGCCGCTGCTGCGGCCCATACGGCGTGTGCTGCCGGATCTCGGCGGCATCGATATCTCGCCCGTCATCCTGCTGCTCGGATGCTACTTCGTGCAGAGCGTGATCATTCCAACGCTCATCGACCTGGCGCGATGACGTCCGGCGCGGCCTTGCCCTGGACGCGCTCCAAAGACGGCCTGATCCTCAGGGTTCGCGTGACGCCTAAATCCTCCAAGGATGTCGTCGAGGGACTTGAGGACACGGCCCAAGGTCCGGCACTGAAGGTGCGCGTGCGTGCTGTGCCGGACAAGGGCGCGGCCAACGCCGCTGTGGTCGAAACCGTTGCCGACTGGCTCGGCGTGCCGAAGAGTACGGTGACGCTGGTCGGCGGGAGCACGGCGCGGGTCAAGAGCCTGGCTATTGCCGGCAACGAGGCGGCGCTTGTGGCGGAGATCGCGCGCCGCGTGGGTGTCGAAGAGTGAGTGGGACGAGGGGGCAGGATGTCGGTGGCGACGATCATTGATGGCAAGGCGATCGCGGCGGGGCTCAGGTCGGATGTCGAAGCGGCAGTCACGCGCCTCGGCCGCGAGCATGGTGTGATGCCGGGGCTCGCCGTCGTCCTCGTCGGAGATGATCCGGCGAGCGAGATTTACGTGCGCAACAAGGACGGCCAGACGCGGGCCGCCGGCATGGCCTCATTCGAGATCAAGGTGCCGGCGACGACGAGCGAAAGCGCACTGCTTGCGATCGTGGATGAGCTGAACCGCCGCGAGGACGTCGATGGCATTCTCGTGCAGCTCCCCCTGCCACCGCATATCGACTCCGGTCGCGTCATCGAGGCCATCGATCCGGCCAAGGACGTGGACGGCTTTCACCCGATCAATGTCGGGCGCCTCGCGAGCGGTCAGCCGGCGCTGGTTCCCTGCACGCCGCTCGGCTGCATCATTCTGGCGAAGTCGGTGCAGGCAAACCTCGCGGGCCTCGAAGCCGTCGTCATCGGCCGTTCGAACATCGTCGGCAAGCCCGTTGCACAGCTCCTCCTCGCGGAAAACTGCACGGTGACGATCGCTCACTCGAAGAGCCGAGCACTGCCCGAGATCGCGGCGCGCGCGGACCTGCTCATTGCGGCGGTCGGCCGGCCGGAGTTCATCCGTGGCGACTGGATCAAGCCCGGCGCCATTGTGATCGATGTCGGTATCAATCGCGTGCCGGGCGAGGGCGGGAAAAGCCGGCTGGTCGGCGACGTCCATTTCGAGGATGCGCGGCGCGTCGCAAGGG